>JADKIY010000006.1:0-300000 GCA_016722575.1 Elusimicrobiota bacterium | reverse complement strand
AAAAAGCGGCCTACGCGGCCCTGGCCCGGACCGAGGCGGAAAAGCGCCTCCTCGCGAATTCCCGGCGGGCCTGGCTGACGGGGAAGCTCGTGGATTTCTCCCTGACGCCCGTGGAATGGCGGGAATACAAGGCCGACGCCGTCCCCGGGCCGGCCGCGGCCCGCTCCCTCCCGCCTCTCCCCCCCGCGCTCGCTTCCTTCGAGTCTTTCTATCGGGAGGCCGACGCCCGGGACGAAGCGATGGCGAACAACGTGGGGAAAGCGGCTTCTCCCGGCCCCGAACCGATGGCGGCCGTTCTCGTCACCGGCGGCTACCACGCCGAGGGCATCGCCAAGGCGCTGACGGCGAAAGGGTTCACGGTCCTTTCCTACGTCCCCAAGATCGAAAAAATCGACACCGCCCAGGGCTCCGCCTACCTCTCCGTTTTCACCCAGGAGAAAACCCCCCTGGACAGGCTTTTCGAGGGACAACAACTGTTCCTGGCCAACGAACCCGTCAAGGCCTGCGATGTTCAATTGACCGCGCCCGGCCTCATCGCCGTGGCCGATCGGGCCAAGACGTTCGGCTCGGTTGAGAAATCCTTTCTTTCTCTCCTCCCCCCCGCCCTGGCCGCGCGAATCAAGAAAATCGTCGTAAAAACCTCCGGGGAAGCCACCCGGCTGAACGTCCTTTTTAAAGACGGGTGGGCCTACACCGTGGGATCGACCCCCGGCGATTCTTCGACGGGGCCCCGGTTCGTCACGGAAATCGAAAAACAATCCGCCTTTTCCATCTCCGATGGGATTCGCCGCGCGTTGGCCTTGGTCTTTCCGCTCCGCGGGCCCGGTCCGACGCGCGCCTTTCGCGGTCCCCCGGGCGAAAACGCCGGAGCGGGGGCCGGCTCGGCGATGGAAAGCCCCGGGCCGGAAGGGGTCAACGGGGCCCCGGTTTTGGTCTCCGCGGATTACGTCCCGGGAATCTACCGGGAGAATGAGCTCGGAAATGAATTCTCGGAGGAATTAAACGACAACCGGCAATTCAGCCGGGAATCCATCATCGACCGGCAGTTGACCCTTTTGGTTTTGAACGGGGAGTTGGAGGCGAGCGAAAAAGAGGAAATGAAGAGAAAAGCGGTTGATTTGCTGAGCGCGGCGGAAGGGGCGCCGGGATTCAACCCGACGACGATGGAAAGGGATGTGCTCACCTGCGGCATCGTGAGGGACGTCGTCAAAGGCAACGACGGGTTCAACCCTTTCTCCGTCCGGAACTTGAAAACGAACAACGTCGCCGCGGCCCTTCAAGAAGACGGGATCGCTCTCCGCCAGAGGTTGTTGCGTTTGCTCTATTGCTTTGAGGCTTTAAAGCACCTCCCCAACGAAGAGCTCTACCACGGCGAGGAACGTTCAATCGCGGACAGGCTTCGGGAGAAAGTTCGCTCGTTCGACGACCGGGCGCTCGCCATCGATGCGTTCGAGAGTTATGTCCAACGGGTCGTCCGATCGCCGAAGCCGATCACGGTCCCGGTTTTTCTGGACGACAACGGCGAGGTCGTTTTTGTTTTGAGGTTCATTCTCGACCAGATGGCGATGAACAAGAACCTCCGTTTTGTCCTGGTGCCTCGAAACGGGCAATACCGGGAGGACGCCTCGGTTGACGACGTAAAAAGGATTCTGAATTCGCCTCTTTTCAAAAAGGAAGTTCACTCGGTCGGCGACCGCCTGCGGGTCGTGCCGGGCTGCGCGGGGGACGGCGTCGACGTGCGGAAGTTCTCCCGGGAGCTTGTCGACGTGCTCTTGTCGGCGGACGTCGTCTTGTCCATCGGCCAGATGAACTTCGAAGGGTTGAACACGTTCAAAAAAGACCTCTATTTCTTTTTTGTTTCCATGCACTTGGGACCCAGCGTGGTTTCGGGCGTCCCCACCGGGAAAGGGGTTTTCGCCTACCTGCCGGCCGGAACGAAGGCGTTTTCAACCTACGCCGACCGGCTTTTCCGGCGGTTGCGGTTCGGATCGGGCGTGACGATCCCGGTCGCCGGGCACACCCTCCTTGAAGCCGCCGCCATATCCCCCGAAAACAAAATCAACGAACCCTTTGAGGTTCTTAACGATTCCCCAAAGGGACAAGGCCCAGGGGGCGCTCCAAAACCAGGCCGGGCCACCAGCCGTTGGATGGCGCAGGTTTTCCTGTGGCTCGGGGCCCAATGGGGCGGACCGGACGCGGCCAAGCGCTGGGGCGCCCATTACATGGCCCACGCGCCCGTTTACGAGTGGTCCCTGGGTTTCGGGGCGGCCGCCGCCAACCTTGGGGCGGCCTTCTTCCTGACCGGGTCCGCCTGGGCCGTGGTCCCCCTCCTCCTGACCGCCCTTTTCCTCCCGTCCCACGCCCTCCCCGCCCGGTGGCTCAACGCCGAGGTCGAGGTCGATTGGGTCAAGGCCGGGGTCATGGCCGCCTTCTATTTCGCCCTCGTCGCCGCCGCCCCCCTCTTGGCGTTGGACGCCGGCTGGACCCAGACCGTCCTCCAGGCCGCCGGCTGGGGGCTGGCCCTCTTCCTCCACCGTTGTTTCGATCCGATCGTGGACAAGCTTCCTCAAACCTGGGAATGGATCCAAGGCGTTTCGGGGGCCCTCCTCTCGTGGACTCTCCCGGAGAGGACCAACGCTCCGACAACCCCATCGTTGGCCGAAAGCGAAAAATCCTTGTCCGTTAACGACGGGGCCGGGCCCTCATCCCCTCTGGCCGCCTTTTTACGTCGGATCAAGAACCTTCGACCATCGGCGGGGCTCCCGTTTAACAATCCCATAACCATCGTCCGGGGCCCCGATGGCATTTACCGAGTAACGAACGAGGTTTCGCCTTCCCGGGCGCCCGGTTCGGCGCGGACCGCCCGCGGTCCCCCGGCTGAAAAGGCGGAACCGGAAGCGGTCGACGGAACCTCGGTTTTGGTCTCCAGGGATTACGTCCCGGGAATCTACCGGGAAAATGAACTCGGGAAGACCTTTTGGCAGGAAACCGTCGACAACCGGCAATTCAGCCGGGAATCCATCATCGACCGGCAGTTGACCCTTTTGGTTTTGAACGGGGAGTTGGAGGCGAGCGAAAAAGAGGAAATGAAGAGAAAAGCGGTTGATTTGCTGAGCGCGGCGGAAGGGGCGCCGGGATTCAACCCGACGACGATGGAAAGGGATGTGCTCACCTGCGGCATCGTGAGGACGTCGTCAAAGGCAACGACGGGTTCAACCTTTCTCCGTCCGGAACTTGAAAACGAACAACGTCGCCGCGGCCCTTCAAGAAGACGGGATCGCTCTCCGCCAGAGGTTGTTGCGTTTGCTCTATTGCTTTGAGGCTTTAAAGCACCTCCCCAACGAAGAGCTCTACCACGGCGAGGAACGTTCAATCGCGGACAGGCTTCGGGAGAAAGTTCGCTCGTTCGACGACCGGGCGCTCGCCATCGATGCGTTCGAGAGTTATGTCCAACGGGTCGTCCGATCGCCGAAGCCGATCACGGTCCCGGTTTTTCTGGACGACAACGGCGAGGTCGTTTTTGTTTTGAGGTTCATTCTCGACCAGATGGCGATGAACAAGAACCTCCGTTTTGTCCTGGTGCCTCGAAACGGGCAATACCGGGAGGACGCCTCGGTTGACGACGTAAAAAGGATTCTGAATTCGCCTCTTTTCAAAAAGGAAGTTCAATCGCTCGGCGACCGCCTGCGGGTCGTGCCGGGCTGCGCGGGGGACGGCGTCGACGTGCGGAAGTTCTCCCGGGAGCTTGTCGACGTGCTCTTGTCGGCGGACGTCGTCTTGTCCATCGGCCAGATGAACTTCGAAGGGTTGAACACGTTCAAAAAAGACCTCTATTTCTTTTTTGTTTCCACCCATCCGGGAAACAGCGTGGTCACGGGCGTCCCCACCGGGAGAGGGATTTTCGCCTACCTGCCGGCCGGAACGAAGGCGTTTTCAACCTACGCCGACCGGCTTTTCCGGCGGTTGCGGTTCGGATCGGGCGTGACGATCCCGGTCGCCGGGCACACCCTCCTTGAAGCCGCCGCCATATCCCCCGAAAACAAAATCAACGAACCCTTTGAGGTTCTTAACGATTCCCCAAAGGGACAAGGCCCAGGGGGCGCGCCAAAACCAGGCCGGGCGACCAGCCGTTGGATGACCGCGTTTTTCGAATCCGTCGGCGGCTGGCGGGGCGGCGTGGAGGGGTCCCGCCAAACCGGAGCCCACTACAAGGCCCACGCGCCCGTTTACGAATGGGGTTTAGGACTGGGAACGGCGCTGGCGAACATCGGCGCGGCCGTGTTCTTCGCCGGCACCGCCTGGGCCGTGGTCCCCCTCCTCCTGACCGCCCTTTTCCTCCCGTCCCACGCCCTCCCCGCCCGGTGGCTCCACACCGAAGTCCAGGTCGATTGGGCCAAAGCCGGGATCATGGCCCTCTTCTATTTCGCCCTCGTCGCCGCCGCCCCCCTCTTGGCGTTGGACGCCGGCTGGCCCCAGACCGTCCTCCAGGCCGCCGGTTGGGGACTGACCCTCCTCCTCCACCGCCGGCTTGATTCGAAAGTGGACAAGGGGCCTCCGTCCCCTATTTCCGAAGTGGCCATGGAACAAACCCTGACGGCGGAACAGCGGCGCTTTGCCGCGCGGGTCACGGAGATCGTGGGAGCGAAGCCCGCCCGTTTGGGGGTGGAGGATTATATGTACGGGGCCGCCCGGGCCGCGGTGCGCACGGCGGCGGTGAGCGGCCGCCCGGCGCCCTCGTTGGAGGACCTAAAGGGCACCCCCGTCCTTTTCGTGGACGCCCGGAGCGTGGCCACCGAGAAACAACGGACCGCCTTGGAGGCGTTCCTGAAGGGGAAGCCCAACGCGGTCATTTTCACCGACGCCGACGATTTGTTGATCGCGGGGGCGGACATCCGGGTTCGGCGCGGGGTTTTTTCTTCCCTCCGGACACCCGAAGGGGATCTCCCCTCCGGGGTTGTGGAAGTGGCGCTCGCCGGGCTCGGGACAGAACTGGGAAGCCTGGCCCGCGGCGGAGGCCTTCAATTGTTCCAGACCGCCGCCCTCAAGCTGAACGCCCGTGGAGCCGATGAACCCGTTGCCGAAGCGGCGAATCGGGCCTGGATCCTGTCCGACCTGTTCACCCTCCTGTCTCCGGCTCTCGCCCCGGAAAAATGGGACGACGTCCTTAAAGTCCTCACCGCCATCGCCCGAAGCGCCTGATTTTCGGGTGGAGCCCACGCGCGTCAAAGGGGATGAAGCGAATTAACCTGAATCTCCCGGTGGGGCGCGAGGAACGAGAAGGATAAGGCGGGCGAATTTACGGGCCAAAAGTGCGGGCCCTAGCAGGGACTTCGGAAACATTATTTTGTGAAGAATAAATAACCACGTTTTTCGGCAAATCCCCCAGGCCACTGAAAAAATCCAAGTTAACGGCTGTTGAAAAACCCCCTCGCCCGTCATTCCGGCATGCCGCTGGCCGGAATCCAGGGCTACGGGGGGAAGGCATTCCCTTTCCGACAACCCCCCGGGGGGGGGGGGAGGAGGGGGTTTTTAGAGGCCCCCCAGAAGGGCGGGGGGTCTGGGGTTCAAAACCCCGCCCGCCCGCTGCGCTGGCCGGAATCCAGGGGGTCTTATCCATGGAAGAAAGCATTCAAATCCCGGATAAAACCATTCCGGGAGGACGAACGAAAAGGTTTTTAAGGGGCCTGCAAGAAGAGCGGCGGGTTACTTGGGAGGAACGGTGACTTTTTTACGGCAGAGCCTGGCGTCCAAGCTCCAGTCCCCGCCGCCGTGGGCGGCAAAAAGAAGGAAGATGAAGCACAGCAGGACCGCCGGTTCCCCGTGGTTCTGGATGGGCCAAAAACCCTTGGGCTGGTGGAACATGAAATAGGCCACCGCCATCTGGCCCGAGATGATGAAAGCGGCAGGGCGGGTGAAAAGGCCCAACAGAACCAGAAGCCCGCCGAAGAATTCCAATGCCCCGCCGATGCCGATCAGGGAGAAGAGTTTGGGATGGCCGCCGAATTCGGCGGGGACCCCGCCGAACCAGTCAAAGAGCTTCATGCCGCCGGCTTGTAAAAACAGTAGGCCGGCGACGATGCGCAACAGCAAAAGCGTTAGGTCTTTGGGGCGGTAGGGGTTCATGGGGGGCTCCGTTAGATTATTATTTTACTATCGAAAAAAAGAAAACACGATTTTAATCGATCTAAGCAAACTTTGCCTGTTGCGTCGTTCAATTCAAACTCTTTAAAAATAATCGTTCCAGAGCCGAGTTTCAACAAGCCCATCAATATCTGCCCAACCGATGACAGCATCCTTTTTCGTATCCACGAAAACAAAAAGAGCTTCAACGTTAATTGAATTGGCAAATCAGTGCTCTTCTTTGATCAAATACGAATACGCAGTTACGCTTTCGTCAAAAGGCAAGCGCACTTCAATGAGATCTTCTGGGGAAACATATTTATAAATTTTATTGTTGCGTATAGCGGCACGCGTGTGAATCTCATTACTCCCGGGACGAACCTTCACCACTTGCTCCCTAATAAAACGCTCCGCTTTCATCACTTGATCTAATTCAGCTTTGCTCATCCCAATTCGCAATTGGGCTGTTACAGCCCCGACATTCATGCAATGCCGACAAGCAGTCCCCATTAATGCGAAATAAATAACAAATCCAACATTTCTTGCTCTTACAACCATTCAACCAATCGCCTCTGCAATTTCCCTCGCAAATTCTTCATGCCGAATCTTCGGTTTTAAAAATTGTCGTTCCACGTTTCTGGTTTCCCTATCTCATGGAAAAATCCCCAGCCGACAACCTTGTCATTCTTTTGGTCATAGAACACGGCCAAATAATCAAAAAACCATCCATTTGCAAACACATATTTTTTATGGATCAAATAGGAGAAAACTTTTTCGTTCCCATCGAAACGCAACTGATCGCCAAGAGTTTCAGGATAACACCACTCAGAGGGATCATGGGGACCAATAATGCCTTTCATTTCTTTTACCGATCGATTTGGATAAACCGCTACAAGCTGCTCTCGAAGAAACGATTCTTCTTTCAAGGCGCTGTTCAATTCCGCCTTGGTCATACCAATTTTTAAATGGGACGAAATCACTTTTGGATCTTTGGCTTGGCAACCCGACATCGAAATAAAAGCCAAGAAGGCAAAAATCGGGATTCGAAGTTTATTCATTGATCTCTCCTCAATTGCTCTATCATCATCCTGATGGTCTCTCGTTCGTATATATCGCTGTGACTATCAATTCTAATTCCGTATTGATTTCGGGATGCCTTCGTAGCATCAATCGCCTTAAAATCAGGGTGATTTACTGGCCCAGATGGGCCGACATCCCCCATAGCACGATCAAATTGAGACAAGCGATAGATACCGAAAACTGCTTCCTGGTTCTTTGAATAAACCACGACCAGGTGATCAATGTTTTGAATTGCCTTTTCGTAAAAACCGCCACGCGAAAAAACTTCGTTATCCAACGCGGGAACCAACATGATAACCATATGAAATTTCATCCCACTAGCCGCTGCCTCTAAAATCAAGCGCGCACCCAAACTGTGGGTCATCGCATTCATTTTTATTTCCGGATTGTAACTCTTAACGAACTGTCCAATGCGCCGGACTCCCTGCCACGACAAATCCGCCGACCGAACCGCGCGACTATAATAAACCGCCTTGGAAATATAATTCCCGCCAACGTCGCCCGACCAAGAAATCAGTGCATTCAGATTCTTGTATCCCGCATAGTTCATTCCGCGAGTCATTTTTTCCCTGAACGCTAGAGATTCAGCGGAGGTGACATTGAATCCATGAACAAACAAATTAATCGATTTCGAGGATTTCACGTCCGTTATGTAATCCGCTGGTGCCTCGTTAAAACACACCCTGATATTCTTTGACTGATCACCCTTGTCTAATTTGATCCATGGAGAATGTGGCATCACGTTCACTAAAGGCGGGGTTCGATAAAAGTGTCGAATGTCAAATATTACGGCCTCAGAATTACCTGCGCGTCTGGTCGACGGAGCGCCGAATAATTCGATTCCCTTTTCATCAGGGATGCCCAAAATATTTTCTTGCCTTATGGCTTTGTACCCCGGCATAGGATCCCGATTAATTTCCGAACCGGTCAAGGGAGAAACAACCAGGTCTCCGGCTGCAAAGGCCAGGGCAGCAGTCTGCTGAATGCCATTCACACCTTTCCGCTTTACGGCGATCACACCAGCACCAACCCGTTCTTCGATGAAAGCACTAACTGTTCGTGTTGCCGAAGGGAGGCGTAACAAGTGATTTGCGGTATTTTTTTCTGCCCTTTCGGTAATGCTCTCGATCCAGCCAATCGCTTTTTTAGATGAATCAGAAATATTTTCTTTCGTAGATAGTGCTACACCCGCTGTCTTAGCCGCCGCGCTTTGGGTCACCGTCATTGTCCAGGCGGCGGTTTCATTGGCGGTGTCCGTGACCAGCGCTTTTGCGGCGGTGGCCGCTACGCCGGCTTTGGCGGCTGTTTCTTGGCAACGGTTGGCGACGGCTGTTTTTAGATCGCTGGCTTTCTGCAGCATCCGGCCAAAGAAGCCCTGCTTCTCGTGGGCCGCTGTCTCCTCGGGCTTTATCGTGGCGGACGGTGCGACGCCTCTCACTTGGTTTCGCAGGGTTGTTATTTGGGTTCCCAATTGGGCGCCTTGCTCGGGGGTTATCGCGCCTTGGCCCACCAACACCTTGGCGGCCGCAATGGCGATCTGGGCGGAGGCTTCAATGTTTTCGCTCTCCTGGGCAGCCACTTGGCCTTCGGCTTTTTGGGACAACGCCTTGGCCCCAAGCTCCATCCCTCTAAAACCCTTTTGCAAATCCTTAATCGCCGCGGCCTGGCCGGCCAGGTCCTCGGTCTTTTTCGCCAGGGCATCCTGGCGCTGGGCCAGGTTTTTGGTTGCTGTGTCCAGCCCGGCGTAGTCGCCGGCCTTTAGGGCCTGGCCGATTCGGTTGGCTTCCCCCCGCACCGCCAGGGCTTCACGTTGCAAATCGGTTAAGCGGTCACTCATGTCGATCGTGACCGCGCCGCCTTGCCCCGTCCTCTCCGCCAGGGCTTTGGCGGACGCCCCCAGGGCCTCCGTCCGGTGGGCCATGTCCTGCTTTGTGGTTTCAATGGCGCGCAGGCTGGCTTCGCTCCCCTTGTCCAACTCCCCGGCGGTTTTTTCGAGGCGGCCGATGTCCACGGGGCTTTCCTCTTGGCTCACAAAATATCTGCCCGCGCCTTTCTCCACCACCGCGCTGTTTAGCCGCATCAGCTCCGCCTGCAGGGCAAAGGTGGCTTGGCGGAGCGCCACGGGGTTGTTCATGTCTATCCCGTGGGCCAGGTCTTTGTTTAGGTCCAGGAGCGTATTTTCAAATTTGAATCGCCCCCCCGTGGTTTGCCCGTCCAGGGATTTCCATGCCCCCTGGTAGGTCATCTCCCCCGCCTTCAGCTCCCCAAACCCCTCAATGGTCATGGGCGACTTGATCGTCAGGCCGTGTTGGGGGCCAGGCGGTCAAAGTCCAGGCCCGTTGGTTGAATGACACCGTTCACTTCCGCCATCTTGAGCGGCATCAGCCCGCCGTCTTTCCGCTCCATCCCGCCAAAGGTCTTTTCAAAGCTCGTGCCCTGGATCAACCGCAGTTGATCCCCCTCCACCTTAAAAGTCGCCCCCTCCTCCCAGGTTCGACCAAAAGCCACGGTTTGCCCCGCCGCCTTAAAGGTCCCATCCCCCGCGGGCTGTATGTTGCGATAGGCGCTCAAGGTCGCCCGTTGGCTGTCGGTCAGGGTCGTCGCCCGGTTGCCCGATCCAAAGGCCCGCTGTATCAAGCCCGCAATCCCCTGCCCAATCTTTTGGAAGGGGTAGGCCATGGCGTGCCCCACCGCCTTTAAGGCATTGCCGATGGTGCCCAGCAGACCCGGCTTGATAGGCGCCGTCAGGGCCTCCGGCTGGGGCGTCGCCCGCAGGGCGTTGGGAACTTTGGGGGCGTTGTTCCCCAGGAAGTCGAATTTTATCGTGGGGGTTTGAAACGTGGGCATTGGCGCATCCATCCGCCCCAGGGACGTCGCCGTCGGCGCCTGGAACCGCAATGCCAGGGCCGTGTTCTGCATTCTGATTTGCCGGTCCAGTTGGGAGGAGGCGGAGTAGTTCTTCTCCGGCTTGTATTGGTTTTGGTAATCCTGGTAGCGGTTGTTGGCGAGGTAGGAGGTGCGATCATCCTCCCGACCAAAGGCCGTGGCCATGGGAAAAACCCCGAGCGCAACGCTCAGGGACAGGGAGAGGCTTTTTCGGACGAGGTGCGCGGACAAGGTGTCAAAACCACAAACCCGGCGCATAGAGGCCTTTTGGTGCGGAATTAACTAAAGAAGTATCAATATTTTAACAGGTTTCCGAGGGAAGTCAATTGCGGCGGGGCTTCAGGGGAGGCGTTAAATTTTTCTATCGGTTAGTTTTATGGTTTAGAGAGGCCCGATTTTCCACAGTTTTCAGTCTTTATTTTTCGTCCCGACTGATCGTTTAGCGGAAGAAATCCGATTGCGCTACCAATCAAAAAAAAGCGGGCGACGTGAGTGAACCCACGATCGCCCGCTTAGGAAAACCTCAAAAGAATCAACACCATAATTATCAACCGGGTGCGTTCTGGGGGAATTCGGTTGCTCTGCAACCGCCCCAGGTCCTTAATCTCTGATTAAGGGCCCCGCCCACACCAGCAAGGGCTGCCCGCAATGTTTATCCGGCCGACTGAATCAGCCTTCCTATTGCTTATCAACCGCGTGCGTCTTGGGGGAATTCGGTTGCTCTGCAACCGCCCCAGGTCCTTGATCTCTGATCAAGGGCCCTGCCCAGATCAGCAAGGGCTGCCCGACTGTTTATCCGGCCGACTCCGTCGGCCATTCTTAGCTCATAAACCGCGTGCGCCCTTGCCCAATTCAGCAAGGGCTGCCCGCAATGTTTATCCGGCCGAGTGAATCAGCCTTCCTATTGCTTATCAACCGCGTGCGTCCCTGCCCAAACCAGCAGGGACAGCCCGCACAGTTAAATGGCCGACGAAGTCGGCCATTCTTAAAGTGGAGCGGGCGATCGGGTTCGAACCGACGACCTTCTCGTTGGCAACGAGACGTTCTACCAACTGAACTACGCCCGCATCCTTACCAAGTGTTGAAAGTGCGGGCAGCCCTTGCTGAATTGGGCAAGGGCGCCCTTCATCTTTTATCCACTCGGAAAACAAATTTTAAAGTGCTGAAAGACTCCGGGGCCGATGAAGCTGAATGGCGCCCGTGGCCTTTCACCTTCTTGGTCACTAAATCGGAAAAAGATCTGTAAATCTTAATCGGCGTACCTTTGTTCATTATACCAATTCCCGCCATTCTTCAAAGCCCCCCTACCGCTGAACCACCACCTTGGTCGTCTTGGTTTCCCCCCCGCCGTCGGCGTTCACGTAGTAGACGCCGCTGGGGACGGGCTTTTGGTTTCGGTCGGTGGCGTCCCAGGCGGTGAAGCCCAGGGGGTTGGCTTCCAGTTCCTTCACCAATTCGCCGTTGACCGTGTAGATCCGCAGGCGGGCGTTGGGCGGGACCTCCGTCAGGTTCACGGCGGCGTCGCCCCGGCTGGCCCGGAAGGGGTTGGGGTAGGCCTGGATGGTTTTGGGCGACGTCGGCGTGGCCAGGGGTTGCGACAGATAGGACGACCAGAGGGCGTGGATGACGGGCTTGGGCGTGCCGTCCCGGTAGCGGAGGCCGGTGTTGCCGTTGATGCGCCAAAGAAATTCCACCACGGAACCGGCCGCTCCTCCACCTCCGCTTTGGTAGAAGGCGTCGGACCAGGAGCAGGTGGTGTCCCCGGCGTTGGCGCAGGGGCAGGCGCCGGCCAGGGTTTTGTCCAGCTGGTCCCGGTTGGACCACCAGACCACCGCCTCGAATTCCTTGGCCTGGGCTTGGGCGAGCAGTTGGGTCATGTGGTTGGCCAGGTTCGCCTCTCCCGCCAGGGCGGGCGATGGGATGACGTTGACGCCGCAGGAGGAGGCGGGCGTCGCGTGGGCGTAGGCGTCGTAGACGTCCACCCCGGGCCAGCCGGTTTCGGAAATCCAAATCTTTTTATGGGTCGTGCGCTTCACCCGGGCGAAGGCGTCCTCGTAGGGGACCGTGGTGCTGTAATTGTCGGGCAGGGTGGGCGTGTACTTCCACAAATAGGGGTAGATGGAAAAGGCCATGCGGTCCCCGGGCAGTTGCGCCGCCTCCTCCAGGCGCTGTTGGAAGCAGGCGGCGATGGAGGCGTCGGTCCGGGTGCCGCCGCACCAGGCGGCGGGTTCGGCCAGGCCGTACATGTGCTCGAACTGGTAGGTCGGGAAGATGATGAGTTTGGGATTGGCCTTCTTGAGGGCGGCGTACACGTCGGAATACCAATTTTTGAAGGCGGCTTTTTGCAGGGGGCATTTGGTGAACTGGACGCTCATTTCGATGGCGGGCGTGAAGTAGGTGGGCCGAACCCGGTCGATCACGTATTGGCAGTAGCGAAGGTAGGCCTGTTTGTTGGCCTCGGCGTCGGGGTCCGTGGCGAAGGGGTAACAGCCGTCCGCGTCCACGGGGGCCCAGCCGCCCTGGGTGGTGCCGTTGGAAAGCACCCGATCCGTCAGGGTTTTCCGCCCCGCGAGCGGCGAGACGGACAGGTAAAGGATTTTGCCCGAAGCCGCGGCGCTGCTGGCCAGGGCCTCCCACTGGGCGGCCCAGGCGGCCGGGGGCGGAGCGCCGGTTTTGAAGGCGTCCCAGGGGACGCCGAGGAAATCGTCCACGTGGATGGACAGGAAATCCTTGTCGCCCAAATTTTCAAATTTGTATTGGAAGAGGTCGGCGAAGACCGACGTGCCCATGAGGAAGGGCCGCCGCTCCGCCCGGAGGGGCCCGAGAGGGAGGAGGAAGAGAAAAGCCGGAAGGAGTTTTCGAATCGGCGTTTTCACGCCGGGACCCGGGCTATTCCGTGACGTGGGGGGCGGCGGGGGTTTCGGGACCCGTGGGACCGCCCGCCGTCCTCGAGCTCTGCGAAAGGGCGGCGGGGGTTTCGGGACCCGTGGGACCGCCCGCCGTCCTCGAGCTCTGCGAAAGGGCGGCGGCAGTTTCCGTTTCGTCCGCGTCGTCCAACTCGAAAAGCCCCATCTTGAGCTTGGCTTCGTCGGAGGCCATTTTGCGGGGGTCCCAGGGCGGGATCCAGGCCAGGTCGACTTTCACGTCGGAAACGCCCGTCATGGCGGAGAGTTCCGAGTGAACTTTGCTTAAGATGGCGGGGCCGTAGGGGCAGGCGGGGGTGGTGAGGGTCATTTTGACGTTGATGCGGTCGCCCTTGTCGCCGTCTTTTTCCACGGCGATGTCGTAGATCAGGCCCAGATCGATCACGCTCAAATGGATTTCGGGATCGTAAACGGTCTTTAGGACGGTGCGGATTTCGGGAAGGGTGGGCACGGGGCTCTCCTTAAATCAGGCTTTCTTTTCCTGGTAGTCGGTCAATCCCTGGAGCAGGGTGTTCCAGGCCAGGAGCGCGCATTTCACCCGCACGGGGTATTTTTGCACGCCTTCCAGGGCCGCCAGGTCTTCCAAATCCTCGGGCAGGTCGTCGGCGGAGCCGTTTTGAAGCATCATCTTCTTAAAGGCCTGGGCCAGGGACTGGGAGGTGGACAAATCTTTCCCCTTGAGCGCCTCGGTCATCATGGAGGCCGAAGACTGGGAAATGGAACAGCCGTTCCCGGTCATCTTGATGTCCTCGATTTTGCCTTCCCGGACGATGAAGGTCAGCTCCAGGTTGTCGCCGCAAAGGGGGTTCACGCCCTGGACTTTGACGTCGGGCTGCGCCAGCGCCCCCTGGTTGCGGGGGTGCCGGAAGTGGTCCAAAATCAAATCGCGGTAAAGGTCGTCGGTCATTTCGTCTCCAGCGGGGAGCCCAGGGCCAGGTGGCGCATGTCGGGCCCTTCAAACCCGGCCGTGTACACGTTCAAAAAAACGGCCAGGGTGTTTTTAAAAACGTAGACGTCCTGCACCCGGTACCCGCCGGGGCAGGCGCCGCGGCTTCGGGGCAGGGCGGCGTCCTTTTGAAGCACCCGGACGTTCCCCGACGGGGAACCGGTCAGGGTCACCGTCAACAGGGCCGCCGGCTGGCCCCGCTCTTCGCAGACGGCGTTTTTCACCGGGGTCTCCTCCAACCGAAGCTCGTAGGGCTCGGAGGCGGAAGGGAGCCGGAATTTGGCCGTTCGGTCCTCCACGCCCAGGTCCGTGGTGGGATGGGACAGCAGATGGTCGCCCGTGTTTCCGACTTGAATGCCGAATTTCTGGAGCGACGCTTCGGCCGCTTTCCGGGCCCGGGCCCGCACGGCCTCCAGGGAATCGCCCTTCTCGTCTTCGACCCCCTGCGGGGGACCGGCCCAGGCGTTTTTGGCCGCGTCGACGAAGAGAAATTGGGAGTAGCCGAACCCGGAGCCGTCCTGAACGCCGAACTGCTCGTAGGCGAAGCGGGCGCCGTCCTCGGAAAAACCGATGAAGTTCAGCTCGGCCTCGTCCCCCGCCCGGAGGCCGCCGGCGACAAAAACCATCGCCGCGGCGAAAACAAACCGTCTCACGCTCGGGCCTTCTGGGCGAAGAGCTCTTCCACTTTTTCCAGGGATTTCACCAGGGCGTCCACTTCCTCCCGGGTGTTGTAGATGTAGAAGCTGGCCCGGGCCGTGCCCGAGACACCGAATTTTTTCATGAGCACCTGACAGCAGTGGTGCCCGGCGCGGATGGCCACGCCTTCCCGGTCGACGATGGTCCCCACGTCGTGGGGGTGGATGCCGGGGAGCTCGAAGCTCACGACCCCGCCCCGCTGGGCCGCGTCCGACGGGCCGTGGAGGACGATCTTGGGGAACCGGGCTTTGAGCGCCTTCAAGGCGTAGCCCGTGAGGTCCATCTCGTGGGCGCGGATCGTGTCCATGCCCACCTGGGTTAAATAATCCACCGCCGCGCCGAAGGCGATGGCGCCGGTGATGTTGGGCGTGCCCGCTTCAAATTTGTAGGGCAGTTCGTTCCAGGTGGAGTGGTCCTTCCACACCTGGGCGATCATGTCCCCCCCGCCCAAAAACGGGTCCATGGATTCCAACAGTTCCCGGGGGGCCCAAAGGACGCCCAGTCCCGTCGGGCCCAGCATCTTGTGGGCGGAGAAAACGAAAAAGTCGCACCCAAGCTTTTGAACGTCGATGGGCAGGTGGGGCGCCGATTGGGCGCCGTCCACCAGCACCTTGGCTCCCACGGCGTGGGCCTTCCGGGCCAAATCTTCGACGGGGTTCAGGGTGCCCAGGACGTTCGACATGTGGGTCAAGGCCAGCAGTTTGGTCTTGGTCGTGAGCAAATCGGAAATTTTCGACAGATCCAAATACCCGTCCCAGCCGGTCACGGGAATGAATTTGAGCACCGCGCCCGTCGCCTGGGCCGCCAACTGCCAGGGCACCAGGTTGGAGTGGTGCTCCATTTCCGTCAGCAATATTTCGTCGCCGGGTTTCAGGTGTTTCCGGGCCCAGGAATAGGCCACCAGGTTGATGGACTCCGTGGCGTTCCGGGTGAAGATCACGGTCGCCGGGTCCGGGGCGTTGATGAACTTGGCCACTTTCACCCGGGAATCTTCCATGAGGGAGGTGGCTTCCTGGGACAGGGTGTGCACGCCCCGGTGGACGTTGGCGTTGGTGCGCTCGTAATAGGCCGTCATGGACATGATGACCGACATGGGCTTTTGCGTCGTGGCGGCGTTGTCCAGGTAAACCAGGGGGTGGCCGTTGATTTTGCGGGACAAAATGGGGAAGTCCAGGCGGAGCCGGGCGACGTCCAAAGCAACGGGGGATTTCACTGGGGCCACTCCACTTGAATGTTTTTGCCGTCCACCCGCACGCGGTAGACGTGGACGGGCGCCACCGCCGGCATGGACAGCGCCGCGCCGGTGCGCACGCTGAAACGCGCGCCGTGGCGGGGGCACTCCACCTCGTCGCCCTTCAAAGTGCCTTCGCCCAGGGGGCCGTCGTCGTGGGTGCAGACGTCGTCGATGGCGTAAAAGGAGCCCTCCACCTGGCTGATGGCGATGCGCTTGCCCCGCACCCGGAACACCCGCAGGGTGCCCGGGGCGACTTGATCCACCGTGGTGACGGTGTGGTAATTACCCACGGGGGGCCTCGAGCTTCGCGTCCAACACGGCCCGCAGGCGGTCCGACATGCCGGGGACGGGGATGCGCTGGAGCACGTCTTCGAAAAATCCCTCCACGATGGCCCGCTCGGCTTCTTCCCGGGCCAGGCCCCGGCTCATCAGGTAAAACCGCTGATCGTCGTCCAAACTGCCCACGGCCGCGCCGTGGCCGCACTTCACATCGTCGGCCAGGATTTCCAGCATGGGGATGGCGTTGGCCCGGGAGCCCTTGGAGAGCAAAACGTTTTTGGAGGCCTGGTAGGCGTTGGACTTCTGGGCTTCCTTGGCGATCTTGATCATCCCCGTGTAGATGGAGCGGGCGTTGTCCCGGAGGGCCGCTTTAAAGAGCAGGTCGCTCGTCGTGTGGGGAGCCCGGTGGTCCTGGTGGGTGTGGTGGGTGAAGCGCTGTTCCTCGTCGCCGAAGACCAGGCCGTAGAGGCGGCCCGAGGCGCCGGTCTCCAACAAATCCGAGCCGAAATCCGCCCGGCTGGTGCCGGCGCCCGTGGCGATGACCATGGAATTCATCTCGCCGTCCCGCCGGACCCAGGCGTTTTGTTTGGAGAAGTGCCACCAGTTCTTGGGCCAGCGTTGCAAATGGACGTAATTCAGTTTGGCCCCGGCGCCCACGACGAACTCCATCACGCCGTTGGAAAGGTTTTCCCCCTCGGCGGCGCGGGCGGTGTGGTCTTCGATGTAGGTGGCCTGGGCGCCCTCTTCCAGCACGACCAGCGTGCGCGGGAAAAAGGCCCGGCCCGTGGAGGACCCGAACCCGAAGGCCCCCAAAATCGGCTGGGACAGGACGACGCCCCGGGGCACGTAGAGGAAAATCCCGGAGGTGAATTGGGCGGCGTTCCAGGCGGCGAACTTGCCGGACTCCGGCGGGACCACCCGGCCCAGGTAGGGGAAAACCTTGTCGGGATAATGGGTCATGGCGGTGGCCAGGTCGCAGAAATGAACGCCCTGGGCCTCCAGCTCCTTGGACCAGCGGCGGAACATCCCGTTGCCGGAACAGATCATTTCCCCCAGGCGTTCCTCGGGGCGGTCGAAATCCAAAACGTCGGCGTGGTCGAAATCGGACAGTCCTTCCGGCGCGGCGGGGTCGAAACGGTCCGGGTCCAAAAAGCCCAGGTCGGTGCGGCGCCAGGCTTCGTCCTCGGTTTTGGGCCAGGGGAGGGCGGCGAAGAGCGTCGCCGCGCTCTCGCGCAGGGCGGTCAGGCCGGCCGATGTCGGTTCCAGGGCGGCGTTCACCCTAACCCACCGAACCTTCCATTTCGAGTTCGATCAGCCGGTTGAGCTCGACGGCGTACTCCATGGGGAGTTCCTTGACGAAGGGCTCGAAGAAACCGTTCACGATCATGAGCGTCGCCTCGGCCTCGGAGAGACCGCGGGACTGAAGATAGAAAAGCTGTTCCTCGCCGATTTTGGACACCGAGGCCTCGTGCCCGATGGAGGTGTCTTCCTCGTCGATCTCCATGGTGGGGTAGGTGTCGGACCGGGAGGCCGCGTCCATGATCAAGGCGTCGCAGCGGACGTTGGACTTGCACCCGACCGCGCCCTTGTGGACTTTGATCAGGCCGCGGTAGCTGGAGCGGCCGCCGTCCTTGGAAATGGACTTGGAGGTGACCACCGAGGTCGTGTGGGGCGCGGCGTGGACGATCTTGGCGCCGGCGTCCTGGTGCTGGTCCTTGCCGGAGAAGGCCACGGAGAGGATTTCCCCCCGGGCGCCCTCGCCCACCAGGTACACGGCGGGGTATTTCATGGTCAGCTTGGAGCCCAAATTGCCGTCGATCCACTCCACGGTGGCGTGGGCGTGGGCCACGGCCCGCTTGGTCACCAGGTTGTAGACGTTCTTGGACCAGTTCTGAATGGTGGTGTAGCGGATCTTGGCGTTGGGGAGCGCGATCAGCTCCACCACGGCCGAATGGAGCGAGTCCGAGGAATAGGTCGGCGCGGTGCAGCCTTCGATGTAGTGCACGAAGGAGCCCTCGTCGGCGATGATGAGCGTGCGCTCGAACTGGCCCATGTTCTCCGAGTTGATGCGGAAGTAGGCTTGGAGCGGGATGGGCACGTTCACGCCCTTGGGGACGTAGATGAAGGACCCGCCGGACCAGACGGCGGAGTTCAAGGCCGCGAATTTGTTGTCGGCGGGCGGGATGATGGTGCCGAAATATTTTTTAACGATCTCCGGATGGAGCTTCAACCCGTCGTCCATGCTGAGGAACAGCACGCCCAACTTTTCCAAGTCCTTCCGGATGGAGTGGTAGACCACTTCCGACTCGTACTGGGCGGTGACGCCGGCCAAGAATTTCCGCTCGGCTTCGGGGATGCCCAGGCGGTCGAAGGTGTTCTTGATGCCCTCGGGCACTTCTTCCCAGGTTTTGCCCTGTTTGTCCGTGGGCTTCATGTAGTAGTGGATGTTGTCGAACTGGATTTCGCCCAGGGCTTTGGTGTTGCCCCAGGTGGGCATGGGTTTCTTGTTGAAGATGTCCAGGGAGGACAGGCGGAATTCCCGCATCCAGGCGGGCTCCTTCTTCATGTCGGAAATGCGTTCGACGATGTCCCGGGTCAGCCCCCGGCCCGACTGGAAGGTGTAGCCCGCCGTCGAGTCGTGAAAGCCGTACTCGTAATCCTTGCCCAGCCCTTTGAGATCGGTTTTTGAGGACATGGTCCCCCCTTAGACGCGCACCGCGGCGGCTTCCGCCGTCGGGGCGATCCACTCGTACCCCTTCTTTTCCAGTTCCAGGGCCAACTCCGGCCCGCCGGAGCGGACGATGCGCCCGCCGGCCAGGACGTGCACGAAGCCGGGTTTCACGTAATCCAAAAGCCGTTGGTAGTGGGTGATGAGGACGATCCCGCGATCGGGGCTGGCCAAGCGGTTGATGCCGTCGGAGACGACCTTCAAGGCGTCGATGTCCAGGCCCGAATCCGTCTCGTCCAAAAAGGCCATGGAGGGTTTCAGGAGCGCCATCTGGAGAATTTCCAGCCGCTTCTTTTCGCCGCCGGAGAACCCGTCGTTCAAATAGCGGTTGGCGAAAGCCGTGTCCATCTGCAGGACCTTCATGTTTTCCTTGAGTTCTTTCCGGAAGGTCTTCAAATCGATGTCCTGTCCCCGCCGGTTCTTGAGGATGTTCCGCAAAAAGTTGACGACGCTGACCCCCGGGACGGCCACGGGGTACTGGAAGGCCAGAAAGAGGCCCTTCACCGCGCGCACGTTGACCGGCCAGGCCGCGATGTCCTCGCCGTTGTAGAGGACCTGGCCCGATTCGATTTTGTATTTGGGGTGCCCCATGACGGCGTAAGAAAGGGTGCTTTTGCCGGAGCCGTTGGGCCCCATGATGGCGTGGGTTTCCCCCGCGCGAACGGTCAGGGAGAGGCCGTTCAGGATTTGTTTCCCTTCGACGGAAACGTGGAGGTCTTTGATTTCGAATAACGGGGTGGCCATCGTAAACTCCTAGCGGGTCCTCAACGCCGCCGACAGGGACTGCGGCTTGGCGCCCAGCTTGTCCACGTCTTGGATGACGTGGGCTTCGTCCTGCAACAACTGTTCGAGGTTGATCTTTTCCAGAAATCCGTAGATGTAGCGGGTGAGCAGGCCCCAGATGGGGCGGATGCTGCAGTCCCCCTGGTGCACGCAGGCGGCGGAATCGCCGGTGAAGCGGGAGCAGAGGTTGTGGCTCAAATCCACCTGGCCCAGGGAGGAGAGCACGATGCCCACGCTGATCTCCCGGGAGGGCTTGGTGAGGGCGTAGCCGCCGTTGACGCCGCGCACGCTTTTGACCAGCCCGGCGCGGCGGAGGTTCACCAATATTTTCTCGACGTAAACGGGGGTGAGGCGCTCCCGTTTGGCGATCTCCCGGACGGCCAGGGGCACGTCCGAATTGTGGGTCGCCAACTGCAACATACAGCGCAGTCCGTATTCCTGCATGGCCGTGACTCGCATAAATCCCCCTAAGTTATTCCCGCGTCTGAATCTCGATCGAACGGAAAGTTCTTCGTCCGTCTCGAAACGGCCTCGTCCAGGGCCTCGTAAAATCGTTGAAATGGGTCGAGCGGAAGTGGGCCGGCCCATGGGCCGAGAAGACGGCCGGGTGGGCGCCGACCCTCGGTCATAATATGACTGTCTTGTCATATTTATTATACGATACCTTACAATTTTGTCAAGTATAGAAAGGCGCGACTTTTCACCAAAAATCGACCACGGAACGAATAACCCTTGAATTCTCCGGAGGGTTCGTCTATTCTATGGGATCAGGGGCGCCGCTGAACTTTGGCTGGATCGACGCGGCGGACGGGCAGAGGGGTTTTCCCCGGGGATCAACGATCCACTTTTCGATGGAGGAATTATGCCGGCACGCAACGCTCAAAATCCGATCAAAGCCGATAAAGGGTCCGCCGCCGCGAGCGGGGGCTGGAACGTGGAAGCCAAGGGTCCCGTGAAATCGGGCAGCAACGTCCTTCATTGTCCGTCCTGCGGCGCGGACGTTCCCCCCAAACCGGGGTTCCGCCCCAGCGCCCTCAAGTGCCCCAAGTGCGGGGCCGCCATGAAAAAATGATTTCGGCCCGCCTCACTTCCCCCGTTGGGGCAGGGCGGGTTTAAGCCGGCGGCTTTTCTCCAACAGGGCTTTCGATTCGGGCCCGTGGCCCTTGGCCATCTCGCAGTACCCCAGGCCCGCCAGGGCTTCGGGAAAATCTTTTTTCTCTTCCAACGCCTTTCGGAATTGCCCCTCGGCGTCCTCCGTCCGTCCCGTCCGCAACAGTAAAAATCCGTAGTTCACCCGGGCCTCCGCGAAATCCGGCGACCGCTCGATGGCCCGAAGGAACGATTTTTCCGCCGAGACCGGGTCCCCCAGGTTGGAATGGACGATGCCCAGGTCGTTGAAGGCGTGGGGATCGCCGGGGTTGGCCCGCACCGCCTGTAGGAGGGGCCCCCGGGCTTCGGCCCATTTTCCCTGAGCCATCAGCGTCACGCCCAGACGGCAGAGGATTTCGGCGTTCCCCTTCCGTAAATTCGCGGCGGCGCGGAACAGGGACTCCGCCCGGTACAGGTCCCCGGATTCCCGGTAGGCGTCGCCCAATTTCAAATAGGGCTCCGACCAACCGGGGTTGAGGGCCCGGGCCCTTTCGTAGAGCGGCGGCGTTTCGGACTTCCGCCCCAACAATTCCAAAGCTTCGCCTTCCTTTAAGTACCCCTCGGCGAACCGCGGGTTCAGCTCCACGCTCCGCTCGAAGCAGGGCAGGGCTTTTTCCGGTTGACCCCGCTGAATCCAATAGGACCCCAGGCCGGCCTGGGCGGTGTAGGATTCGGGCCGGGCCGCGACCGCCCAGGTCCAAAGAGATTCGCCGTCGGTCCAGGCCCGGGCGTAGCGGCTGGAAAGGGCCGTCAAAAGAAGCGCCGCAATTCCCAGGAGGGCCCACAGGATTTCCCGCCGTCGGCTTTCCCGGGCCGCCCACCGCCAGGCGCCGCCCGCCGCCAACAGCACCAGGGGCCAGGCGGACACGTACGTGTACCGATCGGCCACGAATTGAAACCCGCTTTGGAAAAAGCCCAAAACCGGCGCGACCAGCACGGCGTAGGCCGCCAGCCCCGCCGCCAAAAACGGACGCCGTCGGCGGGACCGCCACAGGAAAACCGAGAGAACGATCGCGCCCCCCAGCGCCGCCGCCCCCCTCCCCCAGGCGCCCCCCACGGGGAAATCGTTTACGGGGCTCAGGTTCAGGGGCCAAAGGTGGGCCAGGGGGTAATACCAGAGGCCCTGGGCGGCCTGCCAAACGGAGCGGAGGATCCCGCCCGCGGAAAACGCCGAACCCACGGCGTTGGAGGAGGATTGGGCCGCGGCCGCGAGAACGGCCCCGGCGGCCGCCAGGCCCCAGAGGGGTCCTTTTTTCTTCTCCCAGGCCCAGGACCAACGGTTTAATAGGAAACGATCAATAAGGATCAGGACCACGGGCAGGGTAATTCCCCAGGCTTTGCACAAAAGGGACAAGGCGAAGAGAGGCACGACCCGCCGCCCGAGTTTTTCCCCCCGGGGAGCCGCCTCCCAGTAGGCCAAAAGGGTCAGCAAAAGGAAAAACCCCGAAAGTACGTCCCGGCGCTCGGTGATCCAGACCACGGACTCCACCCGGAGCGGATGAACGGCATAGAGAAGAGCCGCCGACAGGGCGGGCCCGTCCCAACCGCCCGGGGCGGGCCGGGGTACGCCGGGAACGCGGTCAAAAACGCGACGGGCCAGAAGATAAAAAAGGGCGACGTTTAAAAAGTGGAAAAACAAATTGACGGCGTGGTAGCCGACGGGGTTCATTCCCCACAGCGCGTGGTCCAGGGCGTAGGACAGCCACGTCAGGGGCATGTAATGCCCCATGTGAAAGGTGGTGAACATCCAAAGGATCGACGCCCCGCCGAAACCCCGCCCATTGGGGTTTTCGACGAGAAGCGTGTTGTCGTCAAAATTTAGAAATCCCCCCCGAAGCCCCCCGGCGAAGGCCGCGACGGTGAATAAAAAAAGCACCGTCAGGGCCCCCCGGTGGGACTTCAGACGGTCCAAAAGAGGAAATTCTTTACAGTTTTTCATGAATCCGCTATCATATGAACTTTCCGGAATCCCTTTCCAGGAGTTCTGTCGTGAATCGCATAAAATCGATCAAAGATCTGGCCGTCAGCGGCAAACGTGTTTTGGTGCGCGTGGATTACAACGTCCCCATGGACAAGAACGCCGTGACGGACGACACCCGCGTGCGGGCCTCCCTGCCCACTTTAAACTATTTGATCCAAAACGGCGCCCGGGTGATCCTCATTTCCCACCTGGGCCGCCCCAAGGGCGCGCCGAACCCGAAATACAGCCTGGCCCCCGTGGCCCAGCACCTCAGCCAATTGATCAAGAAGCCCGTGGCCTTCGTGGCCGACTGTATCGGGGCCCAGGCCGAGGAAGCGGCCCGCACGCTCAAAAACGGCGACGTGTTGTTGCTGGAGAACCTTCGCTTTCACCCCGAAGAAGAGAAGAACGATCCCGCCTTCGCCCAGAAGCTGGCGGGCCTGGGCGAGCTGTTCGTCCAGGACGCCTTCGGGGCCGTCCACCGGGCCCACGCCAGCACGGCGGGCGTTCCGGCGCTCCTGCCCAGCGCGGCGGGCCTTCTGCTTTTGAAAGAATTGGAATATTTGGGCCGCATCAAGGAAAACCCCGCGAAGCCCTTCGTGGCCATCGTCGGCGGCGCCAAGGTGTCGGACAAAATCGACGTGTTGGACAAATTGATCGAGAAAGTGGACTCGCTGGTGATCGGCGGGGCCATGGCCTACACTTTTTTAAGGGCCCAGGGCGTGGCCACGGGCAAATCCCTGGTCGAGCCCGACAAAGTGGACCTGGCCAAAGACCTGTTGAAAAAAGCCGCCGCCCGGGGCGCGAACGTGTTGTTGCCCCTGGACCACGTGGCGGTCAAAAGCATCGACAACCCGGCCTCGGCCCACGACACGGCGGGCGCGGCCATCGCCGACGACGAATTGGGCGTGGACGTCGGCCCCAAAACCCTGCTGGCCGTGGCCGGCCCCATCGCCTCGGCCAAGACGATTTTCTGGAACGGCCCCATGGGCATTTTCGAAGTGGACCGTTACGCGGCGGGCACGCGCAAAGTCGCGGCCCTGGCGGCCGACGCGGCCACCAAAGGCTGCATCGTGGTGGTGGGCGGCGGCGACAGCGTGGCGGCCGTCCAGTCCACCGGGTTGGCGGACAAAATTTCGCACATTTCCACGGGCGGCGGCGCCTCCCTCGAATTCCTTGAAGGCAAGGAACTTCCGGGCGTGACCGCCTTGTCCCGGTAGGCCCAGGAGACCCCATGATTTACAGCATCGTCCTTTCGATCCACGTCGTCGTCTGCGTGTTGGTGATTTTGGTGGTCTTGCTCCAGTCCGGCAAGGGGGCGGGTTTCGCCGGCCTCATGGGCGGGGGCGGCGGCGACGCGCTCTTTTCCGCCCCGTCGGGTTCCTCCTTCATCCGCAAGGTGACGACGGGTTTCGCGGTGGCCTTTTTCACCACCTCGCTCCTTCTGACGTTTTACGCGGCCCGCCGCGGCACCCGCAGCGTGACCCAGAATTTGGTGTTGCCGCCCGTCGCGGCGCCCACGGCGGCCGAAGCCGCCCCGGCCCCGGCCGCCCCGGCGCCCGCTTCGACCAAGAAGTAAACCGATTTTTGTCTTGTGCCCACCGTGCGCGGGTGGTGAAATTGGCAGACACGTACGCTTGAGGTGCGTATGCCGAAAGGCATTGGGGGTTCAAGTCCCCCCCCGCGCACGGTGTGCATAAGGCAAATGATCGAAACCCCTCCCCCCAACGCTTCCCGTCTCCAGGGCCATTGACCGCGTGACGCTTCCGGTCAGCGAACCCCGCGTCGTTCACGACCAGCGCCCTTCGGGGCCCCCGTCGTTGTCCTTTCTGGTTCCCGCCTACAACGAAATCCGAAGCATTGAATCCGTGCTCGAGGCCTTGAACGGCTTCCCCGAACCCCACGAAATCATCGTCGTGGACGACGGTTCCACCGACGGCACCCGGGAAAAGCTGGAACACCTGCGCCCCGCGAACACCCTGGTTCTTTTTCACGCCGCCAACGCCGGCAAGGGCGCGGCCATTCGAACCGCCCTGGCCAAGGCTCGGGGCCGCTTCACGGCCATTCAAGACGCCGATTTGGAATACGACCCCTTGGATTACCGGGGCCTCTTGGACGTCGCCCGGCGGGACAACGCCCGGGCCGTTTTCGGCTCCCGCTTCCTCCGCCCCAACCCCAACCTCTACCGCCGTTTCCTCTGGGGCAACCGCCTCATCACCGCCTGGATCAACGGCCTGACCGGCGCCCGCTACACCGACACCTACACCTGCTACAAACTGATCGAAACGGACCTCTTCCGCGGGCTGGCCCTGGAAGCCCGGGGGTTCGAGATGGAAGCCGAGATCTGCGTGAAGCTGGCCGCCCGAGGCGTCTTCCCGACGGAAGTGCCCATCCACTACAAACCGCGCCGCGTGGAGGAAGGCAAGAAAATCGGCTGGCGCGATTTCTTCAAAGGCGTCTTCGCCGCCCTAAAACACCGCCGCCCGAAGTAGTTTATTGATCCGTAATCCTATCGCCTTTTCCCGTCTTTAAAATCCCCCGCCACTGCTGGTTTTAATATTTTCTATTAAGTGTTTCCGGGGCCCCCTTGCGGCGGTTTGAGCACGAACTTTTTGCCGCCGCGGTGGCCGAGGACTGTTTGAGCCCCGTCACTGGCCTTTGACGGGGCGAGTTCCGCAGGCCCGGCAAAAAGTTCGCGCGCAAGCCGTCGGGGGCGACTTTCTTTTGGATACTTTTCTTTGGGCGTCCAAAGAAAAGTATCCCGGGTCCAGGGCGGAGCGCCTGGGACTCATTGGGATTAATATTTAGGATTTAATGTTTTTTCCGAGAAACGATTTTCAAAAACATCTTCCCTAGGAAATTCACCGAACAACTTCGAAATCAGAATAAGGCCTTACGTCGCGGGCCTCCCCGGCCCGCCCCCGGGCAAGGGCCCTTTTTGGGCGCGCAATAAGGGCCCCTGCACCCCAAAATCGCGCCCCGGTCGGCCTGCGCGCGCCGTTTTGGCCGGCACCGCCTTACTTCGATATCAATTGTCGGTGCTGCCCCGACAATTTGGAACAAATAGTAAGGGCGGGGCGGTGGCCCTCACGTGGGCCACACCCCGGCCCCGGCACCGCCCTACTTTGATATCAATCGTCGGTGCTGCCCCGACTCCGGATATCTTAGTCGGGCGGGACGGTTCCCTGTCGGCTACCGCCGCCAAAACGGGACCGGCACGCCTCAAAAGCCTATCGGCGTTGCCGACGCGAATAAAGTCGAATTCTTCCTCAGGGCCGACGCCCGACTTGTGGGCGTCCCACAACGGACCGCACCACAGCCGCCAAAACGTCGTGCTCGAACCGCCTTAAGGGGCCCCGAACCCCCTAACGGCAGGCAAGAATACCGAAAAGGCCTTTGGGGGGCCGGGGGCGGCGGCCGCTGTTTGTTTTTTGGGGCCCCCCCCGCGGCGGGCCCCCCGGCCCCCCCCCCCCCCCCCCCCCCCCCCCCCCCCCCCCCCCCCCCCCCCCCCCCTTTTTCCGGAAAAAAGAAAACTAGGTTTGGCGGGCGGCGGTGAGGGCGGCGACCCAGCGGGCCCCCGCGCGGCGGAGGGCCGCCGCGGCGGCGTCCAGGGTGGCGCCGGTGGTGCAGACATCGTCGATCAATAAAATTTTCTTCCCCGCCACGGATTCGGGCAACACCACCCGAAAGGCCTGGGCGACGTTTTCCCGGCGGGCGTCCCGGCCCAGGCGCGTCTGGGGTTTGGTCCAACGGGCCCGGCGCAGGACCTCCAGGTAGGGCAACCCGGCGGCGGCGCAAAAGGACAGGGCCAACAGTTCCGATTGGTTGTAGCCCCGGGCGTGGCGGCGGAGGAAGTGCAGAGGCACCGCGGTCACCGCGTCCACTTTCCCCAATTCCGGCCGTTCCCGCCAACGAAGCGCCAGCCATTGACCCAGGGGCCGCCCCAACGCCTCCCGGGCGCCGTATTTGAACCGAAGCAAGGCGTCCCGCAACGGCCCGTCGTACAACCCCCCGCTCCGGCAAAACCGGAAGGACCGCCGCGACCGCCGGCACACGTCGCACCGGGCCCCGCCGTCCGGCAGGGGGATCCCGCAGACCCGGCAGGAAAAACCCTCCCATCGGGGGAAAGCGCCCACGCAGAGGGCGCACAGGGGATCGGCCTCCGAGGGCAAATCCCGCCCGCAGACCCCGCAGGTCCGGGGAAAGAGAAAGCCCAGCCCCCCCGCGACCGCCCGACGCGCGACGGCCGCCAGGGTCAGAATTGAATCACCAGCTGGCTGTTGAGTTCCAGGGTCATGAGCCCGTCCTCGGGTTTCGCCCGGTTGTTCACGACGGAGGTTTTGCCGCCGAAGGACAGCCGGAAGTTCCGGGAGATTTCCCACTCCCCGGTGGCCTCGGCCGAGTAGGTGTCCGTGTTGTCCCGCTCAAAATTGAGGCTCGAGGCGCGCCGCTCGAAGGTGGTTTTCACGTCCACGGTCAATCGATTGACGTTGCCGAAGACCTTCTTGGTGAAGGGGAAGCGGAACCCCGAGGGGTAGGACCGGTCGAAGCGGCCCAGGACGGAATAGGTCTGGGTGTCCAAATCCTGCAGGGCGCGACCGGTCCCGTCCACGGAATGATCCAACCGGAAGGTGGCGCTCGGCGTCACGCGCCAGGAACCGTATTTGGCCCCCACTTGATAAGAATGGTTCAACCCCAGGGTGTCGGTCTTGAGCACCCCCGTGCGGAGATCCCGGACGAAACTGTCGGTCCGGGAATAACTCAGGAAGCAGTCGTAGCGGGCGAACAGCGTCAGGCGGTAATCGCCGCCGTTGGTTTTGCTGTCGGACAATTCCTCGTTGAAGGTTTCCGACCGCTTCCGGTTGGACCGCAGATTGATCTGGGAGCCGCTCATCCATTTTTCCAGTCCCATGAATTTTTCCGTGTCCCGCAGGGTGACCAGGACGTCCGGCCAGCTGACCGTGTTCACGTCCCGCAGGGTTTCCGTGTTTTCCGTGTGCTCGTCGGTGTTGGTGTAGGTGCCCGTGAGGTTCAAGGTTTTAAGCGGCTGGAGGCGGAGCGGCGCCGGGATCCAGTCCAACGGCGTCCAGTTGGCGGAAAACCGGGAGGTGTTCCGGGCGGTCAGCTGTTTGCGCCGCGTCGACGCGTCGCTGAATTCCAGGGGGGTCAGGAGGCCGTACATGGCCCGGCCGTCTTTCCGGTTGATTTTCCCCAGCCGCAGGACCTGCAATTTCCGCCAGTCGCGGAAGGCGTTGGACACGTTTTCGTAGGTGTCGGCGCTTTCAATCCGGAAACTGTTGTCGATGTTCAGCGTGCGGAAGATCTTGGTGTTGGGCAGGAGGTCGCGCGGCGCCAGGGACACGAACAAATCCCCGGTGCCGGAGCGGTCCAGGGTTTTGGCGGCCGCCGCCGTCGGGGACGAGGCCGTGGGCAGTCCGTTGGTTTCCGTCCCGGTGAAATTGTAGGTCAGCCGCGGTTCCAGCCAACGGAACATGCGCCAGGAACCGGAAAGCCCGTGGGTTTGCGTGAAGGACTTGTTGTAATCCTTGGTGGCCGTGAAGAGCGGGGCGAAGGCCAGGTCGCCGTCGTCGAACCGCCGGTGCTCGGTCACCTGTTTTTGCCCGTAAGTCGGGGTCAAGGTCAGCCCGTCCCAGGGGGTGAACCCCAGGCGGCCCGTCCAATCGTCGGTGAATTCCGAGGTCCGGGCGTTGGAGAAAATCGCGCTTTGCTGGACGGTGGTGTCCGTGGAGGAGGTCACCTGGCGCTCTTTGCGCTCCGGGAAAAAGGACAAAAAGTAGTTGGTTCGCGTGTACTTCACGAAAACGGTTTCGGGCAGGGGCCGGAAGGCGAACTTTTGGCCGGGCACCAGGTCCGGCCGGATCGGCACCACGTAATCCACCGAACCGGAGTAGGTGTTCCGGTCCCGCCGCTCCTCCCGGTCCGTGGATTCGGTGATGCTCCGTTCCGCGCTGTAGGCGATGGCCGGCCAGGACGGGAACAAGAACTGCCCGTTGGCCTTGCTGTTGATCGTTTCCTCCCGGCCTTCGGACAACACGGACACCAGCGTGGAATCCCCGGTGCGGAGGGCCGCCGGCGTCAGGGTTTTGGACCGGGACACCGTGCCGCTCAAGGGCACGTATTTCCACCGCGTTAAATTGGCGTACGCCGAGCTTTCCTCCCGGTCCTGGTTGACGATGGGCGAGGTGAGCGTTTGAAAGTTCCGGTCCACGCTTCGGAACACGCCGCCGAAGTTTCCCCACCCCTCCCAATTGCCGTCGGCGGCGAAGCGCCGGGCGTCGCCGATTTTCTTCCGGGAGCCCGAAACGTGAATTTCGTTCACCCACACTTTGCTCGTGATCGATCCGCCGGTATTGTTCGCCACGCCGATTTTCAATTGCCCGATCCGGGCCAGGGAGGGCAGGCCCACGATGCTCACCTGGGCCCCGGGGGTGTCCGACTGGGGCAAATCGGGGGTGCCGTCGTTGTTCACGTCCACCAAGCGCAAACTTTCCATGGTCCAGCGGTTGACGTTCCCCGCGGACAAGGGCAGGGCCCACTGGAAGTAGTCGGTCTCCGACCCCATTTGCACCAACAGGGTTTCGCCGGTCGGCTGGCCCTGGGGCACCTGGTAAAAGAAATTCAAGGTCCGGTGGTGGGAGAAATCCCGGGCCAAGCCGTAGACCGACCGGGTCGTGGCGGTGGAGCCGGCGGGCAGGGTGAAGGACATTTGCAGGGCCTGTTCCCGGGTGCGGTTGGAGGCCTGGTCCCCGTAAATGTCGTTGTAGGACGGATCGCCGATCAGCGAATGATAATCCGGGTTGTCGAGATTGTTCACGGCGGCCACGTCCATGGTCGCCCCCCCCGCCACGGTCGCCGACTCCCAGGTGTTCCCCACGAAGGCGACCTTCCCGAAGCGCACCGTGCCGGCCCGGGCCACGCCGGGGGCCGATTCCAACCCCCGCAGGGTGAGGCGAACCTGACGGATGGAATGGAAATCGCCAAGCGTCGTGTTCAGGGGGATCCGCAAAAACCGCCAACCGGTGAATCCCAAATCGTTGATGGTCGAACTCACGCCGTTTCGGTCCACGGCCGCAATCCCGTTGGACAGTCGAAAGAGCGGACCCGCGAAGGGTTTGCGGTCGGTCGCCTGGAGCGCCCCGTCCCCGTCCAAGTCCTCGGAGTCCAGCCGTCCGTTCCCCCCGCCTTGACGGTAGGTCGTCGACTGAAAATCATAGGCGAACCCGATGTCCTCGCCGCTGTTCAAAGTGCCGTCGTCGTTCAAATCCTCCCGGTCGCGGGTGTTGTCCAAATCGGCGTCCTCGTTCAGGGACCCGGCGTCCACGTCCAAATCCACGTTGGTCCCCGCGGCCCCGGCGCCCTCCACCCACAAATCGATATACGCCTTCTTGGAGAAATCCCGTCCGGCTTTGGAGATGGATTGGATCAGGGAGGCCTCTTCCTCGTCGAAGGGCCCCCCGCCGGGTTTCCGCAACAGGTTGTAGTCCACGCGCAGGACGCGAAGGCTTTCGTTCTCCGGGATATCGACGGAGTTGTTCACGATGTCCCGCAGTTTGAACTGCTCGTCGCCCACCGACAGCGCGGTGGGCCGCGTGGCTTCGCCGTAAACGCCGCCGTTCAAGAGGGACGGCGGCGAGGCCAATTGCCAAAAGTCCAGATCCAGCACGGCGCCGTCCTCCTGCCGGATGCCCTCCATGGAATCCACCAGGGCCTTGCCGAAGAGGTTGGGGTTTTCCCGGGACTGGGCCGCCTCCCCCGCCAGGGTGAACTTGAGCGGCACGAAGGGCACCTCCACGTCCGTCACCCGGCCGTCCAATTCCAGCACCATCAGGCTGTTGGGCGTGGAGCGCACGTCGGGGATCAGATCCGTTTTGGGAGCGAAGGTGTACAGGAAGGTCGACCCGACTTTGAACCGCCCCGGAACGATGTCCAGCTCGGCCCGGGACCCGACCAGGGTCTGCCCGAGCTGGCCGCCGAAGGGGGCGTATTCGTAGGTGACTTCGATCTGGCTGGATTCGTCCAGTTCGTCCTCGTTGAAGAACTGTAACAATCCCGTGCCGTAGTCCATGAAATAGTCGATTTCGTTTTTCATGGGCCGCCCGTTCACCGTCACGCGCTCGCTGCCGAAGACGATGTTGGGGCGCACCTGGTAGTCCTTCAAGCGGTAGCGGTATTCGGACAGGAAGCTGAAATTGGAGGTCGGCGAGGGTCCGTAGAGCTGGGCGTCGAACACCACCGAGGACAAGGCCACGTTGAAAACGCCCAAATCGAAATCCACCTCCAAACTGCGGGGGTAGGTGAGCGTGCCGGCGTCGGCGACGGCGTTGACGGCCGTGCTGATCAGGACCACTTTGTCGTTCTGGTTCGCGTCCACGGTGCGGAGGATGAAATTGCCCCGGCCGTTGTCCCGGACGATTTTGATGTTGCCCAGGGAGTAAAAAGTTTTCAGTTCCCGTTGATAGCCGGTTTCCGCGGGGTCGATGGGGGAGATGATGGGCTGGTCCCCGGCGGTTTTGATGAGTTTCAGGCGGCCGGGGGTGTTCAGGTCCGACAGTTTCGTGCCGTCGGTGAAAGTGAAGTCCACGGCCAGGACCGCGTTGTCGTCGACCCGGCGCTTGAATTGAATCAGACCCCGCCGGTAGTCCACCGTGTAGTCGTCCCCGGGCTTCAACCGGTCGAATTGGCCCGTGAAATTGGCCAGGGGCACGACGGCGTCTTCCACGATGAGGGTCTGGGTGAGGGGCGGGTTGTCGTTGGAGGGGACGCGGTCGTCCCGCCACACTTCCTCGGATTGCGGCACGATGGTTCGGGTGGTGAAGGCGATGGAGTAATATTGCTTCTTGATGAAATCCACGTCGCGGATCAAGCGGCGCTCGAATTTGGTGGCGCCGTTGAACCGGCGGGTTTCGGTCGTGCCCTTGGTACGGCTGCCGATTGCCATGAGGGAGGCGTTCTTGTACTGCAACTTGGTCCGCACGCCGAAGAGCTGTTTGGAGTAGGACACGAATTCCGTGGAGGGAAGGGAGAGCGTGATGTCGCCGAAGGCCGCCTCCTGGACGAATTCCCCGGGGTCCCCCTGATAGACGACGGAAATGTCCCGCTTGTCGTCTTTGGTGTCGTCGAAATCCACGTTGACGGTGATCTTCCGCCCCACCTTGCCCTTGATGCGGACTTGCAGTTCCTGCTTCATTTCCACGTCGTTTTGGGCGGCGGGAACGCCCAGCTCCGCCGCCCGCTTGGCGCTTCGGCGGCGGGTCTGCTCCATGCGGAAGGCGATCAGTTTCCGGCCGGAAATGGACAGGCCCGATTCGTAGGGGAGATCGAAGGAGATGCCCGGGGCCGGCTCCGTGGTCGCCGCGGCGGGTTTGACCGGCGCGGCGGGGGCCGGGGGCTTTTCGGCGTCTTCAATGGCGGTTCGCGCCCGGTTCCACAGGTCGTTGCGGTAGGGAAGGGGGTCCGGGGTTTCCGGGAGGTCGGGTTCCTCGAGGGTCGGTTCGCCGCCCAGTTCTTCGGCGGGGTCTTTGTCGGTCAACCGAAAATCCGCCCACGCCGACGCGCCCAGCCCCAACGACAAGGCCCCGGCCAGCCAGAAAAATCGGGCGGCCCGGAACCCGGCGGTCCGAGAGATCGTGGTGCGCATGGGGATCATTCTATTTCTAAGCAACGTTTTAACCAAGACATTTCGAGCCCTACAAGCATAAACCGCCAAACGAGCGATTTCAATTGAAAAATCAACCTGTTCCGGTCGACTTCGGACGCCGAAATTATATAATCAACGGGTGATCCTGGCGCGCTATCTCACTGGCCAGTTCCTTCCCCCTTTCTTCTTTGGGCTGTCCATTTTTTCCGGCGTCCTTTTGTTGGATAAGCTTTTCGACCTCCTCGATCTGCTGATCAACAAAGGCGTTTCGCTTTGGACGTCGGCCCAAATCTTCTTACTCTTCTTCCCGACCATTCTGAGCTTGAGCGTGCCCATGGCCCTGTTGCTGGCCTGCCTTCTGACCTTCGGCCGCTTGTCGGAGGACAACGAAATCCTGGCCCTGCGGGCCTCGGGCCTCTCCTTCCGGCAAATCCTTTGGCCGCCCCTGGCGGTCGCGGCCCTGGTGTCCCTGGTGCTTTTGCCGTTCAACACCCACTTGACGCCGACGGCCATGGACCGGTTTCGAAGCCTCTACCACCGCATCGCCACAACGGACCCCTTGATCCAAATCGAACCCCGCCGGTTTCTGAGCGTCCAGAACGTACGCCTGTTTGCCGGAGACGTCTCCAAAGACCGAAAAAATCTGACCAACGTGTGGATTTACCGACTGTTCCCGGGCTATTCCCAACGCATTTACGCCGACCGAGGCACCGCGGAGGTCACCAACCGACAGCTCTCCCTCCGGCTGGAGGAAGGGCAAATCGAGCGCTTCTCCCGGGGCGAGGCCACGGATTTTTCCCACGTGGATTTCCAGCATTACACCGTGAACGTCCCTTTCCAGGGCGCCTTAAACACCCGGGACCGGGGTTGGCGGGAATACACGACGCCGGGCCTTTTAAAGGAAATTCAACGGCGCCGCGCCCGGCGCGTCGCCACCAGCGACATCGAAGCGGAAATGCACCTTCGCTACGCCCTGGCTTTCGCGCCCCTGTGCTTGGCGCTGGTGGGCATTCCCCTGGGCATGACCCTGGAGCGGGGCGGACGCGGCGTGGGGTTCGGGGCCGCCATGGGCGTCCTTTTCCTCTATTACCTTTTGTTGGTTATGGGTTTGAACGTGGCCGAAAAAGGCAAATGGCCCGCCGCGCCGGCCCTGTGGGTGGGCAACCTGACGGCCTTGGCGGTGGGGGCCGAGCTTTTCCGTCGGCGGTTGACCCGGTGACCCGCCTTCACCGATACGTCCTCTCGATGTTTTTGCGCCCCCTCCTCTTCAGCTACGGGGCGCTGACGATTCTGGTCCTCATGGCCGAAATGATGGAACGCCTGGACAAATTCATCGCCGGCAAGGCCACGGTGGGCGTGGTGGTTCAATATTTGATCGCCGTCTGGCCCCTGCGCAGCCAGGAACTCCTGCCCGTGTCGGCCCTCCTGGCGGCCCTCTTCGCCCTGGGGCAACTCTCCCGGCGGATGGAAATCACGGCCGCGCTCTCCGGGGGAATCCACCCCTGGCAACTCACCGCCCCCCTCCTGGTGACCGGCCTGGTGTTAAGCGTCTTCTCCTGGGGCGTGGGCGAAGCCGTCAACCCCTGGGCCAGCCGCCAAGCGAAGGCGCTTTGGAACGCCGACGTTCGCCATTTAACGTCCTTCCGACCGACGAAGTTCGAGGACGTCACCGTGGCGGGCAAAGGCGTTTTCTATTCCATCGGCCTCCTGGACACCGACCGCCAAACCCTGAAGGACGTGGTGGTGGACGTCACCCACGGCGATCAACCCCGCGTCCAATGGCAGGCGCGGAACGCGGTCTGGACCGACCGGGGATGGAAGTTGATCGACGGTTTCGAGCGCCGCTTCTCCCCCGACGGCCGGGCCCTCGAACGACAGAGCGTTTTTGCGACGCGCTGGATCGGCCGCCGGGAAAAAGCCTCGGACCTCGTGCCCCAGGAACCCGACACGGAAGAGATGAACCGGCACGACCTCAAGCAACACATCGATCGCCTGAAGGTTCTGGGAATTCCCACCCAAAAACTCCAGGTGGAACTGCACATGAAGACGGCTTTCCCCTGGGCCAATTTCATCGTCCTCTTGATCGGCATCCCGTTTTCGTTCAACAAGCGGGGCGGCAAGGTGCGGGCGGTCGCGCTGGCCTTGGCGGTGGCCTTCGGTTATTTCGGGCTCATGCAGGTGGGGCACGCTCTGGGGCAAAAAGACTGGTGCCCGCCCTTTCTGGGGGCCTGGCTGGCCAACCTGGTTTTCTTGACGGTGGGGCTTCGGTATTACTGGAAGATGAAGTCTTTGGATTAAGCTAAATATTTGACCGCTTCCCTTCGGGCGTTCTTAAAGCCTGAATGTTTTTCTCGTCGTCCCGGCGAAGGCCGGGACCCAGTCATTGGAACCGGCGCTCAAGGAACAATTTCAAACCCTGGACCCCGGCCTTCGCCGGGGCGACGATCCGATGCCAAATCCCATCGAGACCAACTTAAAACTTTCGTCGCTTCCCCTCGTCCGTTCTAAACGCTTGGCCGTTTCCCTCGTCGTCCCGGCGAAGGCCGGGACCCAGTCATTAAAATCGACGTTCCAGAAACGATTTCAAACCCTGGACCCCGGCCTTCGCCGGGGCGACGCAATTGCCACCGGGGAACAATCGAAACAGAGTTATTTAGCCCAATACCGGATCGCTGAATTATCCGGGTCAACGCTCGACGGCGAGCTTGCCGTTGACCGTGTGGCCGTCGGCGTCCAGGTGGATCAGATACACGCCGGACCCCACGTCGTCGCCGGATTCGTTTTTCCCGTCCCAATCAAACTCGTAAATCCAGTTAAAATTCTCGGAAATATCCTCCCGAAAACGAAATCCCGAACCGCCGATGGAACGCACGCGGCCGCCGTCCAGGGCATAAATGTCCAATTGCATGGCGCGGGCGGACACCGGCCGGGTGAGCTCGAAGCGAAGGGTCGCCAAGGTCCCCGCCGAAGAACCGGCGCGGGCGGGATAGCCGCCTCCGGCCGGGTTGGGATAGCCGCGCACTTTGCCCACCGAAACTTCCGACGCCGCCAGGAAAAAGGAAATCGTCGCCTGCACCGACCCGCCGCCCACGCCCGCGATGTTGGAAATCGCGAGGCTCGAGGCCTGGCCGTTAAACAGGTCCGTCTGGGGCGAGGTCGCCGTTTGGCCGTTGTCCCACGCGTTGTTGTTCCCCAAATCCCCGCCGTCGGGATTGGCCTCCACCCCGTCGGCTTCCACCAAATCCACGCCCCGGTGGCCGAAACCGTTTAAACCGGGGGCGTTAACGTTGTTGTTTGAAAGCACCGTTCCGTTCAAGGCCACGGCGTCGTCCACGTGCCAGAGAGCCAAGCCCCCCGCCGCCTGGGGCAAGGCCGCGTCGAAGGTGCCGGCTGTTTTCGATCGATATTCGGCGAGAAAATATTCCTGGCCCGTGGCGTAGAGTTCGTGAACCCCGGTGTTGTTCGTTTCCACTGGAAAAAAAGTCACGGTTCCCGTGGACGAAGGCTGAACCACCCCAAACCCCAGGAACTTTTTACACCAAGCGCCCAAATGCGGGGGATTCGATCCTTGCGGCGTCCCCGCCCAGGGATAGTCCATCAAATCCCAGGTCCCGATGGTGGCCAGCCCCGTGGAAGTGTCGTATAGATCGGGCAAACCGAGCTGGTGACCGTATTCGTGGCAGATGACGCCGAGGGGATCGGCGAGGCCGCTCTCCGATTCCGGCACCAGCGTGAATCCCTGAAAATTGTGCCCGTCGAGAACATTTGAATCGGGCATGTAAAGGGACCACAAATTCTGATCAAAGGATGGGTTGGATTCTTCTCCCGCCCCGGCGTGGTAAATCATGATGTGGTCGTAGGGACTGAAGTCGACGGCGGCGGCCGCCGTCGTGGCATCGGCGAACAGTTCCCCCACGCCGCAGGTCACGTCGTTGCCCCCCGAACACAGGGCGCCGCTGTTGGCCCCGTAATAGGCCATCGTGTGTCCCAGGGTGTAGACCACGGGGCTCACGGTGAAGGTGGGGACGAACACGCCGTAGGAGTTCTCCACGTAGTAGTCCTGAACTTGCTGAAAGAAGTTACGCGTCGTGGCCAGGGAAGCCGCCATGGCCGTACCGGAAAAATCCACCCGGAGGACGTAGACGCTGGGGTTCAGGGGGCTGGGCGGCGCCAGGGGCGCGGCGCCCCGGGCCTGGGCCCGAAGGGAGGCCACCCGGCTCCCAAGGGCTTCGCCGTTGACACGGCAGGTGGGCCGGTCCCCGGGCCGATGGCCCCCCGGGAGCGGCGGCACGGCCCCGGCGGAAACGGCCAAGCCCATCAGCGCCAGCCAAAAAAGAATCCTCAGCCCGAAGGCCGAGGATTCTTTTCCGTTCAATCGTGATATCGCGGTCTTATTCAGGTTTGGCCTGCTCGTCGGTCGCGGGGGCGGACGGCGCCGGGGTTTCGTCGGATTTTGGCGCCGGCTTGTGCGTCAGGCGTTCACGGCCTTCGGTCGAGCCCGTGCCGAAACGGAGGGCCAGGGAGAGGGTGTGGGCCGAGTGCTTCAAATTGCCCGCGAAGGCGCCGACTTCGTCGGAGTAATAGGCGTAGTCGATCTTGAGGAGCGGAAGGTCCAGCCCGCCGCCGACGGTCGAATAGCCCTGGTTGGCGCCGCCCCGGAGGCGGAGGAACCACCAGCGGTATTCGGCGCCGAAATGAATGTGTTTGCCCGCGCTGTCGGCGATCACGCCGCCGTCGAAGAAGGTTTTGCTGTCGGCGTTGGCGATGTCCCGGAAATCCACGGCCAGGAGCAAGCGATCGCCCGTGGGGATCCCGATGGGGCCGATGCCCAGGCGCGCGGGCGTCCAGGCCAAGCCCACGTTCAAACGCTGGCGGATGCCCGACACCCGGGCCGATTTCGCGGCGAAACCGTCCTTGGCGTCCAGGGAATCAAAATCCAACTGCGTGCCGCCCGCGTCCATCAAGGTCACGCCGAGATTCCAGCGGTCCGTTGGACGGTAGAGCAATCCCGCGTCCAAGCCCAGTCCGCTTCCCATTTGCAAAGGCGGCGCCTTGTAATCGTCCAACTGGAGGACCGAAACGTTGGGATCCGAAGCCGAACCGCGCCGGAGGTACTTCACGTTGACGCCCAGGCCGAGGCGGCCCGGGAGGAACAGCGCGCCGTCCCAGCCCTTGGCGATGTTGAGCATGGGCGCGACGTCCACGTTGATGTCGTAATAAAGGGAGGGCACCAGAACCGAGGGATTGAACCCCAGGCGGCCGCCGGCCTGGGCAAAGAGGCCCCAGCCCCAATGCCAGTGATTGGCGGTGGGGCCCGAAAGGTAGCTCGTGTTCGGAAGACCCAGCCCGAAGGTGGGCCGCAATTTAACCAGGGTGGTGTTGATTTTATTGGCCAATTCCGCCTGGCGGGCGGGCGGCAAGTCGGTGAAGTTCTTTAGATCCGTCTCGTTGTCGCTCACGAATTTTCCGAAGCGGACGAAATCCTCGCTCAACGTGACGGGAATATCCAGAAGCGTCGCCAAAGACCCCGTCCGCTGGACGGAACCGGCCGGGTTGTAGAAGAAGACGTTTTGATCGTCGGCCACCGCCGTGAAGGCGTCGCCCATGCCCAGGGCCCGGGCGCCGCGGATCTGGGTCGGTTGTTCCACCGCCCCGGCGGACAGCGCCGCCGCCAGCATCGCCACCGACAGGGAGAACTTTTTCATGGAGAGTCTCGCTTTCATGGGAGAGGCCTTAGAGGCAGTTGCCGGCGGAAACGGGGGCCGGAACCACGTCGGGGTTGTCGTTCAAGGAAGACAAGTCGCAGCCGGTCGTCGCGGCGATCGAATTTTTGTAGGTCGTGTAGAGGGATCGGACGTCCACTTTCAAGTCGAAGAGCGTGTCCCCGACCTGTTGATTCAGGACCTGAACCGAAGCGGTGTTCAAGGCCTGGTATCCCCACACCGCGTCCTGAAAGGAATTCAACAGGACGGCGCATTGACCCCCGCTGAACGGGGTTCCCGCGACCACGGCGTAGCCAAAATCCTGGCCGCTGTTGATCTTTTGAATATCCACCAGACCGTCTTTCAGCGGGCGCGTCGCGGCCCGCAGAAGTCGGCAAAGGCCCAGATTGACCAGGAGGTTCACGTCGTTGGGTGGAATTTTACCGTCGGAGTAACCCAGCTGGATGCGCTGGAGGTAGCAGATGGCGACTTCCAGAGCCGAATCCAAGGCGTTGATGTCGATGTTGGCGAGAATGCTCTGGCCGGGGGCGGGAGCCTGAGCGGGAGCGCCGCGGGCGGCCACGGCCAAGCCGTCGGAGAGGGCCGGCGCGCCGCCGGGGGTTCCCTGGGTGAGAAGATTCGCCAGCAATTGGCCGATGTCCAGGCCGCCGTTGCCCATGCGGGCCGCGGCCGCGCCGTAGAGGGCGTCGGAGTTGGAGGGGTCTTGAACCAGGGCGTCTTCAAAATAACGTTCGGCCGCCGCGTAGTCCCCCCGGGAGAGGGCCGCCACGCCGTCGGACACCAAACCGGCGGTGTCCCCGGTGCCTTGGCGGTGGAGCCCCGTGAACAGATTGTCGTTTTTGCAACCCGCGCCCGCGACCAGCAGCGCCAAGGGAACGGCGATGGACCATCGTCCTGGTTTCATAGACTTGTTTCCTCCCGGGGGAATTCCGGCGCGGGGCGACCCGGCCGGCCGATATCCGTCAAGGATATCGGAGACAATCGGTTAAATCAAGTGCCTTCTTGCCAGGAGGCCAGGTATTTCACCTGCTCCGGCGTCAGACGGTCGATGCGCACGCCCATGCCGGCCAGTTTCAAGCGGGCGATTTCCCGGTCGATCTCGACCGGCACGCTGTGGACTTTCTTGGCCAGCCCCTTGGCGTTTTTCACCATGTATTCGGCGCAGAGGGCCTGGTTGGCGAAGGACATGTCCATGACGCTGGCCGGGTGGCCTTCGGCGGCGGCGAGGTTGATCAAGCGGCCTTCGCCCAGGACGTGGATCCGGCGTCCGCCGGGCAGGGTGTATTCGTCCACAAAGGGACGGGCTTCCCGCTTCGTTTTGGCCATTTTGGCCAGGGCCGGGATGTCGATTTCCACGTTGAAGTGGCCGGAGTTGGCGAGAATGGCCCCGTCCTTCATTTTCTTGAAATGTTCCGCCCGAAGGACGCCGATGTCGCCGGTCACGGTGATGAACACGTCGCCCACGGCGGCGGCCTTGTCCATGGGCATCACGGCGAAGCCGTCCATCACGGCTTCCAAAGCGCGGAAGGGGTCCACTTCGGTCACGATCACGTGGCCGCCCAGGCCGTGGGCCCGGCTGGCCACGCCGCGGCCGCACCAGCCGTAGCCGGAGACGACGATGTTTTTGCCCGCGAAAAGCACGTTGGTGGCGCGCAAAATGCCGTCCAAGGTCGACTGGCCCGTGCCGTAGCGGTTGTCGAACATGTGCTTGGTCAAGGCGTCGTTGACGGCGACGATCGGGTATTCCAAGACGCCGTCTTTTTCCATGGCCCGCAGGCGGACGACGCCGGTGGTGGTCTCTTCGGTGCCGCCGATCACTTCGGGCAGTTGCTCGGGGCGCTCCTTGTGGAGCACGCCGACCACGTCGGCCCCGTCGTCCATGGTGATCTGGGGGCGGTGGTCCAGGGCGGCGTTGATGTGCTTGTAATAGGTTTTGTTGTCCTCGCCTTTGATGGCGTAGGTCCGGATGCCGTGCTTTTTAACCAGGGCGGCGGCCACGTCGTCCTGGGTCGAGAGCGGGTTGGAGGCGCAAAGAACCACGTCCGCGCCGCCTTCCTTTAAGGTGATCGCCAGGTTGGCGGTTTCGGTCGTGACGTGCAGGCAGGCCGAGAGCCGGACGCCCTTGAGCGGCCGTTCCTTCTTGAAGCGCGCCTTGATGAGGCGCAAGACGGGCATTTCCCGCTCGGCCCAGGTGATCCGGTTTTCGCCGTCCGCCGCGAGGCGGAGGTCTTTGACGTCGTGTTTCATGGAAGGGTCCTTGGTCAAGAGGAGATCAGACGCGTGCGAGCTTTTTGAGCTCGGCGGCTTTGTTGGTTTTTTCCCAATAGAAGTCCGCGTCGTTCCGGCCGAAATGGCCGTAGGAAGCGGTCTTGCGGTAGAAGGGGCGGCGCAGTTTCAAGTAATCGATGATGCCCCGGGGGGTGAGCGGGAAGACGTCCCGGGCGATTTCCACCAGGCGTTCCTCGGGCACCGCGCCCGTGCCGTGAGTGTCGATCATGACGCTGACCGGATCGGCCACGCCGATGGCGTAGGCCAGCTGAACGGTGCACTGCTGGGCCAGGCCCGCGGCCACGATGTTTTTGGCCACGTGGCGCGCCATGTAGCAGGCGGAGCGGTCCACTTTCGTCGGGTCTTTGCCGGAGAAGGCGCCGCCGCCGTGGGGCGCCCATCCGCCGTAGGTGTCCACGATGATTTTGCGGCCGGTGACGCCGGTGTCCCCTTCGGGACCGCCGACCACGAATTTGCCGGTGGGGTTCACGTAGAACTTGGTGTCCTTGTCCAACATGGCCTTGGGAAGGACCGGCAGGACGACCTTGTGGATGATTTCCTCCCGGGCTCGGCCGGTGATTTTTTTGCCGCTTTTGTCCAAAATGGATTCGTCGTGCTGGCTGGAGAGGACCACCGCGTCGATGCGCTTGGGCTGGCCGCCCTCGTATTCCACGGTCACCTGGGATTTCCCATCGGGGCCGAGGTAGGGCAGGACGCCTTTCTTGCGGACGTCCGCCAGGCGCCGCGTGAGCTTGTGCGCCAGGTGGATCGGGGTGGGCATGAGCTCCTCCGTCTCGTCGCAGGCGAAGCCGACCATGAGGCCCTGGTCGCCGGCGCCGCCGGTGTCGACGCCCTGGGCGATGTCGGGGCTCTGGCGGCCGATGGCGTTTAGGATGCCGCAGCTGGCGGCGTCAAAACCGAAGCGCTTGTCCGTGTAGCCGATGTCCGCCACGACGGAGCGGACCAGGGAGGGCACGTCCACCCAGGATTTGGTGGTGATTTCGCCGCCCACGACCACCAGGCCCGTGGTGCAGAAGGATTCGCACGCCACGCGCCCCATCGGGTCCTCGGCCAAGATGGCGTCCAACACCGCGTCGGAAATTTGATCGCAAACCTTGTCCGGATGTCCTTCGGTGACGGACTCGGAGGTGAAAACGTAACGGTCACGGCGCATACGATGGATTCTCCCTATCGGTGTTCGAAGTGTTGTTTAAAAAGAGGGTTAATTTTACCAATTTAAAAAATCAAATCACCGTTCGGGCGGTCAGGCCCGGAACGGATTGACTGTGGTCCGGCCACCGGGCGCCGTCGCCCAAAACGAGATCGGGCCCGACCCGGCAATCGGCCCCCACCCCCACCCCCGCGCCCAGGACGGCGTTGTCCACCCGGGAACGGTCCCCGATCACGGCCCCTTCCAAAACGATGCAATTCGTCAACCGGGCGCCCGCGCCCACCCGAACGTTGTCGCCCAGGGTGACGCACCCCTCCAAGACGGCGCCCCGATCCACGCGGGCGCCCCGTCCGATCACCGCCGTTCCCCGCTGAAGAGCCGTGCGATGCCAACGAACCCCCGGCCCCCGGACGAGCCCCCCCCGAACCCGGTAACCCGCCGGCCAGCGCCCCAGAAGGTGCAGATCGGCGTGGGTCCGCCAATAGGCCGCGAGGGTTCCCACGTCGGACCAATACCCCCGGTGGATCTCCGCCCGAAGGCGGTAGCCTTCGGCGATCAAGGCGGGAAAGATCTCCCGTTCGATGGAAACGGAGCGCCCCTCGGGAATGCGCTGGACGACCTCGGGTTCGAAAACATAAACGCCCGCGTTGATGGTCCGGCACGTCGTCTGTTCCGCCGACGGCTTTTCCAAAAATCCGATGACGCGGCCGGTCCGGTCGGTTTGAACCAGCCCGAAGGCCGACGGGTCTTTCACTTCCGTCAACGCCAGGGTGGCTTGGGCGTTGGCGCGGGCGTGGCGCGCGGTGAGTCCCCGCAAATCGATGTCGCTGATGATGTCCCCGTTCAGCACCATCGTCGTTCCCTCCAAATGGCCGAGGGCTTTCCGGATGGCGCCCCCGGTGCCCAGGGGTTCCCGCTCGATGGAATAGCGGAAGCGGACGCCCCACCGGCTTCCCCCGCCCAGCTTGGTTTTAAAATGCGCCGCCTTGTACCCGAGGGCCAGCACGACCTCGCGGACGCCCACCCGGCGCAGGGCGTCCAGCTGGTGGGCGATCAACGGCCGGTTGAGGACGGGCAGAAGCGGCTTGGGCCGGGTCAACGTCAGGGGCCGCAGGCGGGTGCCCAACCCCCCGAGGAGGATCAGCGCTTTCATGGCCGCGCGCGCCCCCCGGTCGAAAGGTGAAACCGCCAGGTTTCGGCCAACCCCTCCCGCAGGGAGACCCCCGGGCGCCAGCCCAAAGTCCGGGTCGCCAAACCGAAATCCAAGCAGCTGCGCTTCAATTCGCCCGGGCGCGCCGGACGGCGGACCACCGGGGACGACCGGCCGGACAACTCCCGCATCGCCCGAACCAGCTCGTTGACGGAGGTGGCCTTCCCCGACCCGATGTTGAAACAACCGCCCGAGCCCCGGGCCAGGGCCCGGCGATTGGCGTCCGCCACGTCCCCCACGAAAACATAGTCCCGTTCCTGGCGGCCGCTCCCGAAAACGGTCACGGGTTTCCCGGCGGAAAGCCGCTGGCAGAAAATGGCCACCACCCCCGCCTCGCCATGGGGATCCTGCCCCGGTCCGTACACGTTGGCGTAGCGGAGAACGGTGAAATCCAAACCGTGGAGGGCGCGGTAGGCCCGAAGGTAAAACTCGCTCGACAATTTCGACACGCCGTAGGGCGACAGGGGACGCGGGGGATCGCTTTCCCGGGCCGGCCGGCCGCATTCGCCGTAATAGGTTCCGCCGGAAGCGGCGAAAATAAATTTGCGGACTTTGTGGGAACGGGATTTTTCCAACAATTGGAGGAGCCCCCGGAGATTGATGTCGGCGTCCTCCAAGGGATCGGCGACCGAGCGGCGAACGTCGATTTGCGCGGCGTGATGATTGACCACGTCGAACCGCCCGCGCGCGAACACCCGGTCGAGTCCCGGTCCCCGGACATCGGCCTTCACGAATCGAGCCCCCGGAGGCGCCGCCCGCCGTCGGCCGTGCGACAGGTTGTCCAAGACGGTCACCGCGTGCCCCGCCCGAAGATAGGCCGCCGCCACGTGCGACCCGATGAAGCCCGCCCCGCCCGTCACCAAAATTTTCACGATCCCTCCCCCCGCTGTTCCCGCCGAGCGATCCAATCCACCGCGCCGATCACGTCGTCCGCCACGGCCACATCGGCGGAGAGCCCGGGACGCACGGCGTCCCCGTAACCCGTCCGCACCAAAATGGGAACCGCCCCGGCCGCCCGGGCGGCGTCCACGTCGGCCATCTTATCACCGATTAAATAGGAGCGGGCCAAATCGATATTCAGTTCCTTCGCGGCCCGGACCAGCATCCCGGGGGCCGGTTTTCGACAATCGCACCGGTCGGCCTCCAGGTGCGGGCAGTAATAGAAGCCCCCCACGGCGACGCCCCGCTCGGCCAACGCGCCGGCCACCCAGGCGTGAAGCGACTCCACGGCCCCTCGATCATAGTATCCGCGCCCAACGCCGGACTGGTTCGTCACGATCACCGTCCGGAAACCCAGGGCCGCCGCGCGCGACAGGGCCTCGACCGCGCCGGGGATCCACTCCCACTCCCGGGGCGTGTGCACGTAATTTCTCTCAACGTTCAGAGTCCCGTCCCGGTCAAAAAAAATCGCGCGGGCGGGGGCCCCGAGGGGATCGGGGGGGCGGGTCATCGTCCGCCGGCCGCTTTGGATTCGACGGAGGGTTTCGAGCCGGCACAAATAACAGAGGCTCCTCCCGCCGTAAAAATCGCGAACAACACAAAAGGAAAGGGGGCCAACGAGGCCGCCACGAACATGCCGGACAATCCCGTCGTTAAAGTGGAGCCGACAAACAATGTCCATCCAACGACCGATTTAAACCCGGAGCCGCTCAGTAGAATCAACGCCAGGACATAAAGCGTTCCCTGCCCCAAAGCGGCCAGGAATACCCCCGCCCAACCAAAATCATGAAAAGCCGCCCCGGACAACGTCAAGCCCCCCCGCCCAAACACGCGGGGTTTCTCGCCCGGTTCCGGCCCCGGATTTATACGAAGGAGCCGTGCCCAATGTTGGAGGCAAGCGAACAATTGCCCCGGCCCGCGATCTCGGAGGCTCAAAACATACGCGAAATTGAACACGCCGTGGTTTAGATAAAGCATTACCGAATTGGCGCGCGGCGTCCAGCGACGAACCGCCCAGCGAACCGCGCCGGGGCTCTCCAACCGCCTCACGGGGATTTCATCAAAAAAACCGTTTTCGTATTCCCGATAGGACGCGCTGGGAGCCTCCGAGGAAGTCCGCTGACCGCTGGCGGCCTGGCCAAAAAGGAACAGAACCAACAGGACCGTGACCAACCCAAAGGTTCCGACAACCGTCGCCCCGCGAACGAGAAAAAGGCGCCACGGCAGTTCCTTCCCCACGTAAGCGATGGACACGCCCGCCGCAAGCACGATCAAATCCACGAGCATAAAACTGCGGGACACAATGGCCAGGGCGTAAAGAAGGGCCAAAACGGAGAAACCCAATAGTCCGGCGGCGGCCCCGCGTTGGGGGCCCCGGCTTGTCCATATCCACGCGGAATAAAAAAGGCCCGCGTGGGCGGCGCTGGACATGAGATGCCCCAAAACGCTTTCCAGGCGATGCCACCAGGGCAGGACCACGGACGGATGGATCCAGACATCGCGCAAGCGGGCCCACGTGGTGAAGGACTCACCGTTCAAACAACGCCATTTGGCGTCCCAATGCAAAAGAACACCAACGAGCGAAACCAAGAACAACCCCTTTAAAATACGCTCCCATCGAACGGGGTCGATCTCGGGGCCGTCGCCGGCATCGCCCGGGCGTATCCCAGAGCGGCCCAAGCCAGAATCGGGAACGCGCTCACCCCGGCGTAGACTCCCATGGCCGCAAACGCTTTACCGGTGAATGCCGTAACGCTCACCAAATCCGAAAGTTGAAGGGAAAGACCATGCAGGATCAAGACCCCGGCGCTTGAAACCAGATGGAACACGATTCCACGACGAAGGAGGGGCGAAACCCCGCCCGGAACGCGGGGATGGGTCGGGAGGGGCGCCGGAGGGGAGCCGACCGGGAAGGGGACAGCGGAAGAACCCTTGCTCATGGCGTCGACCTCGACTCGGCACGGGTCTCCAGGCGAATCACCGAGCCGACAATTCGGCCCACCACCGTCCGCTCCACCGGCCCCAGTCCCCAGCGGTAAATCAAGGCCCAGTACGCGGCCGACCACAGGGCGAAAGCGGTGAGCAACTCAACGGGACCCCGGAGCCAGCCCCCCCACCGGGCCCCCAGGACCGCCGCGGCCAACGGCAACCCCAGGGCCAGGAGGCGCGCGACCGCTCCGGCCACCGACCGCGCCGGAAGTCTCTGCTCCCGGGCCAAAAGACGAAAGACGAATGGAAACACGGCGACCATCGCGACGACTTGACCAAAGATGAACGCCCGCTCCTTGAGGAAATGAACCAGGACGAGGGAAAGCGCCATTTGGCCGACCGCCTGGGCCACCAGCAGGCGGTTGTTCGCCCGAAGGAACGACAGGCGAACCTGCATGAGCGTTTGGCCGTAACTCAAAAGGAGGTTGAGCATTGGGACCACGAACATCAGGGAGAACCAGGGCCAGAGCGGGACCACCGAAGGACCCACCCAGTCCCGCAGGAATTCCGGCGCGAACACGGCCCCCGCCAGCAGGGGAGGAAAGGCCAGCGCCGGCATCAACCAGAATCCGGCGCGCCCCAACTCCTTCAATTTTTCGTGGTCCCGGCCCGCCTCCAACCGCGCGGACACCGGAAGCAGGGCGGAGATCAGCAACGACAAAACGGATTTGGCGAAGCGCGGCAGGCGAACCAGGATGTCGTAAACGCCGACGCCCGCCGGTCCGACCAAGGCGCCGATCAAAAGCGGGGGCGATTGAAATTGAACGACGCCCAGGACCCGGCTCTGAAACATGAGCGCGCTCCGTTGGCGGACTTCCTGGAGCATGGGGCCGTCCCACCGGGCCAGACGCAGGGGAGTGGAACGCAGCAGGGGGATCATGGAAAAAAGGAGGACGATCCCCCGCCCCACCTGGCTGAACAGGAAGGCCAAGGCCACCGCGTGTCCCGGGCGATGGCCGCGGATCAGGACCCAGGCGGCCCCCGCAAAGGCCAGGGCCGCCAGCACTTCCAAAAATCGAAGCAAGTCGTACCGCTCAAACCCTTTGGTCATTCCTTCGACGATGAGGCCCGTGAACAAGAGCGGCGAGGCCCAGCCCGTGGCTTGGATCACCCGGGAAAAACCGGCCCGCTGGGCGGGGTCGATGTCCACCAAGCGGTGGGCCCAAGGCCCCCCGACCACCAACACCGCGCCAATGAGCGCCCCCACCGCGAGGGCCGTCAGCAACAACAAGGTGGTTTGGCCCGAGGCCCGCGCCCAGGAACCGTCCGCCCGGGCCCGGGCCACGGCCTGGGTGGTTGTTTCGGAAACACCGAAATCCAAAATCGACAGCGGCCCCGTGGGCAGGACCACCCGGGCGAGGACGATCAACCCGAACCCGGCCATGCCGTAGGCGCGGACAAGAAAGGGCACGATGAAAAAACCGATCAGTCCCACGGCCAGATGGGCCATCCCGGTGAACATGGTGTTTCGAACGAGGGGCTTAAGCACGACCGACCGCTTCAACCAAAATCGATTGGCCGCTGAGGCCGGGGCCCACGAGCGAGGAGACCGCGGGGGCCCTTTCGCCGGCGGCCGCGGAAAGGCGCGCCAGGGTTTGCCGAACGGTTTCAACCTCGAACCGCTTGGCGGTCCGGGCGGATTCCCGGGCGGGGGAGGAAAACCAACGGCGGATTTTCTCGGACCGGGCCACCCCCAGGGCGCGCCGGGCGGCGTGGACCGCGCGGGTTCGAAGGGAGGGACCGGCCCCGCGGAAAACGTTTTCCGCCGGCCGCGACAAAACGTCTTCCACGGCCTCGGCCACCCGTTGGGACGCGCGGCCGTCGGCGGGGCCGAAAAGGCCTTCCACGAACTCCCGGCGGGCCGAAACCTGATCGGCCGTCAAGGGCGCGGGGCGCCCGGCCAACAGGGATTCCACGATGGTTTCAAGCTCCGCGGGGCTGTTGGCGTTTCGGCTCACGCGATGGGGACCGGGGACCATCAACGCGGGGGTGTTGAACCATTCCAGGGACACCGGTTCGCGGCCCATCATCACCGCCTCGATCGCGGTGGAGCAATTCTGGTGAATCAACATTTTGGCGGACCGAATCCACTGAAGGGAGGTGCCCTCCTGACGGAGACGCACGTTGGGGCGGGAGAGCAAGGCGTTGTAGGCGGCGATGTTTTCAAAGGGATGGGGGCGAAGGATGAAATGTTCCCCCGGCCAGCGGGCGGCCAGACGGTCCACCGTCTCGATCACGCGGGCCAGGGAGCGGCCGGCGTCCGCGATGAATCGGTCGGCGAAGGCCGCGTCGAAGCCGACCTGACGCATGGCGCGGGCTTCCCGGCGGGACCCCGCCGAGAAACGGGGATTCGCGGTGGGAAAGTTGGTGTTGACCAAAATGTAGTCCGCCGGACCCTCCACGGGCAAAAGGGCCTCCCGCCAGGGGGGCGCGCAGAAATCAAAGCGCGGGCACCCCGTCGCGCGCAACGCCGACGCCGGGACCGATCCTTCCCGAACCATCGCGGCCCGTTGGTTTTCCCCCCACAGGCAATAAAGATCGACCAAGCCGCCCAGGGGAAGGCGCGTCGCCAAACGCGCGTGGTCCTCCGCGCTTTTCCCCCCGGCGCCTTCGGTGTCCAACACCCCGATGCGGACGCCGGCGTTTCGATATAGACGCAACAGATCGAAGTTGTTGGGCCGAACATAATTGGCCAGAACCAGGGCCGGACGCAGCGGAATCACGTCAAACCCCTGGGCGTACATCGGGACCAACACCGCGTCGAAACCCCGCCGGGCCAAACGATCGGCGAGCAGGACCAATCCGTCCAAGTCCCGAAGCGGATTATCGACGATCAGGCAAACGCGGGCGGGGGGCACGGGGTCGGTTTTACCCGATCAAATCCCAGGACGCGGGCGTCCCGCGGGCCACGGCCCGGGTCACCCGCTTGCCGAGAAGGGCTTCGTAGTGTTTCGGCGAAAGCCCCCGGCCGGGGCGGAGCGAGCGCAAATTCTCGGGAGTGAAAACCTCCCCCGCCTTCATGTCCCGGGCGACGTAGAGCGAACGGCGGAATTGGCCGGAAGCCGACTCCCCCGCCAAGGGACCGTAGGTCACGCGGCCCAACGACCGCCAGGCCCGCTCCGTTTCCACGACAAGCGCTTTCAATTCGGCCGGTTCCAGGGAAAAAGCGCTGTCCACGCCCCCCGCCGATCGGTCCAGCGTGAAATGCTTCTCGATCACGGTGGCCCCCAGGGCCACGGCGGCCACGGGCACGCCGAGGCCCGGCGTGTGGTCGGACAACCCGACCTCGACCCCGAACAGATCGCGCAGGTGGGGGATCGTTCGAACGTGGCTGTCCTCGGCGGTGGCGGGGTATTCGCTGGTGCATTTCAGGAGAATCAGTTCCCGGGCGCCGGCGCCCCGGGCCGCCCGAACGGCGTCGTCGATTTCCGCCAAGGTGGCCATCCCGGTGGAAAGGAGGAGCGGCTTCCCCGTGGCCGCCACCCGACGAATCAAGGGCAGGTCCACGATCTCAAAGGAAGCGATTTTATAGCAGGGGACTTTGAGTTTCTCCAAATAATCAACGGCCGTGGCGTCGAACGGGGAACTGAACCCGATGAGCCCCCGCTCGGCGCACCGCCGGAAGATGGGCGCGTGCCACTCCCAGGGGGTGTGGGCCTCGCGGTACAAATCGAAAAGGGATTTCCCCGCCCACAGGCTCTTGGGGTCCGTGATGGCGAATTCGCCCCGGTTCAAGTCCAGCGTCATCGTCTCGGCGGTGTAGGTTTGGATTTTGAGCGCGTGGGCCCCGGCCGCGGCCGCCGCGTCGACGATGGCCAAGGCCCGGTCCAGGGATTGGTTGTGGTTCCCCGACATTTCGGCGATGACAAAGGGCGCGTGGTCCCGCCCGATGGGCCGCCCGGCAATGGCCAATTCCGTCATGGTTGTTCTCCCCGAATTTTCTCCAGTCGAAGCGCGTAGCGGTGTCCGCGCCAATCAAAAAAAGCCGGAAACCGGGTCCCGTCGCAAACCCGCAGCAAATCGAATTGCGCCGCGATGGTTTTTTCCGGATCGAGCCGGCTGTCGGCCGGGGTTCGCCGGCGGTATTGCGTGATCCCCTTCGAAAGGTCCTGGGGCCGGGGTCGGATCGATTCGAATTGATCGACGGCCAGGTCCATCAGCTCCAATTCCAAATCGAAAAGCCGGGCGGCGATTTCATGGAACAACTCGTGGCCCTCCAGCGACAGGTCCCGCTGAGCCCAGATCGCCCCGCTGTCCACGGCGTCCTCCGCTTCCAGAAGCGTCACGGGAATCCGGTTCTTCCCTTCCAACACCTGCCACACATACGGGGACCAGCCGCGGCCCCGGGGCAAATCGCTCGCGTGGATCACGAGGGTTTTCCGGTACCGAGCCCGAACGGACGCCGGAACGATTTCGTTGCACGAAATCAAAAAAAGGATGTCCCCGCCCGCGGCGTCGGCCCGGGAGGCGACGAAGCCGACGACGTGATTCCCCCGTCGGTCCGCGGCCCATTTCTCAAGCCGGGGAAACACCGGGTGGGCGCGGTCGGAACACCAAATCGAAATTTTCAATCAACCCTCCTTCATCGCCGCGACCACCCGGGCCGCGCCGTCGCCGTCCGTCAATTCGCCGGCGCACCGCGACATTTCCGCGAGGCGTTCGGGCGACGCCGCCAGGGCCTCGATGGCTTTTCGGTAATCCGCGGAAGACAAGCCGTCGTGGTCGCCCAAATTGATGACGGCCCCGCGTAGGGCCACCGCCGCCGCGATCGGCGCCTGGTTCGGCGCGACCACCGCGACCACGGCCGGCAGGTACAACGCGCCACGTTCCCAGGTGGAGCCGCCGGCGGCACCCACGGCGAGATCGGCGCCGCTCATCCGCTCGGCCATATTGTCCACCCGGACAAAGAATCGACTGTCTTTCAAATCCGCGGTCTCCCGGGCCAAGAGCCGCGAACGATCGTCTTCAAATCCGACCACGACGTCCACCGAAAACGGCCGCGGCCCCAGGCCGCGCAAAGCGTCCAACACTTTGGCCGTTTCGTTCGTCGGATCGCTGCCGCCGAAGGACACCAGAAGCCGCCTTAACGGACCGGCGCGGGGACCGGTCCGGCGGCGCCATTCGCCGAATTCCTCGCGCAAGAGGGCAAAGCGCGGCCCCAGCAGTCGGCGGCAGGCGGTCGGAAGCTTGCCGGCGTAGGCGGCGGCGCGGTCCCCGTCGTTTTGATCCAACAACACGTCGCCATCGTGAGGGCGGTCCGCCAGATCGTCCACAATCAAAATTCGTTTGGCGAACACCCGGAGCGGGGATTCCCAGCGGGCGTCCAACCCGTAGTGATCGACCACCAACCAATCCCAGACGCTCCGGGATTTAAACGCCGAGGCCATAAAATCCAAATCGGATTTCCAATCGGCGAAGCCCCCCGGCAGTCGAACAACCTCAAACCCCCGGGCGGCGACGGCGTCGCAAAGATCGCCGTCGGCCGTCCGGCAGTAAAACGTGACGGACGCCCCGGCGCCCGCGAGCTTTTTGGCCAACGCGAGGCAGCGCTGAACGTGCCCGGCGCCCAGGGCCGTGGAAGCGTCGGCGCGCACCGCCACCCTCACGGCGTCATCGCCCCAAGGGTTTTTGTTCGATTCCGGCGTTCAGCGCCACCCAGTCGGGGTGCCGGCGCAACACGTCCAGGACCGCGTCGGTGGAAAATCGACCCTCCCCGGTCCCCAAGTCCTCCACCACGCGTCGGATCAACTCCCAATCCTCCGGCGTGTCCAAGGTCCACCGGTGGGCGGACAAATCCGGAACCCGGGCGTATTGGTCGATGGCGAAACGGTCCGGGTGTTGATAGAGAAAGGGCGTGACGTGCTCCCGCTCGTGGGGCGCGGTCGCTTCCCGGGCGGCGCGGTCGAGGGCGGCGCGGGTGAAAATTTCGGCGTCCAATCCCCGGGGAAAGGTCCGAACGACGGTGTTGCTCAAGTAGTCCAACGGCCGTCGGGCCGCGTGGGAGGCGTGAAAAGCCCCCAGCATGGCCGCCAGGAGCGCTGGGTCCAACAAGGGGCAATCGGAGGTGACGCGCACCACGACGTCCGCGCCGGCGCCCGCGGCCGCCAGGGCGTAACGGGAAAGGACGTCGGCCTCGTCCCCGCGAAAAACGCGGACGCCGCACCGCCCCGCCTCGGCGGCCACCGCCGCGTCCCCGGGAGCGGTTGTCGTCGCGACGACCGTTTCATCCACGCCCGCCGCGGCCCGGACCCGATCCAAAACGTGGCTCAACACCGTCCGACCCCCGAGATCCCGAAGAATTTTTCCGGGCAACCGGGTGGAGCCGACCCGGGCCTGAACGATGGCGACGGTTTTCACGCCAGGGCGCGCCGCAAGGCGTCCACCACGCGGTCCTGGTCGGCGTCGGTCAATCCCGGGAACATCGGCAAACTGATGGCCCCGTCGTAATACCGTTCGGCCGCGGGGCAGTGGCCGGGTTTAAAACCGAGGCGGCGGTAATGGGGTTGAAGGGGAACGGGAATGTAGTGGACGTTGGCGGCGATGCCGGCGGCCCGGAGGGCGTCAAAAACGCGGCGGCGTTCCTGGGCCCGCGGCTCCCGGGCGACGACCACCGGGTAGAGGTGGAGGGCGGAGCGATCGCCGGCCGGGCGGAGCGGCAATTCCAAGGGCAAACCGGCCAGGGCGCGATCGTAGCGATCGGCCACGCGATGGCGACGTTCGATGAACGCCTCCAGGCGGTCCATCTGGCTCGCGCCCAGGGCCGATTGAATGTCCGTCAGCCGGTAATTCAATCCCAAATCCACTTGTTCGTAATACCAAGGGCCTTCGTCGGCTTTTTCCATTCGCGACGGGTCCCGGGTGATCCCGTGGCTGCGCAACAGGCGAACGGCCGCGGCCAGGTCGTCCCGGTTGGTGACGACCATTCCCCCTTCCCCGGTCGTGATGATCTTCACGGGGTGGAAGCTAAAAACGGTCAGGTCCGATTGGGTTCCAGCGCCGACGGGAGCGCCCCGATAACGGGCCCCGATGGCGTGGGAAGCGTCTTCCACCACCCGGAACCCGAATTCCCGGGCCAGCGCGCCGATGGCTTCCATGTCGCAGGGTTGTCCGGCGAAATGAACGGGAACGACCGCTTTCGGAAGGCGTCCGTCTTTTTTCGCGGCGACCAGGCGGTCGCGCAAGGCGTCGGGCGAGAGGTTTTTCGTCCGGGGATCGATGTCGATGAAGTCCACCGACGCGCCGCACAGGAGCGCCGCGTTGGCCGTGGCCACAAAGGTGTTGGGGGAGGTCCACAGAAGGTCGCCCGGGCCGAGGCCCAGGGCGCGGTAGGCGAGGTGCAGGGCCGCCGTGGCGCTTGAGACCGCCACGCCGTGGCGCGCCCCGACGTAATCCGCCACCCGTCGCTCGAAACGCTCCACCGCGGGCCCCTGGGTGAGAAAATCGGACCGCAGAACCTCCTCGACGGCTTTCAGATCCGCCGGGGAAACGTCCTGTCGGGCGTAAGGGATCAGGCCCCGGCCTCGTTCATCGACCGTATCTCCTCGTCGTTCAAAAACCGGGGGTTGGTGGCCGAATTGTATTCAAACCCCTCGGGCACCGGCTGCCCCTTTTCGCCGAGCGAGTTCCGGACGTAATCCACGGCGTGATGGAAAACGATGGAGGGGCGAATAACGTAATGATCGGGAAATTCCAGGGTCAAATGGGAATCGTCCCCGGGGCACATGACCTCGTGAAGTTTTTCGCCGGGCCGAATACCGATGACGTTGGCCGTCGCGCGGGGGGCCATGGCCCGCATCAAATCGGTGATTCGGACGGAGGGGATTTTGGGGACGAAGATTTCCCCGCCGTGCATCCGTTCGAAATTCTTAAGAACAAAATCCACCCCTTGTTGAAGCGTGATCCAAAAACGCGTCATCCGCGGGTCGGTCACCGGCAATTCCGTTTTGCCTTCCGCCAACAACCGGCGGAAAAAAGGCACCACGGATCCCCGGGACCCCACCACGTTCCCGTAGCGCACGACCGAAAAACAAGTCCGGTGGCCTCCCGCGATGTTGTTGGCGGCGACAAAAAGCTTGTCCGAGACCAATTTGGTCGCGCCGTAAAGGTTCACCGGGCTGGCCGCCTTGTCGGTGGACAGCGCGATCACTTTTCCCACTTCGTTCTCCAACGCCGCGGCGATGACGTTCTCGGCGCCGTGCACGTTGGTTTTGATGCACTCCATGGGGTTGTATTCGGCGGCGGGCACTTGTTTTAGCGCGGCGGCGTGGATCACGAAGTCGATCCCCCGCATGGCCTGGCGCAGGCGCTCCCCATCCCGCACGTCCCCGATAAAATACCGAAGGGCGGGGGACGACACTTCCTGCTGCATCTCGTACTGCTTGAGCTCGTCCCGGGAATAGACCACGAGGCGCTTCGGCTTGAACCGGGCCAGGATGGTTTTAACGTAACGACGACCGAAGGATCCGGTGCCGCCCGTGATTAAAATCGATTTGTCGTTGAACATGTCGCCCGTCCTCGTTGTGGGAAGCCCGAACTAAAAATGATTTTCCAACCGTTCCAAGGCGGTCCAAAACCCGGCGCCGCCGTTTTTGTGGCCCTGCCAAATTTCCGGAATGAACCCCACGCCCGGGGCGGACCGATCCAACGCCGCGCCCATGGCCCGGAAATCCACTTCCCCTTCCCCGATTTGGAGCCCTTCGCCGTCGACCCCCTGGGCGTCCACGATGTGCAGGTGGGCCGTGTGGGGTCCGACCGCGTCCAAAAATTCCTGAAACGACGCCTTGGCGTGGGTGCAGGCCAGTTTGGAATGGGAAACGTCCAGGCACACCCGGACGCCGTGCTTTTTGCAGAAAGCGACGATGTCCCCCGCGTCCATGAACAGGTTGTGGTAACGCTGGCCGCCGAAGTGCCACGGGAAGGGCGGCATGGTTTGGGGGATGATCTCGACGCCCTTGGCGTCCAGGCGGCTCAGACTCTCGGCGATGCGGTCGTACAGCGGGGCTCGGGCCGCGACCGAGAGCGGCGCGTCCAGGGTGAATCCGCCGGCGTTGATGATGATCAGGGGGCGCTGGGCTTTCTTGAAGGACGGTTTCAAGCGGCGGGTCACGTCGATCACCCGCTGAAGTTCCTGTTCCGACCGGCGCCGGTAGTCGGCGTTGGCGGAGGAGAGATCCATGAGATGGTCCCCGGCGAACAACTCGGGGCTGTGGACCACCAAATTCAGGTCGTAGCCCTCCGTCGACAGGAATTTGGACGGATCCAGGTCCAAATCCTTGTAGCTGAGATGAAATTCCATCAAATCGAAATTGGAACGACCGGCCATCTCGTTTAAATCGTGATAACGGATCGGAATGCCGAAGGGACGGCGAAATCGGTAGGAGCGGGGCTCCGCCGCCGGGGCCTCGACGTCGGTGGGGTAGAAAAAATCCCCCGCGGTGAAATCCCGCCGGGCCGCCCGGCCCACCAGTTCGGTCTTTCGGTACGGCGCCAAACCGCGGCCCGGGCTGCGAACCTCGATCATGTCCGCGGTGATGGATTCGCCTTTCCGGAGGGCGCGGTTGATCACCAGGCTTTTGGCCAGAACCTCGCGGTTCATCATTTCGCCCTGGGTCACTTTGCGGGGTTCCGAGCCGCCGAAGGACTGCTCGATTTCCCGAAGGCCTTCGACCATGCGCTTGAATTCGTCGGGCAGGAGGCTCACCCGGTGGTCGTTCCCCTCCATGTCCCGGTCCAGGGTGAAATGTTTTTCCACCACGCGGGCGCCCTTGGCCACCGCCGCCAGAACCACCGAATACCCACGCTCGTGGCCGGAATACCCCACCGGGCAGTCGCCCAGCCGATGGAGGCGGTCGAGGTAATTTAGATTGATGTCTTTGAACGGCGCGGGGTACGTCGAATTGCAGTGCAGGAGGGCGAAGGGGACGCCCCGGGATTTCAACAGGCGAACCGCGTCGACGATCTCGGACTCGGAGGACATCCCGGTGGAGCAAAGAAGCGGCTTCCGGGTGGCCGCCAGGGCCTCCATCAAATCGTGGTTCGTGAGATCGGCGGAGGCCACTTTGTAGCCGAGCATGCCGTAGCGCTCCAGGGCTTTCAGACTCTCCCGGTCCCAAGGGGTGCACAGGGGCAGGATCCCCTTTTTCTTGCAGTGATCGAAGACCTTAAACAGAGAATCCACGTCCAGCTGGAATTTGGCGAGCAAATCCAGGGTGTATTCCGCCCCCAAATCCTCCCCGGCGCCTTTCCCGTTTTTTCGATAGAGGGTGTCCATGGATCGCAATTGAAACTTCGCGCAGTTCGCGCCCGCCGCCACGGCCTCGTCCACCAACCGCAGGGCCAAATCCATCCGGCCGTTGTGGTTGTTGCCGATTTCGGCGATCACGAACGTCGGCGAATCGTCGGCGATGACGAAGTCCCCGAGGCGCACTTCGGCGGCCTTCCGGCTGGCCACGCCCACGAGGCGCCCCTGGCGGTCCAGCACCGGCACGTACCGGATCCGGTCGGTGAGGCGTTCCTCGATTTTGTCGGCGGTGTCCGATTCCGGCGCGGACACGAATTGCCGGTTGGCCACGGTCGACACGGGGGCGTCCATGTCGATGTTCTTTTGGGCCACCAGCCAGCGGCGAACGTCGCCGTCGGTCAAAACCCCTTCGACGATGCCCGTTTCCGTGAGGGCGAAAACGAAGCCCGCTTTATTTTCGCTGATGCGCCGAAGGGCGTTGACGAGCGAATCGTCCGAAAAGATGACGTATTTGGCGACGTTGCGTTCGATGATCACGACGGTCTCTCTCGTTCCAAAAGTTTTTCGACGATGGCGAAATCGGCTTCGGAGTCGATTTCGACGCTCTCCTCTTCGCTCACGGGCAACATCGCGATCCGCCCGCCCAACCGATTGTTTTCACGCAGCAGAACATCGGTGCGGGTCACGTAGATCGACCCGTTTTCCCGGTACCAACGATCGGCCGGCGGAATGTCCTGCCGGCGGGGCCGGTGCCGGAAATCGTAAAGGGCCTCGGGCGCCGCCGGGTTTTTCCAAAAGAACGCGTGGCTTTCGCAGACCGTCAGCAGGGAATCGGCCCCGTTCTTCTCAAAAAGGTCGAGGGCTTTGTCCAAGGTTCCCGCCCGGCGAAGGGGCGACGTCGGCTGAAGCAAGACCAAAGCGTCCGGCCGCCGACCGACGCTTTCCAGCCATTGGACCGCGTGAACCAGGGTGGGCTCCGTGCCCGCCGCGTCCGTGGCCAAGGCCGCCGGCCGCCGAAGGGCTTCGGCTCCCCCGCGCCGGGCCGCCTCCAAGATGTCGTCCCCGTCGGAGGAAACCACGACGGCGTCCATTCGACGGCAGGCCAGCGCCGATTCGACGCTCCAAACGATCAGGGGCTTGCCGGCGATCGCTTTGAGATTTTTCCCGGGGATCCCCTTGGAACCGGCCCGGGCCGGAATAATGGCCGCGTAACGGGTCACGGGAAGAGAAGCGTGATCGGTGAACTATTCATGGGGCTTCGAACATATTGTCCAATATTCGGCGCGGTGAATCCACCGGATCGACGCCTTTAAAATGGATTGATTTATAAAGGTTTCGGTGGAAAAAACTCGTGATATCAGCGGGCGGCGGGCCGGGGAGCGGGAACCGCGGTCGGAGCCATGGAAGGGGGCGCGTATTCCGGCACCAGCCGCTTCATTTCGGCTTTGACCTCCGCGTCGGCCACCCGCGCGTCGGAATCCACCCAACCCACGACGTAATCCAACCAACCGGCCGGCACGGCCCGGGCCTGGGCCACGCGCACCTTGGGGTGGGGCGTGGGCAACGTATGTTCCTGGTCCGCTAAAAGCTCCTCAAACAATTTTTCACCGGGACGAAGACCGGTAAAAACGATTTTAATCTCATCGTGGTTGAACCCCGAAAGCCGGATCATGTCCCGGGCCAAATCCAGAATGCGGACCGGCGATCCCATCTCCAATACGCAAATTTCACCGCCCTGGGCCATGAACCCGGCTTGGAGAACCAACTGAGCGGCCTCCGGAATCAACATGAAGAAGCGGGTCATGTCCGGGTCGGTGACGGTGACGGGACCGCCCTTGGCGATTTGGTCCCGAAATTTGGGGATGACGCTGCCGGTGCTGCCGAGAACGTTCCCGAAACGGACGACCACAAACCGCGTTCCGCTCCCGGGGGTTTGCAGTCCTTGGCAGACCATTTCGGCCATCCGTTTGGTGGCCCCCATGACGTTGGTGGGGTTGACGGCCTTATCGGACGAAATCAAAACGAATTTCCGAACGCCCGATTGGATCGACGCGCGCGCGATCCGATAGGTGCCCAGCACGTTGTTCCGAACGGCTTCCCAGCAATTGTCGTTTTCCATGAGCGGCACGTGTTTGTAGGCCGCCGCGTGAAAGACGACGTCGGGCCGGTGGCGTTGGAACACCTCCTCCAATCGGCCGGCGTCCCGGACGTCGCCCGCCAACGCGGCCACGGGAGTTCCCGGGAACCGTTCCCCGAACTCCTGCTCGACTTGGTAGAGCGCGTATTCGTTCGCTTCGTAAAGCACCAGCAAGCGCGGCGAAAAACGGGCGATCTGGCGGCACAGTTCGGACCCGATGGACCCGCCCGCGCCGGTCACCAACACCGTGCGATCGGTCAGCAATTCGTGGAGCCCGGCGTCGTTTAATTTGACCCGTCCGCGGCCCAGCAAATCTTCCAATTCGACCCGGCGAACGCGGGACACCGAAATGCGCCCCGTGAGCAAATCGTCCAGCGTCGGCACGGTGAGGACCGTCAGCCCGAGGCCCGCCGCCGTTTCCACCAGGGCCCGCCGACGGGCGGGCGACGCCGAGGGAATGGCCAAGATCACTTGTTGCACCCCGCGTTCCCGGGCGTGCCGTTCCAATTCGGAGATGGGGCCCAACACGGGAACGCCGGAAAGCAAACGCCCCTTCTTGGTGACGTCGTCGTCCATCAGTCCGACCACCCGCCACTGGCCGTCCTGGGCCAATTCGCGCAACAACATGGACGCCACGCGACCCGCGCCCAAAACCAACACCGGGGTGGTGGCCAGTTTGCGGAAGGGGATCAAATGCCCGTCCTTCCACGATCGGTAGAGGAACCGACTGGCGCCCATGACGAACACCAGGAGAATGGGGTCGAGAACCAGAACGGAGCGGGGAACTTGGTCCAGCCGGCGGTAGAGAAACAAAGCGGTGGCCGATGCCCCGGCGGAAACGAAGACGGCCACGACGATGCGCCGAAGATCCGGCAAGCTGGCGAACCGCCAGAGGCTCCGGTAGAGTCCATACCACCAGAAAACAAGGCCTTGAAGGGGAACAACAATGGCCATCGACCAGAGCAAACTTTCCACGTTGGCCGGCGGAACGGAAAAATTGAACCGAAGGAGGAACGCCACATACCAGGCAACGGCCGACGCCGCCACGTCGTGAACAAAGACGAGGATTTTTTTGAAATTCATCGGGAAGCCCCGGCGGCGGCCCGGCGGCGCCAACTTCGATCCACGTCGGCCATCAGGACCCCCGCGCCCACGGCCCCGCAGGCCAAGGAGGCCCGCTGGGCAAAGGCGGTCGCGCGCAAAAGCACCAGTCCGCCGACCCCGCAGATCGCCATGAGCCCATACGCCACCAACGCCATTTTTCGATGCCCCCATCCCATTTGAATTAATCGCTGATAATAGTGCGTTCGGTGGGCCCGCCACACCGGTTCCCCCCGCAAGATCCGACGAACCAGCGTCACCGTCGCGTCCACCCAGAAGGGAGCGAACACCAGCGCCGGGAACCAGGCCGGCCACCGCCCCTTCGCCCAGCCCTCCACGCCCAACGACACCGCGAGGAATCCCAGGGGAATGGATCCCGCGTCGCCGAGGAACACCCGGGCGGGCGGAAAATTAAAAAGGAGAAACCCGGCCGATCCCGCGGCGACCCCCCACGCCAAGGCCCCGGCCGCGCCGTCCGCCCGAAAGGCCGCCGCGCCGTAGGCCGCAAACCCAAAAAACGCCATCCCTCCCGCCAACCCATCCGAGCCGTCCATGAAATTAAAAAGGTTGGTCCCCCAAACGATCAACAGCGTCAAGGCGATGCCCCGTCGAGGGTCGCCCCAAAACCCGCCGATCCCGACGAAAACCGCCGCCGCCCCAAGATGGGCCACCAGACGCAAGACCACGGGCAACCCGAAACGGTCGTCCAAAAAAGAGAACAAGCAAAGGGCCGCGGCGAGTCCCAGCGGGACGGACATTCCCCGACCCAGGGCGCCGACGCCCAGAAGCAGGCCGGGGATCAACGCCAAGCCGCCGACACGCGGGGTTGGCGTCGAGTGAAGGGAGCGGTCGTTGGGGTGGTCGAGGGGAAGGTGCTTCCGCCATCGCAACAACAAAATGTGGAACAACACGACGGCGAGAAAAACCGCCGCGGTGGTCGATGCCGTTCCGCCTAAGTCAAACCCCATGGATGTGGGCCCCCCGATTCGCCGGCGCGCGCGCGGCGCTCCTCCGATAACCCGGCTCCCATTATACCAAGGGGCGTCGTTCCCCGGCGGATCAATTCCCACCGCCGGAAACGGTCCCCAGGGACCGGGAAAGCCCCTCCCGGACCGTCCACGGGGGGCGCCAGGCCAACACCCGGCGGATGGACCCGATGTCCAACGCGAACGGGTCCGCCAATTTGTCGAATTCCGCGGACCGCCCGGCCCAGCGGGCCAGAATCCGAAGCGCCCCCACCGGGAACGGCGTCAGCCGCATCGGCAACCCCGCCGCCCGAAGACCCCGCAAAAGTTCCCCGGTGGAGAGGTCCTCGCCGTCGCTCACCAAAAATGAACGCCCCGCGGCCCCGGGATGATTCAGCGCTCGAACCAACGCCGAAGCCAAATTGCCGACGTAAACGAAGGACCGGCGGGCCCTCAAGGAGCCCAACGGAACCGGGAGGCCCGAACGGGCCCAGCGAAGAAGACGGGCGAAATTGCCGGGGGCCCCGGGCCCGTACACCAACGGGGGTCGGAGGACGACCCATTCCATGCCCGCCGCCCGGGCGATGTCGCGAAGAGATTCCTCCGCGGAGCGTTTGGATTGGGCGTAGGGACCGACCGGGGACAGGGGGCTGTCTTCGGTCAACGGTCGGTCCCCGGGGGAGCGGAGGCCATGAACGCCGACGGTGCTCAGAAAAACGAATCGGCGCACGCCGGCCTCGGCGGCCGCGCGGGCCAGCGCCGCGGTCCCCCCCGCGTTCACGCGATCAAAGGCGCCGTCGTCCCCGGGCGCCATCACGTGGGCCCGACCCGCCAGGTGAATCACCGCGCCCACGCCCGCCAACGCCGCCCGCCAATCGGTGGCGGGGCCCACGTCCCCGACGGCGACGAATTCCGCCCCCGCGGGGCGACGATCCGCCGTCCGAACGGCCGCGCGAACGGATACGCCGTCGGACCGAAGGGCCTCCAGCAACGCGCCGCCCACAAAGCCGTTGGCGCCGGTCACCAGCACCCGTCCGATGTTCAAGGCGCCCTCAAAACCGCCGGTATTTCCAAAGGGCCCGCAGGGCGTATTGGACAAAACAGACCACCGCCGTGGGCCAGGACAATTTCTCCACCCCCCGGTAGGTGCGCCACACCCACAACGCGGATCGAAATTTATTGCGGGAAACCGATTGCCCGACCACCCGATAGCGCATCAGGTCCTCGGAGAAACCCTGCGCGTCCACCCCCCGTTTCAATAAATCGAGCCACAGGGCGAAATCGTCGTAATAGGTCGGCGTCATTCGAAAGGGCCCCGTGCGGGTCCGGTCGACGATCACCGTCGAGGTGGCGAGCGCCGTGTTGGAAAGGAGCTGCCGGTAATTGAGGCGCCGGGGAATGGCCACCGGGTCGCCCACGCGCGTCCCGTCGCGATCGACCCGGCGAAACGACGTAAAGGACACGGCGGCCTCGTTGGCCGCCATGAACGCGAGCTGTTTTTCGAGTTTGGCGGGCAACCAGGTGTCGTCGCTGTCCAGGAAGGCCACGTAGCGTCCCCGGGCGGCTTGAACCGCCGCGTCCCGGGCCAGGGCGGGACCGCCATTTCGGGGTTGCCGAATCAACCGCACCCGCGGATCCCGGGCCGCGATCGCCGACACCCGGGCGGCCGTGTCGTCTTTGGAGCGGTCGTCCACGACCCACATCTCCCAATCCGGGAACGTTTGAGCCCGAACCGAGGCGATGGTTTCTTCGATGAAGGGAGCGGCGTTGTACGCCGGGGTGACGATGGAAACGGTCGGGGCCGGCATCGGGTTAGGGCCTTCCCGCGGCGCGGGACCCGACCCGGGGGAAGAGCGGGGCGGTCACGCGGGGATAACGGCGGTCCGGTCGTTCGTGGACAGCGCCTGTCGAAGGGAATCGGCGAACCGCTGGGCGGCGTCGGGAGTCGGTTGGTAGAGCTCTCCCGGCCAGGTGGCGTCCCAGACCTCTTGAAAAAAACGTTCCACGGCGCGGGCGTCCGGAGCGGTCCCCGGGGACTGAACAAACGCCCGGAGGGCCCCCGGCAATTGGGAAAGGTGGTCCACGCGGCGGACCGACGGGGCGAAACGGTAAAACGCGTCGCCCAAAACGAACACCGGCTTTCCCAACAACAGGGCCTCCGCGCCCGACTTGGAATTCACCGTGATGACCGCGTCGGCCGCCTTCAGCACCTCGTAGTTGTTCGTTTGCGGCGGCAGAAGGGCCACGTTGTCGTGCCGACGCAGGAGCGCGCGAATTCGTCCGGCGTCCAAGGCGCCGATCATGGCCGGGTGTTCTTTGAACGCCACCCGGTGGGACGCGGGCGCGGTTCGGGCCACATAGTCGATCAAGGCCAGCTGATCAAAATATTCCGGGGCCCTCAAGGTCAGCGCCACATCGCCGGGCACGTGCAGGGGGTAATAAAGAAAACGGCCCAGGGATTCCAGGGACGTGTACGATCCCTTCAAACGCCACCCGTTGACGACCATGCGCAGGTGGCCCGCGACGTGGGCCCCCAAATAACCGAATTCCTGGCGTTTCCCCGATCGTTGATCCCACCATTTTTGCAGGAGCCGTTTGACGTTGCGCGCGTTGAATATTTTCCGCTCGGGGGCGGCGTAATGGTGCTTGTCTTTGACCGGAATCACCAACGACTGGCTGGCTCGGGTTTTTTCCAGAACCCGACGGACCTCGGGATGAAGGTCGACCGTGGGGTTGGCGCTCAATTTCTTGGCCGCGTAGGTGTTCTTGAGGAAAAGGAAACGGCCCTTGAAAAAAGACGGCTCAATAAAATAATGATCCAACCCGCGCGCCCGGGCCGCAAAAAAGGTCCCGACGACGGACAAAAACCCCCCCAATTCCTGAACGACCACGGGGAAGCGGCCGCCGGCGCACAAGGGCCCCAGGGCCGCTTCGGCGGCCGCGGCCGCGGCGCAAAATTTACGGCGCAATTCCCCGCCGTCCCGAAGCCCGAAAGCCACCCGTTCGTGGCTCATCCACAAATTCGGATCGGCCACCCCCAGGCGATGCGTCCATTCCTCAAAAGACGCCGCCGTCGCGGCGGAACCGGCCGCGCGGGCCGCGTCGAAGGCGTTCACCGACGGGAGACCCGCCGCGGTCAACCGTTCGTGGCTCCGATCGTCGAAGGAAAGGAAATGGACGTCCACCCCCCGCTCGCGCAGAAACTGGCCGACGGGCAGCCAAAAAGCCGTTTGATATTCGGCGAGGGTGGTAATCAACAAAGGAGGCGAAGGGGGGGCGGAGGTCATGGGAATCTCGTCGATGTCCCCCGGAGGGGAACCGTTCCTTGGAAATTTGAAGCGTTGCGCCACGGCCCCCGGGAGAGCGGCCGTTCCCGGCATTGTATCAAATCCGTTGTCCGACGAAAAATCGCCCTTCGACCAGGGCTCCGGCCCGGCCTCTCCCCCCCGGGGCGGACCATTGGCCGGCCCCCGAGGCCGGAAGAAAAAGCCCCCGACCCAAGGGCAATGGATAGGCCGATCCATCGATTTCAATCGTCAGAGGCCGAACGGTGGGGATCAAAAGCGCGGGCCCCCGCCAGGCCAGCGGATGGGAGCGCCCGGCCGCGGCCACGGCCACGGTCGATACGCGAAAATCGTTTGAAGAAAAAGGCGCGGCCCCCGCGGCCACGCGCCGGGGCCGCGCCCCCATGGAAAGCGCCGATCGAGCCTCCGCCGGGCGGCGGGCTTTGTCGGTCAACCCCAGACGCAGAACGTTGTCCGAGGACCGCATCACTTCGAGGCCCGCGCCCGCCAAATAGGTGTGCGCGACCCCGGGGGGCACAAAAAACCCGTCGCCCGGCTTTAGCCGGTGGTACCCCATAAAAGGGACCAGCAACGCGGCCGGATCGCCGCGGGTTTCCCCGTGCTCCCGCCAAATTCGTTCGAGCCACCCGGCCCTCCCGGCGGAGGACCGCGCGGCGGACGAAAAAACCCGGCGACCCAATCGACGGACCTCCTCGGGCCCCCACCCGGTCACGGCCCGAACCAGCGCCCGAATCCCGGCCGTCGACGGTACGGCCCCCCCCGCCAAAACGGCGCGGCAAAATCGGTCCGTTCGCCATTGGGCGCGGGGGCGCCAATCGGCGAACAACTCAAAGGCGGTGAGGGCCACCAGGTATTCGGGTTTGGCGTTGGGGTCCCGGTAGGAACGGTCGGCGGAGTCCCGGGAGACCCCGGCGCGGTTTTCCCGGTCAAACCCCCGCCGGGCGCGGCGGGCGGCGGGGTGGACCTGCAAGGACAGGGGCCGGCGAACCTCGATGATTTTGGCCATGAAGGAAAGCGGGGATTGTCCGGCGGGCGTGCGGGGAACCCGCCGTCGGAGAACGTCGTAGAGCGTTTGCCGGGACCCGGCCACCGCGGAAGCGCCCAGGGGGTGGGCGCCGAACCACGCCTCGGCCAGGGGAACCGCGCTCTGGGAGCGACCCAGAAATCGGCGGAGGAAAGAGGCGGGCCCCCGGCCGCCCCAGGCGTAATGGCGGGGATGCGGAATCAAGACCAGCGGCTCGGTCGGCCGGGGGGGCCGGGAGAGGTTCGGGTTCATCGAGGGACCGGATCGGTTCGAGGCTCCCGAAGCACCCGAAGGACGAACCGGGGCAATTCGGCCATGCGCCCCGCCCGCCGAGGCTCCCGCAGGAGGCGGAACAACCATTCCAAGCGCGCCCGCCGCATCCACCCCGGGGCCCGGGGCACGCGACCGGAAAAAACGTCGAAACTGCCGCCGACCCCCATGGTCACCCCGGCGTGAAATCGGCCCAAATGCCGGTGAATCCAAGCGTCCTGGCGGGGCGTGTCGAGGGCCACGAACAAAAAGTCCGGCGCCGTTTGGGCGACTCGTTCGATGACGCGGGGCTCTTCCTCGGCGTTAAAATAGCCGTGGTCCACGCCGGACACCCGCAAACGGGGAAATCGTTTTTGAAGCGCCGCGGCGGCCGCCGCCGCGACGCCCGGGGCGGCGCCCAACAGATAGACCGTCCAGCCGCGCCCGGCGGCTTCGCCGCAAATTTTTTCCATCAATTCCACGCCCGGGGTTTGAACCAGCCGCGCGCCCCGTCGGGCCGCGGCCCACACCACCCCCGCGGAATCCGGGACCACCAAGTCCGCGGCGCCCAGGGCCCGGGCCAGGCCGGGATGACGCTCGGCGGCCAGAATCATGAGGGCGTTGGCGGTGGCGATTTGGCGGGGGCGGGGATCGGAAAGAAATTCCCCCACCCGGCGAAGGACATCGTCGGAGGACACGGCGTCCACGCGGACGCCCAGGACGTCGACGCGGGGAAAAGTAAGCGGGCGCGGGGAGCGGGGAGCCGCCGCCGGCACGGTCAGCCGGCGGCGCCGGGGGAAGCCAGGACCGCTTCGGGGCTTTGGGCGGTTCGCCGGTCTTCCAACGTCTTAAGACGGGCCGACAGAAGTCGCGACACCCCCTGCACCTCCATGGTCACGCCGTACAGCGTGTCGGCGGTTTCCATGGTGCGCTTGTTGTGGGTGATCACGATGAACTGGGCGTGCTCCGTGAAGGCCTTGATGAGCGTGACGAACCGCGTCACGTTGGCTTCGTCCAGGGGCGCGTCGACTTCGTCCAAAATGGCGAAGGGCGCGGGCCGCACCATGTAGAAGGCGAAGAGCAGGGAGAGCGCCGTGAGGGCTTTTTCGCCGCCGGAGAGCAGGGTGATGTTCTGCAGCTTTTTCCCCGGGGGCTGGGCGTAGATTTCCACCCCGGCGTTCAGCACGTCGCTTTCGTCGGTCAGGCGCACGTCCGCCTCGCCGCCCGGGAACAACTGGCTGTAGATGGTTTTGAAGTTTTCCCGAACCTTGTCGAAGGTTTCTTTCAGGTTCACGCGGGTCGAAGCGTTGATCTTTTGAATGGTGGTGAGCAGATCTTCCTTGGCTTTCACCAGGTCCTGCTGCTGGGAAAGCAGGAAGCTGTAGCGCTCCTCCAACTGGGCGTGTTCTTCGGGCGCGGCCAAGTTCACCGGCCCCAGGCCCTCCACCCGGCGTCGGAGTTTTTCCAACTCCGTGGTCGGGACGGCCTCGGTGGGCGCGGGGTGGCCTTCCCGGGCTTCCGCGATCGTCAATTGGTAACGGTCCTTGAGATGGGTTTCCAGGGCCTCGAGGCGGAACTGGGCGTGTCCGTGCTGGAGCTTTTTCTCGTGGAGTTGCTGTTGCATCTCCTCGTTGGCCCGGCGCAGCTCGGCGAGGTTTTTTTCCACCGATTGGATTTTTTCGGCCAAGGTCCGGCGCTGGCCCTGAATCGCTTCCAGGGCTTCGTCGGCGCCTTTCCGCTCCGTCAACAGCTCCGAAATGCGGGCTTCGGATTCCCGTTCAATGCGCTTTTGCTCCTCCACTTTGGCGGACGACCCCGACCGCTCCTGGGTCTTGGATTCCACGGCGACGGACAAGGTTTGGCGTTCCGCGGCCACGTCGGACAGCTGTTTTTCCTTCCAACGGAGGCGCTCCTCGTGCCCGTGGGCCCGTTCGCGGGCCACGGCCAGTTCGGAGGACGCGGTGAAGTTGTCGGCCTGGCGTTCCTGCAAAGACGTCTGAAGATTGGCCCACTCCCCGCGCAGACGGGCTTCCTCGGTTTTGAGGTCCTCCAACCGGACTTCCAAGGCCGCGGCGGAGGACTGGGCCTGGGACTCCTCGGCGCGGGCCCGGGCCATTTCGGCGGTGATCAAATCCCGTTCGCGCTCGGCCAGGGCGATTTGCTTCTCGACCCGCTCGCGCTCTTCCAGCCGGACCGCTTGGCGGGCCCGGGTTTCCTCGAGGGACCGCCGGGCCGCGTCGAGCTCCCCGGCGGCTCCGCGCCGGGCGTCCTCCAACGCCGCCTTGGACCGCTGAAGGTCGTTCAGGGCGGCGGTGTGGCCGGCGATTTCCTTCTGCAAGTTCTCCCGCCGCAGGGCGTCAAACACGGGCCCCGTCGCGTTCTCGCTCCCCCCCTCCAAGACGCCGTCGCCGAAGAGGGCGCCGTCGGAGGAGAACCAACCGCTCAAAAGATGCCGGACCACGGGCTCAAAACGGGCGTCGGCCCGGGCCATGTCCAGGAGGGACTTCTGGCCCACGGGCGCGGCCACCGCGGGCGGCGCGACCGGGAGGCGGTCCAAAACGAGGAAACGGGCCCGGCCGTGGGAGCCTTCCGCCAAATACCGGATGGCGGACCGGGCGTCGTCCAGGGTGTCCGCGACCAAATCGTTGACGTGGACCCCGAGGGCGCGCCGTACGGACACTTCGTCCGCCGTCGACACCGAAATCAATTTGCCGACGGGACCGTGGACCCCGGGCAGGCCGGCGGACAACACGGACTGGACGCCCCGGGCGTAGACGTCGGAGGCTTCCCATTCTTCCTGAGCGTCCAATTGGGCTTGGGCCCGGAACAATTCTTCCTGGGTTCGGGATTGGCGCTGTTGCGCCTCGGCGACGGCCCGCTCCCCGGCGTCCAGAGCGGCGTGGGCCGATTGGACCCGGGCTTCCCCCCCCGCCAGCCCCTCGCCGTCCACCAGGGACAGGCGGTGGGCTTCCGTCACGGCGGCCCGTTCCTGGGCCATCCGTTCCTCGGCCTTGGTCAATTCCTTCGCGAACTGGGCCAATTGCATTTCCAAGCGGGTTTCCAGGGAACGCTGGGCGACGATGTCGTTGTTGAGGCGCGTCCGCTCCTGGGTGTTTTTCCAAAGGGCTTCCTGGACCTGCTTGGCCACGTTTTGAACGTCGGCCAAGAGGGAGGCCTTTTCGGCGGCCAGTTTCTCGGTGCGCTCCAAAATCTCCGACGACTGGCGGGCGGTGTCCCGTTCGGCGGCGAGGCCGGCTTCGATGTCGGCGGCCAACCGGGCCAGTTCGGCCAGGCGCGTCTGGCCCTGGGCGATCTCCCCGTCCAACACCAAATCCCGGTATTGGATTTCGGCCTGGCGCTCCCGGGCGGTGGTTTGACGCTGCTCGGCCAACCCCATGGCCCCGTCGAGTTCGGACAACCGGCGGTTGCCTTCCACGAGTTTTTCGCCCCACTGGGTTTCCTCCCAGTGGAGTTGGGTGCGCTCGGCTTCCCGGGCGGCGGCTTCGGCCGTCCGTTGCTGCAAATCCTTCTCCATGACGGTCTGGGCCGACCGCATGGCTTCCATCTGTTCTTCCAATTGCTTGGATTCGAACAGGGCGTGGGAAATTTCCAGGGACTTCAGGTTTTCCTGAATCTTTTGGTACTGGCGGGCCTTGCGCACGGCGGCCTCGATTTTGTCCATCTGCTCCTTGGTCAAGGCGATGACGTCCGAGAGGCGGTCCAAGTCGAGCTGGGTGCGCTCCAACCGCCGAAGGGCTTCTTCCCGGCGCGCTTTATACTTCGAAACCCCGGCCGCTTCTTCGAACAACTCCCGCCGTTCCTCGGGTTTGGCCGAAAGCACGTATTCAACCTTGCCCTGTTCCATGATGGAATAGCCGTCTTCGCCCAGGCCCGTGTCCAACAGCATCTCGCGGATGTCTTTCAGGCGGCACTGGGTTTTGTTCAAAAAGTATTCGGACTCCCCGGAACGGAACAGGCGCCGGGTGATGGTGACTTCGGTGTAATCGATGGGGAGCCGGTTTTGGGAGTTGTCAAAGGTGATGGAGACTTCGGACAGGTTCGACGGGGCGCGGTTGGCCGAACCGTTAAAAATGACGTCCACGAGCACTTTGGAACGAAGGGATTTGGCGCTCATTTCGCCCAGGCACCAGCGAACGGCGTCCACCACGTTGGACTTGCCGCAGCCGTTGGGGCCGACAATGGCGGTGACGCCGGGCTCAAATTCCAGGCGGGTGCGTTCGGCGAAGGATTTGAAGCCGACCATCTCAAGGCGCTTTAAGTACATCTTTTACCATCCTTTTGCAGCAGGATACCGTCCACTGCCATTCGGCATATTCTACCTAAAGTCGGGGGGATGTCAAGTCGGCACTTTCCGACGACAAAAAAGCAAAGCCCCCGGCTCGGCGCGGGGCCGAACCGGGGGCTTTGAAAAGTCGAAAAACCGACTATTGCGGGGCGGCGGGAGAGGCGGCCGCGGCGGCGGCGACCGTAAAGTCGATCGACTTCAGCACCGTGCCGGCGTCGTCTTTGACCTCCACCTTCCAGGCGCCCGGCCAGACGGTTTTGTAACTCCAGGTGCGGGCGGGGGAGACGCTCAAGGTCAGGGGAACTTCGGAAACCTCTTTCCCGTCCACGGACCACACGTGCTTCAATGAACCCGGGACCGTGGCCGCTTTGGCCTTGGTCCAGCAATAAACGCGGGTCACGCCGGCGTCGAACGTCGCCGACTCCCCGGTCAATTCCCGGTTGTCGACGCCCGTGCCCACCGAAGCGCCCAAAATCTCAACACCGGCCGGAGCGGGGGCCGCCACCGGGGCCATCTCCTCGGCCCGAACGAAGGACAAACCGCCGACGACCAAACCCACCGCCCAAAGGATTTTCTTCATTACACACCTCCCGAAAAGATTGGGTTAAGCATACATCCTGCCCATGAAAAAGACCAGACCCGAACTGGTAAAATCTCCCCATGTCTTCCCGCGTGCTGGTTCGAGCGCCCAATTGGCTGGGCGACGCCGTGATGTGCGGCCCCTTTCTCAAAGGGCTTCTGGCCCGGGGCCGGCCGGTGGACGTGTTGGCCCGGCCCGCCGTCGCGGGCCTTTTCGAAGGGTTCCCCGGCCTCTCCGAAGTTCTGATTCTCAAACCCGACGAAACGCTCCGGTCCGCCGCCCGGCGTTTGGCCGGCCGCGGCTACGCCGCCGCCTACGCCCTGCCCCCCTCCTTTTCCGCCGCCGCCCTTCATTTTCTGGCGCGCATTCCCGAGCGGGTGGGGCACGCCACGGATTTTCGATCGTTCCTCCTGACCCGCGCGGTCCGCCCGGACGAACGATTCCACTACACCCGGCGTTATCTCCAACTGCTGGGAGACTCCGCCAAGGAACCCGGTCCGGGGGACTTTTATGTGCCCACGGCCGATGATTCCACGATGGACGCCTGGGTCGGCGCCCGGGGGATCGACGCCCGCCGACTGCTGATTCTGGCCCCGGGAAGCCGGGCCCCCGCCCGGCGTTGGGACCCCGAACGATTCGCCGCCGTGGCGGACCGCGCGGGCTCGGACTGGTCGGCCGTTCTGCTCCTGGGCGCCGCCGAAGACCGCCCGGTCGCCGACGCGGTGGCCCGCGAAGCCGAACGCCCCCTGGTCAACCTCTGCGGGGAGACCCCCGTGCCCTTGGCGGCGGCGCTCCTTCGGCGGGCGGCCGCCCTGGTCACCAACGAATCGGGAATGATGCATTTGGGATGGGCCGGGGGAACGCCCACGGTCGTGGTGGCGGGGCCGTCGGAACCCCAGGCCACTTCGCCCTTTGGGCCCCGCGTTCGGGTGATCCAACACCGGGAAATCCCCTGCGTCCCCTGCGTCCGCAACGTGTGCGGGCGCCGCGGCGAGGAGACCAACCTTTGCCTTCGGGCGGTGGGGGCCGAGGAAGTCATCGCCGCCCTGGCCGAACTTTCCCGCCGGTAGATAGACGGGATCGGAGGCGTGGAGGAGAGGGGAAGACGGATCGGGAAAAACGCGGGAGCGCGTCCCCGGGAGGGGAGCGCGGGAAAAGGAAGGACGAAGCCGCGGCCTAATGGCCCCGGCGTTTTTCGATTTCTTTGACGAGAGCCGGCAGAATTTCGAACAGGTCGCCGTCGATGGAGAACGTCGCCATTTTGTTCAAGGGCGCCTCGGCGTCCTTGTTGATGGAAACGATGACTTCGCTGGAACTCATGCCGGCCAAGTGCTGGATTTGGCCGGAGATCCCGGCGGCGATGTAAAGCTTGGGACGCACGGTGCGTCCGGTCAATCCCACCTGATGGCGGTAGGCGATCCAGCCGGCGTCGACGGCGGCCCGGCTGGCGCCGACCGCGCCTTTCAACAAACGGGCCAACGCCTCGATGGACTTAAACCCTTCCGCCCCGCCCACGCCGCGACCGCCCGCCACGATGACTTCGGCGGAGGTGATGTCCTGGGCTTCGCCCTTTTCGGCTTCGTAGCGGACAAAGCGGGTGCGCTGTTTGACTTTGGCCAGATCGACGGCCACGTTGATCACTTTTCCCTGGCGCCCGGCCTGCTTGGGCGCCCGGGGGAAGGCCATGGGGCGCACCGTCGCCATTTCGGGGCGGTGCTTTTCGCACAAAATCGTCGCCATCAAATTGCCGCCGAAAGAGGGCCGCGTGGCGTGGAGCATGCGGGTTTGGGGGTCGATGGCCAATTCCGTCGCGTCGGCGGTGATGCCGGTGTTGGCCGAGATGGCCACCCGGGAGCCGAAGGACCGGCCGATGGTCGAGGCGGGCATCAAAAGCTTGTTGGGTTTTTCCTGGATGATCAAATCGGTCAACAGCTGGGTGTAAATTTCGTCGACGAAGTTTTCCAGGGTGGGGTGGTCGAGCACGTAGACGCGATCGGCCCCGTGGTCGATCAAATCCTGGGCGTGTCGGGCGACGTCCTTGCCCATGAGCACGGCCGCGACTTCTTCCCCCAGCGTCTGGGCCAATCCCCGGGCCACGCCCAACAATTCGTAGGCGGTGGGCATCAGCTTGCCGTGGCGCATCTCGGCGAAGATCCACACGTTCTTGTAAAGAGAAACGTCGACGGTGGTTTTCCCTTCCACCTTTTCCTTCACCATGGTGATGGCGTGGAAGACGTCTTTGTTCTTCGACTTCTCGAACAGCTTGTCGCAGGCCTGGACGCAGGCGTTGCAAAAAATGCATTTGGCTTCGTCGATCACGGCGAGCTTCCGCCAGGTGACGTTGGGTTCCTTCGGTCGCTCCACCATGTCGATGCAGGAGACGGGGCACACCCGGGCGCAGGACGTGCAGCCGGTGCAGCGGTGTTTGTCGACGAAGATCGCGTTGGGCATGGTTAGATCAGCTTCATTTCCTGGAGCTTGTCCACGAGATTTTTGGCTTTCTCTTCGGCGGTGGCGCCGTCGATTTTCACCCCGCCCTTGCGCGGCGGCGGGTTGAAGGACTTGGACACGATGGTGGGCGACCCGCCCAGCCCGATGCATTTCTTGTCGGCTTCGATGTCCGCCTCGGTCCACTTGGGGATGACCGCCTTTTTGGCGTTCATCTTGCCCTTGAGGGAGGCCACCCGGGGCTCGTTGATTTCCTTCACCACGGCGAGCACGGCGGGCAAATCCATTTCCAAAACGTCGACCCCGTCCTCCATCATGCGATGAACGACGATCTTCTTGTCGTCGACCGCCTCCACCTTCTTGACGTAGGCGATGTTGGGCCAGTCCAGCCAGGCGGCGATGCCCGGGCCCACGTGGCCCGTGTCGCCGTCGTTGGTCTGCTTGCCGCAAATCACCAGCTGGACCGGGCCTTTTTCCTTCATGATTTTGCGAATGCCCATCTGGATCGTGTAGGACGTGGCCCAGGTGTCGGCGCCGGCGAAGGCGCGGCTGGTCAAATGGAAAGCCTGGTCGGCGCCGCAGGCGATGGCCTCGCGGAGCGAATCTTCGGCTTGAGGGGGGCCCATGGTCACGACGGAGACCGTGGTGCCCGGGAGCCGTTCCTTGATGCGAACGGCCTCTTCGATGGCGTAGGCGTCGAACGGGTTGATGGCCGCGGCCATGCCTTCGCGCTTGAGCGTTCCGGTGGCGGGGTCGATTTGAATGTTCGATGTCGCGGGCGTCTGCTTGATGCAGACGACGATGTGCAGTCCCATGGCGGTCGTCTCTTTACTTAGGTTATCGGCAGGTTCGTGATGTTTTTCACGAAGCGATGCACCATTCTAACTGGAAAAGCTCGTCTTTTCAAGGAGGGAACGCTCAGTCCCCCTTGGACGCCAACTCCTTGGTGATCATCATCCCGATTTCGTTGCGCTGAATCTGGTTGGTGCCTTCGTAAATCTGGGTGATCTTCGCGTCCCGCAGGTATTTTTCAACGGGGAAGTCCCGCATGTAGCCGATGCCTCCGCACAGCTGGATGGCGTTGTCGGCGACTTCAAAGGCCGTGTCCGAGCAGAACAGTTTGCACATGGCGGAGTATTTGGTCCACCGGCCGGAGGCGACGCGCTTCATTTCCTCGTACACCGTTTTGCCCGATTGCTCCGACGCTTCCACCGCCGCTTTGAAATCGACGTCCATGGCCCGCACCACGCTGTAGAGCAGCGCCCGGGCCGCTTCCAGCTTGGTCGCCATGTCGGCCACCATGTGCTGGGAGGATTGGAAGGAAAGAACCGTTTGGCCGAACTGCTTGCGCACCTTGGCGTAGTTGAGGGCTTCTTCCAGGGCGCCGGTGCCGATGCCCAGGGCCTGGGAGGCGACGCCGGGGCGGGAAATGTCCAGCGTGGCCTGGGCCACGAACAATCCCTGGCCTTCTTTTCCGAGCATGTTGGCGGCCGGGATGCGGCAATTGTCGAACACCAATTCGTAGGTGGCGCTGGAGCGGATGCCCATCTTGTGCTCTTTTTTACCGAAGGAGAATCCCTTGGTCCCTTTCTCGATCACAAAGCAGGTGATGCCACGGGCGCCCCGGGAGGGGTTGGTGGACGCGAACGTCGAATAAATTTCGGCCACTTCGCCGTTGGTGGCGAAATTTTTCACGCCGTTCAAAATGTAGTCGTTGCCGTCTTTCTTCGCCGTGCAGCGGGTGGCGGTGGCGTCGGAACCGGCTTCGGGTTCGGTGATCGTGAAAGCGCCGAGGCGTTTGCCGGAGGCCAGGTCGGGCAGCCAGCGTTTCTTTTGCTCCGGCGTGCCGAAGAGCATGATGGGGAAGGTGCCCAGGGCCGTGGCCGCCAGGCTGAGCGCGATGCCGCCGCACACCTTCGACAATTCCTCGACGACCAGGGCCAATTCAAACACCCCGCCGCCCAATCCGCCGTAGTTGGTGTGGAAGTAGACGCCGCACAAATCGGCCTTGCGGAATTCCTCGACGATTTCCCAGGCGAAGGTGTCCTCGGCGTCGTGCTTTTCGCGGACGGGCTTTATTTTCTTCTGGGCGATTTCGCGCGCGACTTGGACGATGGCCTGCTGCTCTTCGGTCAAGAAATAGTTCATGACGTCTCCTTCGGGGGTGAACTCAAAATCGATGGGTCCGGCCGGTCAACTATACAAAAATCGCCGGGGGGCAAACGTGACGCGGCTCAGGATTTTTCCTTTTCCTCGGTTCGCCGGGCGGCCCGCCGGGGGCTGGGCTCCGACAACGCGTGATCCTCCGCCATGTGGTGGGGATCGATTTTGGGGGCCAACCGGTGCTGGCGGATCTTTTTCAGCGCCTGATACGCCGCGGCCTGCTCGGCCTCTTTCTTGGAATGACCTTCCCCCTGGCCCAGGAGCCGCCGACGGACGTTCACCTGCATGACGAAGGTTTTGTTGTGGTCGGGGCCTTTTTCCTCCAACAGCAGGTAGGACGGGGGAATTTTATACCGCTTCTGAATGATTTCCTGAAGTTTGCTTTTGTAATCGGTTTCGACGATGCGTTTCTTTTTCGAAAGGAGGCGGACCACGAACCGTTGGGCCACGGAAAACCCGGCGTCCAGGAAGATCGCGCCCAGAAGGGCCTCAAAGGCGTTGGCGAGCAAGCTGTCCCGTTCGCGCCCGCCCGTGGCCTCTTCGCCGTCGCTCATCCACAAATATTTCCCCAGGCCGATTTCCCGGGACCACACGACCAGGGAGGGGCGCGCCACCAGCTGGGATTTCAGCTTGGAAAGCTTGCCCTCGTCTTCGTCGGCGTAGCGCTTGAAAAGGTAATGGGCGACCACCGTGGCCAAAACGCTGTCGCCCAGGAACTCCAGCCGTTCGTTGAAGGTTTTGCTCCCCCGTTCGATCGCGTGGGACTTGTGGGTGAGCGCTTCCTCCAGCAGTTTGGTGTTCTTAAATTTGTGGCGAAGCGCCTTTTGAAGGAGTGCGGAGTCCTCGCGCGGCATGACGGCCCGTTAGGATTTGAACCGTTTCACCACCAAAACGGCGTTGTGCCCGCCGAACCCCAAGGAGTTCGAGAGCGCGACGTTGATCTGCGCCGGCCGGGCCACGTTGGGCACGTAATCCAGATCGCATTCCGGGTCGGGGGTTTCCTGGTTGATGGTCGGGTGAAGGGTGTTGTGTTCCATGCTGAGGAGGGTCGCGATCAACTCCGCCGCGCCGGCGGCGCCCAGGAGGTGTCCGGTCATGGATTTGGTGGAGGACACGGCGAGTTTCTTCGCGTGGTCGCCGAACACTTTTTTGATCGCGAAGGTTTCCGTCTTGTCGTTGAGTTCGGTCGAGGTCCCGTGGGCGTTCACGTAGTCCACGTCCTCGGGCCGGAGGCCCCCGTCGGCCAGCGCCAACTGCATGGCGCGACTGGCGGCCTTGGCTTCGGGGGAGGGCGCGGTGATGTGGTAGGCGTCGTCCGTCGCGCCGTACCCGGCCAATTCCCCGTAAATCTTGGCGCCGCGCGCCAGGGCGTGCTCCAGGGTTTCCAGCACGACCACCCCGGCGCCTTCGCCCATGACAAACCCCGAGCGGCCCTTGTCGAAGGGACGGCTGGCTTTTTCCGGCCGATCGTTGAAATCCGTGGTCAACGCCCGGGCTTGGCAGAAACCGGCCACGCCCAGGGGCGTGATGGCCGCTTCGGTGCCGCCGGCCAGGATGACGTCGGCATCGCCGTAGCGAATGTGCCGGAGGGCTTCCCCGATGGCGTGGTTGGAGGTGGCGCAAGCCGAGGCCACCGAGTAATTGGGGCCCACCAGGCCGTATTCGATGGCGATTTCGCCGGGGGCGATGTTGGTGATGAGCATCGGAATCAGGAAGGGCGACACCCGGCGCATGCCTTTTTCCAGAAGGACGGAGTGTTCGGCTTCGATGGTCGGCAAGCCGCCGATGCCGGAGCCCACGATGACCCCGCACCGCTCCACGTTTTCCTTTGCAAAATCGATCTTGGAATCTTCCACGGCCAATTTGGCCGCCGCGCAGGCGAATTGGGTGAACCGGTCCATGCGGCGGATTTTCTTTTTATCGATGAATTGCTCGGGCTGGAAATCCCGGACTTCCGCGTCAATGTGGCAGGGGTAGGTGGAGGGGTCGAAAAAACTGATCCGCCCGAACCCGGGACGTCCGGATTTGAGACTCTGCCAATAGGCCTCTTTGCCGATGCCGATGGGGCTGACGATCCCCACCCCGGTGATGACCACGCGCTTTTTAATGTCCATGGAATCCTCTTCGCGAACGCCGAATCCGCGGGCGTTCAAAATCGTGACCCCGAAGGGAGGCTGATCGTCCCTTCGGGGTCCGGGGAAAAACTATTTCTTGTGCGACTTGATGTAATTGACGGCCTGGGTGACGGTTTGGATTTTCTCGGCTTCTTCGTCCGGAATTTCCATGTCGAAGGCCTCTTCCAACGCCATCACGAGCTCCACCGTGTCCAGGGAGTCCGCGCCGAGGTCGTTGACGAACGACGCCTCCGGCTTCACCTGCGCCGCGTCCACGCCCAACTGCTCCACGATGATGTCCCGCACCTTTGTCTCGATGTCGTCTGCCACGTGTTGCCCCCTTCATTGAGGTTGTTGGCGTTTGAGGCCCAACGTGCGTGGGGCGACTTCCCCGCGCGCGTTGAGCTTCCTCCACCGTGCTGCTGAAAAACAAAGGCCCCGCGACGTCCGGGGCCGTTCCCTTACATGTACATCCCGCCGTTGACCGAAATCACCTGGCCGGTGATGTAGGAGCTCTCCGGCGAGGCCAAAAAGAGGGCCGCGTTGGCCACGTCCTGGGCTTCGCCCAAACGTTCCAGGGGGATGAGGCTGGAAAGCTTTTGCTTCTGCTCGTCGGTCAATTTGTCCGTCATGGCCGTGCGGATGAACCCCGGAGCGATGGCGTTCACCAGGACGTTCCGGCTGGCAAACTCCCGGGCGCAGGTCTTGGTCATGGCGATGACGCCGCCTTTGGTGGCCGAGTAATTGACCTGGCCGGCGTTCCCCATGAGGCCCACGATGGAGGCGATGTTGATGATGCGCCCCCCCCGCTGTTTGAACATGGGACGGTTGACGGCCTTGGTGCAGTTGAAGACGCCCTTGAGGTTCACGGCGATCACCGCGTCCCATTCCTGGTCCGACATCCGCATCACCAAATTGTCCTTGGTGATGCCGGCGTTGTTGATCAAAACGTCCACCCGGCCCATTTTTTCGGCGACGGCGGCGACCCACTTTTCGCATTCGTCGAACACGGTCACGTTGACCTTGGCCGCGTGGGTGTCCACGTTGTATTTTTGCTTGATCTCGGCGGCGGTCTGTTGGGCCGCGGCTTCGTTCACGTCGCAGAGGGCGATTTTGGCGCCTTCCTTGGCGAAGGTCTCCGCGATGGCCCGTCCGATGCCCTGGGCCCCGCCGGTGATGAGTGTCACTTGGTCTTTGAGTCGCATGGTGTGTCCTTTCGCGAGAGGAAAACGAACGCCGCGCCTTAGCGCGGGGCGACGGCCGCCAGCAGCGCGTCCGCCGATTTTTTGTCCTCTATATTAGAAAATTTCTTGGCCTTGTCGGTGCGCCGCAGAAGCCCCGACAGCACCCGCCCCGGTCCGACTTCAATGAAGTTCTCGACCCCCGCGGCGAAGAGGCCCCGAAGGGTGTCTTCCCAGAGAACGGCGTGGTCTATTTGCCGTACGAGCTTCGCCCGGATATCCTCGGGGGAACGGGTTTCCCGGGCATCCACGTTCATATACACCGGGACGGCCGGCGAAACGATGGTCGCGCGACCCAAGACCCCGGCCATGGCGTCCGCCGCGGGCTTCATGAGGGAGGAGTGGAAAGGCCCCGACACGTTCAAAACGATGGACTTGGGCGAACCGGCCGCCTGGGCCGCTTGGACGGCCGCTTGGACGGCGGCGACTTCCCCCGCCACGACGATCTGGCCGGGGCAATTGTAATTGACCGGCTGGCAAACGCCGTGGACCGACGCCGTCCGGCAAATCTCTTCGACGACGTTCCGGTCCAGCCCCACGATGGCGGCCATGGTGCCCGGCACTTTTTCCGCCGCGGCCCCGATGGCTTCGCCCCGGGCTTTCACCAGGTCCAACCCGGTTTCAAAATCGAAAGCGCCCGCCGCGCACAGGGCCGAATATTCCCCCAGGCTGTGGCCCGCCACCGCGTCGGCCTTGAAACCCGCCCCTTTCAACACCTCCTGGGCGGCCATGGACACGATGAACAGCGACACCTGCGTGAACCGCGTTTGTCGGAGTTTTTCCTCGGGTCCGTTCAGAAAAACGTCAATGTACTCTCCGCCGAGCTTGGCCGCCGCGCGGTCCAGCACGGCCTTGGCCGCGGGGAAATGGTCCGCCAATTCCCGCCCCATGCCCACGTATTGGGACCCTTGACCCGGAAACAAAAAAGCCGTTTTCATTCGATCGCTCCCGCTTTTGTCAGCGCTTTCCGGGCTTCCGCCACGTACGCCGCGTCGATATCAAACCCCACAAAATTTAAGCCCAGCGATCGGGCCGCCAGTCCCGTGGACCCCAACCCCAAAAAGGGGTCCAACACCGTTCGAACCCGGTCGACGCCGTGCAGCTTGAGGCACATCGCCGGAAGTTCCACCGGGAAAGTCGCCGGATGGGGACGATCCCCTTTTCGGGACTGAATCGTCCGGTAAGGGACAAACCACACGTTGCCCCGGCACCGCCGGTCGGCCGCGCGACCCCACCGGGCGATGTTTGATTTGTCCCGGTAGGGAACTCCGACGGCCAAACGGTCCAGGGGGACGCGCCCCGTCTTGGTGAAATGAAACACGAATTCGTGGCCGCTGTGCAAATACCGCCGGCTGTTGACGGGTTTGTAATGCCCCAGGGAAAGCCCCGGGCGTCGACCCGTGGGATCGTCCTCGGCCCCCGTGGCCAGGGATTTGACCCACAGAATCTGGTTCTGCAAAACGAAAAACGGCCGAAGGCGATTGGCCACGTCGCCGGGAATCCAGGGGTTTTGGGGCGTTCCCCCCACGTTCAAAAAAAAGGACCCCTCGGGGGCGAGCGCGCGGTGAACTTCCCGCCCGAAACGCTCGATCCAATTCAAATAGTCTTCCGGGGTGCGCCGATCGTCGTAGGCCCCGTAGGCGATGCCCACGTTGTAGGGCGGCGACGTCACCACCACGTCCACCGAGCCGGGGGCCAGCCGGGTTCGCATGCCGGACAAACAGTCCTCCGCGTAAAGAGCGACGGTGGGCGGCGCCTTCGCCGCCCGGCGCGCGGAGGAAACCGCGCCCGCTACCAACGAAGGACCGCGGCCCCCCAGGTCAGGCCGGCGCCGAAAGCGATCAGTTCCACCACGTCCCCGCGCTTCACCCGGCCGTCTTGCACGGCTTCGTCCAGGGCCACGATGGTCGTGGCCGCGGACATGTTGCCGAACTTGTGGACGTTGCGGAACACCCGGTCGTCGGGAAGGCTCACCCGTTTCGCGACCGCGTCGATGATGCGCAAATTGGCCTGGTGCGGAATCAAAAGGCGCAAGTCCGAGGGGGCGAGGCCGGCCTTGGCCAGGGCGCCTTCGGCGGCTTCCACCATGCGGGTCACGGCGTGCTTGAAAACCTCCCGGCCTTCCATTTTAATCGTCGGTGGAAATTCCTTGGCGTTGCCGTTCACGCCCAGGGGATGGCGGGAGCCGCCGCCCGGAATCGTCAGGATGTCCCCGGCCCCGCCGTCCGCGGCCAAATGGACCGACAACAAATCGCTGGTTTGGGACGTCGCCTGGAGCACCAGGGCCCCGGCCCCGTCGCCGAAGAGCACGCAGGTGCCGCGGTCGGTCCAGTCGGTGAAGCGCGAGAGGGTGTCGGCGCCGATCAGGAGGGCCGTTTTGGCCACGCCGGTTTCGAGGAGGCCTTTGACGCAGGCCAGCCCGTAGATGAAACCGGAACAGGCGGCGGAGACGTCGAAAGCGATGCAGGCCGGCACGCCGAGATTTTTTTGGACCAAGCACGCCGTCGAAGGGAAAAGGTGGTCGGGGGTGCAGGTCGCGACCACGATCAGGTCGACGTCCCGGGGTTGGAGGCCCGCCCGCTCCAGGGCCAACCGGGCCGCCCGGGTGGAGAGATCGGAGGTGGCTTCCTCGGGCGCCGCGATGCGGCGCTCTTTGATGCCCGTCCGCTCCGTGATCCACTCGTCGGTCGTGTCGACGATTTTGGAGAGGTCCGCGTTGGTCAGGATCTTCGCCGGGAGCGCCGCCCCGGTGGCCAAAAATCGCACGCCGCTCACGGTTAGGCCGACACCTTGAGCGGGATGATGTGGGCGTTGGTTCCCTGCAGGCGGTCCGAAATTTGACGGTTGATGCCGGCTTCAACGAAGACCCCCGCGGTGCGCACCGCGTTCTTGATGGCCTTGGCGTCGGCGCCCCCGTGGGAAATCAGGGCCACGCCGTTGACGCCCAGGAGCGGCGCCCCGCCGTATTCCGAGGGATCGGTTTTGCGCAGCAGTTCCTTGAAGGCGCCCTTGAGCAGATACTTGCCGAAAATCGCCAGGGGGTGTTTGCGCACTTCGTTCTTGATCAATTTCAAAACGGCCGCGGCCAGCCCTTCGCCGAATTTCAACAAAATGTTCCCCACAAACCCGTCGCAGACGAAGACGTCGGCCACGCCCGAGGGGACGTCGCGACCTTCCACGTGGCCCACGTAATTGAGTCCGCTGGCTTTGAGCATCGGGTGGGTTTCCACGGTGACCAGATTGCCTTTGCCTTCCTCTTCCCCGATGGTCAGGAGACCCACCCGGGGGGACGGAATGTTCAAAATGGCGTGGGCGTAAATCGATCCCATGACGGCGAATTGAAGGAGGTGTTTCGGTTTGCAATCCACGTTGGCGCCCACGTCCAGGACGATGGCGTTGCCGACCAGGGTGGGCATGAGCGTGGCGATGGCCGGGCGGGAGACCCCGGGCAACCGTCGCAGGTGCCAAAGGGAAGCGGCCATGGTGGCGCCGGAATTGCCGGCGGAAATCAAGGCGTCGGCCTTTCCCTGGGAGACCAATTCGGCCGCGACCATGATGGAGGAGTCTTTTTTGGAGCGGCAGGCGTCCGCCGGCTTTTCGTGCATGCCGACGACGGTCGGAGCGTGCTGGATCAGGAATTGGTCCCGGGCGCCGTGGTGCTCCAATTCCTGCTGGATCAGGTCCCGGTCGCCGACCAGAATGATCTCGTGGTCGGTTTCCTTTCGGGCCAGCAGGGCCCCCGCGATGTTGACGGGAAGACCGTGGTCCCCCCCCATGGCGTCCAACGCAATGCGGCAGGTCATCGGCGGTTCAAGAGCGCGCGGGCCGAATCCGGGGCGAGTTCACCAAAAACTATTTCTCTTCGCCTTTGGACTTCTTGGTCTTGGGGGCGACCACCAATTCCTTGCCGTAATAGCCGCAGGCCGCGCACACGCGGTGGGGCGGTCGGGCGGCCCCGCAGTTGGAGCAGCGGGACATCGATCCCATCACGAGTCGGAAATTCGCGGAACGACGGCTGTCGCGGCGCGCGGGGGAGTGTTTTTTCTTTGGGTTGGCCATGGGTTCTTTTCCTTCGCTTATTGAATCAATTTTTTAAGTTCGTCAAAGGGAGACGGGGCCGGCTCGGCGGGGCACCCGCAGGGGCCCTGGTTCAAGTTTCGTCCGCATCGGGGGCACAGCCCCCGGCAGGCGGGCCGGCAGAGGGGCTGGGACGGCAACGCCAGCAACAAGCTCTGGCGGACTTCGTCGTCCACCACCAAAAACGTTTCAGTCACGGGGACGCTCATATCGAGGGTCCCCTCCAAATCGGTTTCAAATCGAGCCAGGCAACGGGCGCAGGTCATGGCCACGCGGCCCCGGGCGGTGCCCCAGGCGTGCACGGCTTCTTTGTCCGCGTCGGCGGTCAAGGCCACCCGGACGGGCCCCACCAAAGCGGGCCGATCGGGCGTTTCCAGGGGGAGGGACGCCGCCGGGATTTCCCCTTCCACCGCCATCGAACCGTGATCCTGAATTTCGTGTATGCGGACTTTCACGGCTCCTCCGAAAAGAGCAAAAAACCCCCTTCCGGGGGTTCCGTTCGATTTTCGTGAGGTATTTTAGCGTTAAGCGCCGCTGTCAATCCGGGATGGGGTCGGCGCCGCCGCCGGGGGATCGGTCCCCGGGCCAGGGGCCCCGGAAAGGCTCGAATTTTCGAAAACGGAACATGGCGAGGAGGGGAAGCGGGGTCGACCCGACGGTTCGTTCCCGGATCCGGACTCGCACCGAGCCATCCCCCGGCAAGTCCGGCCCGCCCTTCCCCGAACACCCCCGAAGGATTTTAGCGGGGCTTTAAGCGGGCGACGTTTTGGGCGTTCGCGCGGACCAAAGCGCGCTGTACAGGCGTTCCTGGGCCCGAACCATGCCGTCGATGTCGAATTCGTCGCCGATGGTTTCCCGAGCGCGGCGGCCCAGGAGAAACGCCAGGTCGTCGTCCGCCAATATTTGGAGCAGGCGCTCGGCCGTGGTCAGAGGGTGCCGCGGCGGAACCAAAAACCCGTTGACCCCGTCGTCGATCAAATCCCGGCATCCGTCCACCGCGTTGACCACGCAGGGACGCCCGGCGGCCATGGCTTCCACCAGGGATCGAGGAAGGCCTTCCCACAGGGAGGTCATGCAAAACGCGTCCGTACGCGCCAACAGGGCCGGCACGTCCCGCCGCCACCCGGCGAGCACCACGTGGTCCGCCAAACCCCGGCGGCGAATCTCCTCTTCCAGGCGAACCCGTCCGTCGCCGTCCCCGATGACCAGGAATTTGACGTCGCGACGCCGCTGAAGGACGGCCGCGGCGGCCCGGAGAAAATCCTTCAAGTTCTTCTGCGGTTTGAAGGGCCCGATGGTGGTGACCAATTTTTCCTCCGCCCCCAGGACGATCCCCGGGGGGGCGTCGCGGCGGGACGCGAGGGACCGGTAGGGCGCCAACGGCACGCCGCTGCGAATGAGGTGGTACTGGTCCGGACGGCCGATCCCCCGGGCCAGGGCTTCGTCCCGGTTGGCCCGGGACACGGCGATGAGCGCCGTGGAAAGGCGGGCCGTCCACCGCTCCACGGCCACGTAGGCGGCTCGGACCGGCGCCGGCTGGGCCGGGTGGAAACCGAACCCGTGGAAGGTATGAACCACGACGGGGACGCCGGCGGCGCTCGCCGCCCAACGCCCGAGAATGCCGGCCTTGGACGAGTGGGTGTGGACGATGTCGGGGCGGAGACGGCGAAGAAGGCGGCGCAACTGAAAAAAAGCCGCGGCGTCCTTGACCGGATGGACCGCCCGCTGGAGGGCGGAAACGAATTCCACCGGCACGTCGTCGCGACCCGCTTCCCCGTCCAATATTCCGCCCGGACCGCAAATCAAATGAGCATCGAAGAAATCGCGATTCAAGGTTCGAACCGTGTGCAGGGTGTTTTGCTGGGCGCCGCCCCACTCGAGCTTGGTGACGATGTGGGCGACCTTAATTCGGGGCACGGGGGCCTTCCTTCAACTTTTCGTTGATTTGCGCCGTCAACGCCGCCCGCGCGGCCGGAGCGCTCGCCATCACCCGGGGGTCCGACAGGGCCCGCAGGGCCGATTGGTACGACGTGCGAGCCTCTTCCGACCGGCCCGCGGCGCGCAACACATCCCCCCGCCTCACCCAAGGGACGGGGCTCAGCGGCAGAAACCGCACGGCGGCGTCGTAATGGGCGAGCGCCTCGTCGTTTCGACCCCGGCGGAGAGCCAATTCGGCCGCGTCCCTTCGAAAACCGGCGCTCGTCGGGGCCAGGGCCACGCAGCGCGCCAAGTCCCGGGCCGCCCCGTCCGAGTCCCGGGCGATCAATCGCAGGGCCGCCCCGAGGTCGTAGAGCTCCGGGTTCCAACGGTTCCATCGAAGGCCCCGGTCCACCCACTCCCGGGCGGACGGCCACCGGCCGGTCTCAAATTCTCCCCGGGCCCGCTCCAGGCATTGCCCCGAACGAAAGAGAGCGTAGGAGGCGAACCCCGCCGCCGCGCACAACGCGACGCCCGCCAAGCCCAGGCGGCGGTGCGTCGCCCAACGGGGGGGGGCGCCGTCGAGATCGGCGTCCGCCCACAGAAGGCCGGCGCCGGCGAAACCGAGCCAATACAAGGCGGGAAAGGAAAATCCGAAATTGGCCAAATTGAACGCCGCGAAAGCCGCGGCCGAAAGCGTCAGCGCGGCGCGGCGCGCCGACCGCGCGCCGCCCCGGCGAACCGCCAAGAACCCAAAAGCGAGGAACGCGCCGAGCCCCAGGAGGCCCCGCTCCGCCGCCATTTCCAAAAACAGGTTGTGGGCGTAAAGCGTGTTCAACCCCCAGGCCGAGTTTCGGAAAGCGGGGTAAGCTTCGCCAAAGGCCCCCGGGCCGACGCCCAGCCAAGGGCGCGCCGCCGCCATGGCCCCGGCGGCGCGCCACCAGGACCAACGGTCGGCGTCGCCGGAAAACAATTTTCCCCAATCCGCCCGAAATAGAAAGGCCATCGCGCCCACCGACAGGACGGCCATCAAAAGGACGAGCCGACGATCGAGGGGGCGAGCGCGCCGACGAACCCACCAAGCCACTCCGGCGGCGGTTTCCGCCGCGAGGACCAAGAAACCCCAGAAGGATTTCGTCAACACCAACGTCCCCAGAGCCACGACGGCGGCCGCGCGCCACCCCCAGCGTTCCCGAGGACCGGACAAGGGCCCCCACCCCAGGAAAACGAGGAGAGGCAAACCCGCCACGGACAAACAGGCCAGCAGGTTCGCGTTGACGAGGGAATGGGCGAATTGGTCCGGGGAGGAGAAAGCGGCCACCCCCGCGGCGGCCAACGGCAGGACGGCTCCGGCCGCCAGGGACCGGAAATAAAGCGGGCGTAGGCGCGAAGGCGCCGCCGCGGTCAATAAGAAGAAAGCCACCGCCGGCAAATCGTTCAGGACCGCCGGTAGAACGCTGTTGGGGTATTCGCTCCCCAGGGCCGAAAGGATTCCGGCGCCCACAAAGAAACCCAGAGCCGGCCCCGCCCCTCGAACGACGTCAAATAAACCTTCCAAAGCGGCCGCCCGCCCCCGAACCAACAGAAGGGATTCCAATCCGCCCAGGAAGGCCCACGCCAGGAGCACGAGGGTTTGGGCCCATTGGTCCCAAGCCCCGCGCATCAGGGGTATCAGCAACAACAAACAAAGAAAAACTCCGTGAAAAATATGCGCGGAACGGTGAAAAGGGCGCACAAACGCCGGTCGGCTAGGCCGCCGGGCTCCGGCGACGTCGGGCGTCGGATTCGGCGACGCGCTTGCCGTCCAGCAGGGCTTCTTCCATAAAGGAATATTTCCAGGCCCCGTACCGGCCGATGGAATCCGCCCCCGCCCGGCGGTCGAGCCACCGGAAGATTCGGTCGAGCGCTTCGGTCCGGTGCCGGTCATACACCACGTAGGCGTAGCGGATGGGAACGACGTGGGCCACGGGAATTTGATCGGACCGTTTTAGGATTTTTGCGGCGATCAACCCTTCCCGCACGCGGGACAACAACCGCTCCCGCGCCCCGGGCCCGGCCGGTTCGCGTCCGGGGTCGCAGGCGATTTCGACGTACATGGACGAACAGCCGCGGGGAACGACGTGGGGCGTGAAATTCATGGGAAAACCGACGCGGTAGAAAGGGTATTTTTTTTCGGGGAAATAAATCCACGAGGCCGGCGAGATTTTGGGCCGGGCGACCCCCAGGTTCACGCACAGCACCGTCGTCCAGCGGAGCCGGGACCGGGGCTCCTCCAATTCCGCCGGAAAGGGCGTCAGGCGCTTCAACAGCTCGGGCAAGGGCAACGTGGACACCAGCCGCCGGTAGGGCTGCCATTCGCCGGTCGAGAGAAGGACCCGGCGCTTCTCCCAATCGACGGATTCCAGAGCCGCCCCGAGGCGAAGGCCCCGGACCTCCCGAGCGAGCGCGTCGGAAAGGACCTGAATGCCGCCGGTGCGCGGGTAGAGAAACGTCGTGTTGTAACCGAAAGCTTTCCGGTGCGCCGTTCGGGCGCCCGCCTCCACCTCGGCCAACGTGGGCACCGGGACGAAATTCCCGCACCACTCCGGCGTGAGGTCGTCCACCCCGATCCGCCAGAGTTTTTCGTTGTAGGGAACCATGAAGTGCTTTGAAATGCCGGCCCCGAAAAGCCGGTCGCACCATTGCCGAAAAGTGAGCCGGCCCGCGCCCTCCAACGGCCGGTCCCCCCACCGCGCCCGGGACCGTCGAACGCCCTCGACGCATTCCCGGATCACGCGGGGCGGCAAAGCGGCCAAATTGGCTTGAAACGGATAGGCGGAAAGCACCCCGTGGGAGTGTATCCGCGCGTCCCGACGGCAGACCACCCAATTGCCCTTCAGCAAGCGCTTCACCAGGGCCGTGGTGTACGGGTGATGCAAATGAAGGAGGTGGCCGGTGAAATCAAAGGTAAACCCACCAATTTCAAAGGAACGGGCGGTTCCCCCGGGTTGGGGCTCGCGATCGACCACCACCACCGGACCATCGGCGTGATAGGCGCAGGACAAACCGGCCAAACCGGCGCCGGCGACGATCAACGGCGCGGGGGTCGGCGCCGGCCTCACTCCGCCACCACGTCGTAAAGCTTCAGCATCACGAACAGCCCGAGGAGCCCCACCGCTCCAATGACCGCCACGGCGATGTAAAACGGAGTCAACGTCAGGAAAAAGGCGGCGGCGGACAGCGCGGCGGCCGCCGCGGCGAAGACGAGAACCACCTGCCGCCCGGTCAGCCCGAGGCCGCGCAATTTTTGCGCCAAGTGGTCCCGGGACCCCAAAAAGGGCGACTTCCCCTGAAGCAGGCGAAGGCACGAGACAAAAAACGTGTCGTACACCGGCAAACCGAGAATCAGCAACGGGGCGAACACCCCCACCTGGTTGAGGCGCGAATAGTCCGTCCCGAGCGATATGCCGGCCAGCCAAAACCCCAGCGTCAAACTCCCGGCGTCGCCCATGAAAATTTTATGGCGCTTTGAAAAATTATGCGGCAAAAAAGCCAGGCTGGCGCCCGCCACCGCCGCCGCGGCCACGTTCACGTAGACGGCTTCCGTCGGGATGGCGATCAGGAGAAACGCCGTCGACGCCACGAAGGATTGGGACGCCGCGAGGCCGTCCATGATGTCGATCAAGTTGATGGCGTTCGATATGCCCGTCACCCACAACACGGTGAGAACGTTGGCCAGCCAAACCGGCTGAACGAATCGAATTCGGATGTCGAAGGCGATCAACAACGCCGCCGCCGCGAATTGAAAAAGGAATTTCATGTAAAACGTGAGGCCGTCCGGCTTCTTGAGGTCGTCGATCAATCCCAAGGCGAGGATCACGAACCCGCCGCACAACAATCCCCACAAAGCGTGCAGGGTTCCCGTCGGAAAATGGGTCAACCCCCGAACGATCACCAACGACCCCACCACGCCGACAAAGATGGCGACCCCGCCCAGATACGGCACCGGGACCTTGTGGGTTTTAACCGGCGTGGCCGGATGGTCCAACACGTCGAAGCGCACGGCGAACCGGCGGATCAACGGGGTCAACAGAAAGGCCAAGGCGAACGCCACCAGGAAAACGCAGGCGTAAATGAAAATCACGGGGCCCCCAAGTCGAACAGCGCGGCCTGCGGCGTCGACGCGAGGACGGTCAACCCCTTCAGCATGGCCTCAAAAACGGAGGCCCCGTGAGGAGTCAAATCCAACACCCGGTAACTCTTAAGACGTTCCGCCTCCCGGCGGTTGAAAAAAAGATGGGTGAACCCCAGGTCGATCAAACGGCGCCGAAGCGCGTCGGCGTCCGCGGCGGCGTCCGACCATTCCCGAAGGGGCGGGGGCAGGAGCGCCATGGGGGCCAGGTACGGCCGGGGGCAATAGTATCCCCGCTGATCGCCGACGAACAACACCCGGCTGGCGGGGGGAAGCGTCGACATCCGCTGCGTCCAGGGGTAGTAATCGAGTTTCTGATTCAAATACGCTTCCCGATCCACGAGCCCAAAGGCCACGGGAAAGGGATCGCGGACCCGTTCGACCCAATAAAACAAGACGGCGTTGGAGAGGACAAAAAGGCCCAACCCGGCGGCGACCACGCGCCGAAACGCGGCGCCGCGCTCCACCACCACGGCGTTCAGACCCCGCCCGGCCAATAGGCAAATCAACGGGAAAACAGGGAATAAAAACCGGAGCACCGGCCGAAGGCACGCCCACAAAAGGACGTGCGCCGTCGCGTAGGCCAGGAGAAAACCCCCGGAACCGCCGTTTCGGCGAAGGCCCAAAAACCCCAGCGGAAGGAGCAACAACGGAAGGGCCCAGCCCAAATCGCCGGTGACGTCGAACCCGCCCCCGAAACGGGTGGCGTTCGTCGCCAATTGAAACGGCATTTTGAAAAGGGTGATCAACAAACCGCTCGTCCCTTTGTATTCGTCGAGCACGGCGAAGTAGGCTTTGGAGGATTCTTTGAACATAAAAACCTTGGACGCCGGGAAAATCGACGGTAGAAAGGGAAAAACGGGGTTCCCCCCCGTCAACACCGCGTTCTTCACCATCCAAGGGAGAAACACCGCGAAGGCCACGGCGCCCAACGCCCCGGCGTCTTTCCACCGCTCGGCCCAACCCCGGGCCCGGGGCCAAAGGAGGGCCCCCAGAAAAAGCAACCCCGGGGTGAGGACCCCCGTGTATTTGATCCCCGCGGCATACCCCCCGAACAACCCCGCGAGGCCCCACCAGCCGCGCCGGGAACTTTCCACGCCCTTGGACGCCGACCAAACGGCCAAACACGTCCAAAAAGCCATCGGCACTTCCACGTAGGTTTCGCTGGAAAGAAGAACCACGCAGGGCGCCGTTAAAAACAAAACCATGTCGAACCGCGTGTTTTTTTGCAAGAACGCGGATCGTCCCCACCGCCAAAGGCCCCACCCGGTCAAGGCCGCCAACCCCACGTTCCAAAATTGGGCCGCCACGTCCGTTCCCAACGCCAGGAACCAACCGAAGATCATCTCCGTGTTTTGAGGGAAATGACTGTAGTGGTTGTAAGGGACGAACCCCACGCGGCCTTCCTGCAAATATTTCGCGGGCAAAGCCAAGTGGTAAACCAAACTGTCGTAGTAGGTCGGCGGGGCCATGGCGCACAAGAACGCGAGAGCGAAAACCCCGAGCGCCAAGAAACCGACGCCGCCGGCGGGCGCCGCCCCCCCCTCCGAAGTCGCCTCTCGCCCCCCGGCCGCCAAGGCCGGGCCGGCCACGACCGCCGCCCCGACGGTTAGAAAAAAAATGGCGCCGGGGTTGAAATGCCCGGTCACGCCCAAACCCAAAAGCGCCATCGAAAAAGGCACGGCCCCGGCACCGACGGAAAGCAGCCAGCGCTCCGCGTTCCCACCGGCGTCGGCGAATTCCCTCGGCACGGTCCATTGGAGGAGGCGTCGGCCGAGCCCGGCCAAAAGAACCATCAACCCGGACGCCAGCAAGACGTTCCACGCCACCGACCAAAGCCCGGGGATGGGGTATTCCAGGAAATAAAACGCCGACAGCGTGACGAAAAAAGCGGCGTAAACGATCAGGAGGGATTTGCGGCGAACAGGGGGCATGGAACGAGGCGGCATCGATGAAGCACCCACCGGGTCAATACCCAGAGGGTTCCCAAACCGTACACGACGCTCCGACGGAAACCGATGGAGGAGGAGGAACGCTCGTACCGCGTGGGCACGGGGACGTCCCCCAATCGAAAACCGAAATGGACGGACTGGACGATGAACTGCTGGTCGAAAACAAAATCGTCGGAATTCCGCTCCCAAGGAAGGGTCTCCAGGACCCGCCGGGAATAGGCGCGAAACCCGCTGTGGGTTTCGCCCAAATTCTGCCCGAGGACGAGGTTCTCCAGGGCGGTGAGAACCCGATTAAAAAAATATTTGTAGGCCGGCATGCCGCCCCGGAGGGCCTCGGCGCGGGTTCGAATCCGACTGCCGAACATCACGTCGCAAACCCCCCGTTCGATAAAACCGGTCATCAGCGACGTGAGCCGCGCGTCGTATTGGTAATCCGGGTGAATCATCACGACGATGTCCGCGCCGCGGCGGAGGGCTTCCCGGTAACACGTTTTTTGATTCCCCCCGTACCCCCGATTCGCCGGGTGACGGACCACCGCCAATCCCAGGCGCTCCGCCAAGGCGACGGTGTTGTCGGTGGAGGCGTCGTCCACCAGAACAATTTCGTCGACGTCGGCCCGGGGAATGTCGGCCAAGGTTCTCTCCAACGTCTTTTCGGCGTTGTAGGCGGGCAACACCGCAATGATTTTGGCTTTTCGCTCAACCATGGCCGTCAAAAATAAAAACGCGCGGGTGGTGGGGAAACCGGGGGAGCCGCCGCTCAAAAGATTGCCGCAAGGCGAACCGCTCCTTCAAAGCGTCCAGCACGGCGTCGTCCCCCTTTTCGTAAGTGGCGTAAATCAAGAAATCCTGCCCCCGAAGCGCCGCGGGGACCGGGCCGCCCGGGGCCCAGTCCCGAATCGATTCGTTCGTAAAATCCACCTTGACGAAATAACCGTCCCGGGCATTGAATTCCGGCGTGTGCGCCCAACGCAGGATTTTGGACCCGGGCGCGACGCGCGCGCGCACCCAGTCCGCCGCCTCCAAACGCGAATCTCGCGCCCGAATCATCGACAATTCGGCCACGTCGGCCCCGAGACCGAACAGCACGGAGGTCCCCCACAGCAGAAGGGGGAGGAAGCGGTGACGCCGCCCGGTCCATTGAAACCCGAGCGCCGCGAACAACGCCGCTACGGGATAGAGCGCCAACGCGTAATGGGGGGCGTGCCCCCGCCAGAGACCAATAAATCCCAGAAGCAGAGCCGCTCCAACGCCGACCCGCTTCCAGGGTAAACGGTCTCGAACCACCCGCGCCGCGCCCGCCACCGCCCCCCCCATGACCAGGGGGCCCAAACCCACGATCAACCCCCCGACCATCGCGACGAGGGGGATCGAGGTCCCCGGCGTTCCAACGATTTTGGGGAACAAATGGCCGAAACGGCGGCAAAAGTCGGGCAAGGCGACCAGCGTTTCCGGCGACCCCAGGGCGTAAGCCCCCAACGAGGCGGCGCTTAGTCCGGCGGCCCACCCGGCGGCCCCCGGTCGTCGGCGCCAAAAGGGCTCTGCGATCAATAGAGGCAAAAGGATTCCCGGGTAATATTTCATGGCCGCGCCCAAGCCCACGGCGACCGCCGCCCCCGCACCGTTCCGCCGTGTGGGGTTCCCCCAAAAAACATCGATTCGATCCAGCGCCAAAAGCGTCATAAAGGCCGCCGCCACGTCCACGGTGCCGTAATGGCTGTGAAGCACGTGGAGAGGATTCACGGCCAAAAGCGCCCCCGCCGAAAGGCCCAAAGTCCAACCGGAACGGCGCCGCCCCATGTCCACGGTCAAGGCCACCGTGGCCAACGCGAAAATCACCGTTAACCCCCGGGAGACACCGAGGAAAAAACGGGAATCGCCGCTCATATACGCGGCCAGCAATTCCGGCATCGAAGGGACAAACCCGATCAAATGCCCGAGGGCATGAGCGGATCGGATCGCGCCGGCCAAAAGGCAAAAAAACAAACCCGGGTAGTCAAAGAAACCGGGCGCCCACGCCCCGTCGACCATCCGCAGGGAATAAAACAAAACGACCGATTCGTCGATATGCCCGAATTTGAGCGGAAACCCCCAATCGAAGGCGACCCAACGGAGGCCCAAGGCGGCCGCGCCGAGAAGCCCAAGGGCGACCAGACGTTTTCGACGCGTCATGGAGCGGATTTTATCAAATTTGCCGTGAGCTCCCCATCGCGGCGCCGACCCCGCCGCCAAAGCCCGGGCAAACCCCACACCGCTGATGATAGAATTTGCCCGGCGTGCAAAATCAAAACGAAGGGAAGGACCGCGGCGGGCTCTCGCCCCATGAGCGTCAAGGCCCCGACCCCCGCGGCTTCAAAGGTCCCCACATACCCCGGGGTCGAGGGAAGGGCCACGCCCGCCGCAAGGGCCACCAAGAACCACGCGCTTTCGCCCCAGGTCAGCCCCAACCCGAAGAGACCGCCGATCGTCCGGTCCAAAGCCACGTTCAATCCCCAGATTCCGGCGGACAAAAGAACCGTTTTCACCAACGTGCGCGGACGGCGCGCCACCGACCAGGAGGACGAAAACCCCGACAAGAACCGCCGGATCCCATCCGGCCAGGAGGCTCGCTTAACCCAGGAAAATAAATTCCCGCCAAAAAACGCAAAAAGGCCGACCCCAAGAATGACGGCGCCGAACAAAAACAAGGCGGAACGACCGGACAAAACACCTTTTTGGGGGGCCGCGGCCAATAGCAAAAACGTCAGAAGAGCCAACGCGGCCAGGTCCGCGGCGCGATCCAAGGCGAGGGCACCAACGGCCGCTCCCACGGAGCGCCCGGTGTCCCGGTGGGTCCAATAGACGCGGGCGGCCTCGCCCGCGCGGAAGGGCAAAACGTTGTTGAGAAAAAAGGACCCCGAGACGACGGGAAAAAGAACGCGGCGCTCCCCCGGGGAGGCCCCGAGCAAAAGACGCCATCGCTCCGTTCGGAGGAGATACTCCCCCAGGCCCGCCAACGGAATTACCAGAAGGAGGTACGGCCGCGTCAGGAGGGTCAGGGCGCGACCGATGTCCCCCCACCGCACGCCGCGAAAAGCGAACCACAACCCCGCCGCGCTGACCAGGCATCCCATCAAAAACCGAAGGCGGGGGTTTTTCACTTCGGTTTTCGAAGACGCCGCAAAAGGTCCAACGTGGCTCCGATGGTCCGAAGAACGGGCATTTTGCTGGGCGTGGGTTTCCGGTCGTAGCGAAGGAGAAGCGGAAGTTCCACCACGCGCGGCGACAGGCGCCCCAATTTAAGAAGCCACTCCGCCTGGCAAGCAAACCCGTTTTCCGTGATCATCCGCCCCGGGGCCTCAAACCCTTTCAAAATCAATCCCCCCCCGTACGCGCGGAACCCGCACGTGTAATCCCGGACGCCGCGCAAGGGGATCGCGAGACGGAACAGCCACGACGCGGCGCGCCCCGTCAATCGACGGAAAAAGGGGACGCCCGAGACCACCGCGCCGCGCACGAACCGGGACGCGATGGCGATGTCCGCGGTCCCATTTTCAACGGGCGCCGCCAGCCGGGGGATGAGGGCCGGCGGATGCGTGTTGTCGGCGTCCAAAGTGACCAGGACGTCCTTCTCCCGCAGTTGGCCTTTCAACGCCTCCAGCCCGGTTTGCAGGGCCGCGCCCAATCCCCGATTCACCGAGTGACGGAGGGAGATCAACGGGATTTTCTGACGCCAATCGGCGACCACGGCGGCCGTCCCGTCGGCGGACCCATCGTCCACCACCCAGACCTTGTAGTCCCCGTCGGCCAACGTCCGGGCAATGCCGTTTAGAACGTCGCCCAGGGCCGCCTCTTCGTTGTAGGCCGCCAGCAAAATGTGAATCATCGAATTCCCTCCCGCCGTTTTCGCACCTTCTCAAGCAAAGGCCCCGTTTCCGGGCGCTGGGGCGCTGTTTTTTGAACGGTTCGAAGAAGGGCCTCGGCCCGATTCAAATCGCCCGCGTAAAACCAACACCCGGCTTCCAGAAGAAGGCGCTCGGGTTCGTTCGGCGGAAGGCCGCTTAATAATGGCAAGGCGTCCCGGGGGCGTCCGGCGGACATCCGGGCGATCGCCCTTTCCCGAAGAAAAGAGTCGGCGTCCCGCCGGAGAATCGCCTGACGATACGGCGACCCCGGTTCGCTCGGCGCGGGGGGTGTTCCCCAACGGTTCCACCAGCCGGAAAGCCATCGATCGGCGCCGGCGGGATCGCCCTCTTTCCGGAGGAGGCGGCCGAGTAGAAGAGCGGCCTCCCCGTCCGCCGGTTCCAATCCCAAGGCCCGGTGGGCTTCGATCCGCGCGGCCCTCCGTTCCCCGCTTCGTTCCAGAACTTCCGCCAATTCCACCCGCCAAGGAACGTGCAAGGGCCACAACCGAAGGGCGCGGGCGTACGCCTCGACGGCGTCGGCGTCCCGGGGCGGCGATTCGTGTTCGGCCGCCAGATGCGCCAATCCGCGCCAAGCTTCCGCCCGTTCGGGAAATTGTTCCGCCACGGCTTCATAGAGCAACCGGGCCGACGCGGGGTCGGGGCGTCGGCCTTCCGCCGGGTCGGGGTGAAGGCGCGCGTCGGCCCGCGACAAACGGTTTTCCACCCACCGGGGATCCCAAGGCACAGGGATCCCCACCGCTTCGCCCAAGGCCGCCCCCCCGCTTGCCAGCGCAAGAACCACGAAAGCCACCCCCGCGATCGCCCGGACGGGGAGGGCCCCGGTGGTGGATTTTCCGAGCCGCGGCCGCCGGGAGAACGGCGCCAAACCGAGAAGACCCCCCATCATCAACCCGTTGATGGGCAAAAAAAGCGGGAAATTGAACAGCGCCACAACCGATTGGGCGGCCACCGCGGCGGCCGTGCCCCGGCCCCAGGGCCCCGATGGACGGAGGGCGAAAAAAAGGCCCACGCCGAAAAACCAAAAAATCACCGCCGGAATACCGAGAGTGGCCCCCGCCTGTAAAAAATCGTTGTGGGCAAAAAGGGTGGAACGTTCGAACCGGACCGGATCGGTCTCCAACGGCTGCGCGTGAGCCCGGTAAAGACTTTCAAACCGGCCCGGCCCCCATCCCACCACCGGCCGCTCCAAAAGGCCGGACACCGCGCCCCTCCAAATCAACGTCCGATCGAACGCGTAAGGATCGTCGACTTTGGACCAACGTCGGACGGTCGCGGTCGGCAACAAAGCGAATCCCAAGGCGGCGGCCGCCGCCAGCCCCACGGCGCCCCGCCGGCCCCACCGGTGAAGGACGACCACGGCCGTCCCCGCCAGCAGACCCAAAACGATTGATCGTGAACGCGTTAAAACCGCCCCGCTCATCAACCCCGCGGCCGCCGCGGCCGACAGGAGGCGCGCCCGTCGAGAGAGCGTCGCCTCAATGGCAAAAGAAAGAAACACCAGTCCGGCGACCGCCATCCAAAAACCGCCGTACACCGGATTCCCGGGAAACAAGTCGGGAACCGATGCCCCCCGGGACCGGACCCCCGCCAAGGCGGCCTCGGCCCCCCCCCCCGCTCCCAATAAAAAGAGAAAGGAGCGACGGGTCCGTTCGGTTCCGTGAAGGGCGGCCAGGGCGCCGAGACAAAAGGGGGCCATCGTCTTTTGCAACGAGGGAAAAGACGCCGCCCAGTCGTCGGACAACACGAAGGCGACCCCCGTCCACACGAGGAAGGGGAGGACGGCGGGAAAGAGCGGATGGCCACCCAAATCGACGGAACGGCGAGCCAAAAAAACGACGGCCGACAGAAAGACCATCGCGCAAAGACCGTTCCAAACCAACGGAACTTTGCCCCCGCGGCCCGCGGCGGTGATCGTTAAGGCGACCGGAAGGATCCAGGGCGCCGTTGATGTTCGGAGGAAGAAGGCGGCACGCTCGGCCCAGGGGGAAGGAATCGAGCGCACGGAAAAACCGTTAACGCGAGGAACGCAGGCGAAGGTAGCCTTGGTAGAAGAGATAACCCAAGATGGCGAAGGCGGAAAAACGGGGCAAGGCCGATTCCATCAGTTGCATCGTCGGAGAGAGGGAAGCGCCGTTGGGGCCGGCTTTGAGACGAAGGAAGAACCAGCCCAGGAAGCAGGCCAGAGCCACCAAGGGAAGAATTCTTCCGGCCACGATGTGAAGCAACCCTTGAGGGCCGGGGGTCGTTGGCTTGCGCGGTTCGGCGCTGAAGAGAAACAGGGTTTCGATTTTCTTGAAGGTGGTTTTGTACGCCTCCACCTCCGGATGCTGGTTCATGCGGGAACGAAACTCCTCCATCACCTCATCGAGTTGCCCCGCGTTGTAGGCCGCGGCCAACAACCCGTCTACGGCTTTGACGTCCCCCGGGTTGGCGTTCACCAACCGCCAATATTCTTGAAGGGCCATGAGAAAAAAAGGGTTCAAACCCGTTTGGCGGGCCTTCCCCTCGTAGGACTGGGCGAGTCCAAGTCGCAATCGAGTTTCATCGGGGAAGGATTTCAGGGCGGCCTGATGGAGCTTCACCGCCTCGTCCCACCATTGACGTTGACGAGCGTTTTCGGCCTCTTTGAGCAGAGTCTCGAGGGAAGAGGACGATTCGGGGGACATGGGCGCTGAGCGGGAGGGCGCGCCGACGGTCGGTCAGTCGGGGACGATGCGCGCCGTAATGAAAACCAAGAGTTCTTGACGTTTTTTGGTGTCCGACAGGCTACGAAAGAAAACACCCAAAACCGGGAGGTCGCCTAACAGGGGAACTTTATTGACAGACTTGACCATGTTTTCGCTGACCAACCCTCCGATCACAATGGTGTCGCCGTCCCGCAAAATGACCTCGGTTTCGGCGGTCGTGGTATTGATGGTCGGTCCGGCGTCGGTGGTCCCTTCGACGTTGCTGGATTCGGGCTTCACTTTAAGGCGAATTCGGTTGTCTTCGTTGATCGTCGGGGTCACGTCGATGATGAAACCGACATCGGCGAACACCGTGCTTTGAGTGGCCGTGCCGCCGGGGGACACCGTCGTTTGAAGAAAGGGAACTTTTTGACCGATTTGAATTTTGGCGTTTTGATTGTTGGTCGTGATGATTTTAGGGTTTGTGAGCGTTTTCGCTTCGCTCTCGGTTTCGAGGGCGCCCAAAGTCGCCGTCAACAATTCGGAACTGTTGATGAACCCGAAGGTAATGCCCGCCTTGGTCGGCCCGGCGAGGTTGACGCCCGTGCCACGAGTGGCGGAGTCCAATGCCGTGGTGACGGAATCCGCGCCCGTGCTGTCCTTCCCCACAAAACCCACCTTGCCGGTGGGAATTTCAGTTCCGGTGGTGGTGACGCGCTGGCCAATGAGGCGGCGGTTCGCCGGGTTGCGATCGCTGAGGGGACGCGCGTTGGCGTATTCCCACTGAATGCCAAGGTCCAGGGATTTATTGAGGGACAACTGAACCAACTTGGTCTCGATCAGCACTTGGGTGGGCTTTCGGTCCAATTCCGAAATCAATCGTTCGGCCGCGGCGAGCCCCTCCGGCGTATCGGTGACGACCAGCGCGTTGTTCGGCGCGTCCACGGTGAAACGAGCCGTGGGAGAAATTTTCACCGCGGCCAAATGGGTTCCCAGATCGCTGGCTTTCGCGTAGTTTAGGAAAAAGGTCCTGTAGCTCGTGACGGATCGGGCTCGGTCGGTATTCAGGCCTTCGGGCGTGAGAATCCGGAGAATGTTGTTCCCGATTTGTTGCGACACAAGCCCCTGCATGGTCAACACGGTGGAAAACACTTCGTCGAAAGGGACTTGATCCAAATGGATGGTCACAAACCCGCGGAGGTCGGAGGCGTAGATCATGTTGATTCCGCTCATTTCCGCCAAAACACGGATAACATCCCGGATGTCGGCGTCGTCGAAATCGATGGTGATGGGGTTCTTCGGAAGACTCGACAAGATGTCCTTGGGACCCCGCTTTCCCGTTTTTCCGGACGTGCGCACCTGGGCGGCGGCGGACAGGGACTCCTCCGCCTCCCCTTGAACAGCCTCGTCATTCGCCGACGACGCGACGGTTTCCGTTGTTTCCTTTCCCGCGTTGAATCGAATCACGACGCTGTCGCCTTCGCGGGCCGTTTTAAAGGCCACCATGCGAGGCAAATCGAACACGATGCGGGCCACCATTTCGGGGGACGTTTTAAATTGAGAACTACGGATCCGCTTGAGGACATCGTCTTTGACGGAAGCTTCGTAGGGTTTGGGCCCATGAATCGTGTTCGGGAGTTCCACCACCACGCGCGGGGGCGAATTCAGGGTAAAAACCCGATAGGCGACTTCCTTGTCCAAGGTGATTCGAACCGCGTGCTGGTCGTAGGAAATGCGTTTTAAGCTGGCTTCGTTGTTCGAGGAAATCGAGGCGCCGTCGTTGGACGGCCCCACGTGACCGGATTCCAAAACGGCCATGCCGAAGGCGCCGGGTTGCGGCGCCAAGAAAGCCGCCAACGCCAGGAGGCGCACCGCCCGACCCGGCCGCACCGGCCTGCTTCCAACGATGCGACGTGTCAATTGAAAAGATTTCATAAGTTTTGGAGCCTCCTCGCTCGCCCGTGGAATCGGCGGACCGTTCGCCTCATTGTTTCTTGGCCGCCTCTTCGTCCTTCTTCGTTCGCAGTTCGAACTCTTGATTGCCCGGCGCCAAAATCACCACGGTCTTTTCCTTCACGATTCCCTGAAAACCGGAGATGAGCTTTCGCTTGGGGTCATACACCCGCCCGTTTTGAACCATGTAGGTCAATCCGTCCGTCGTCCGAATGAGGGCCCAACGGCCCGTCGGCGTTTTCAAAATGCCTTTCAATTCGGCCCCGGTGGGGTTGAAGGGGCCCAAGTCAACCTTGGCCATGGCCGATTCCATGGACACGGCGCCTTGGCCCGTCAGGGGAATGAACGGATCCCTCATGCGGTCCCCTTTGTACACGTAGGCCGGTTCGGTCGGGGCCGCCGCGGAAGACACGGCGACCTCCTCGCCTCGGGCGACGCCCAAGAACGCCGTGGCCAACAAACCGGCAAAAAAAATCAAGGCGCGTCGCATGGCATTATCCATTGTAAATAAAAGCATAGAGGGTAAACGTTCCGCTGATCGTATAACCTTTTTTCGTGTTGGGCGAATAGGAAATGTTCAAGTTCTTAGCGCTGAAAATACGCTCCTGCTGACCGATTACCGACAAAAACTTTCCGATGGAATGCATCGTGCCGGTCACGTTCAACGTGAACGGCACTTCCGTGTAGTAAGTCTGCGAAGACTCTCCGGCCGGGGAAAACGACGAGAAGCTCACCCCGTTTTTTTTGGCCAATTCGGTGACGATTCGGATGATGTCTTCCAAATTGCGGGTCCGCGGCAACCGCTTTTCCACTTTGGCGACTTGAAGATCCAATTCCTCCGTTTGCTTTCGTAATTGAGGCAACCGACTGGCCGTCATTTTGAGGCTGTCGACGCGCTGCAGAACCGATTGGAGCTGGGTCTCCGTTTCGGCGATGCTGGCGCGAGTGGGCGCCAAAAGATATTTGAAATAGACATAGCAAAAGGTGACGACGACCACGACCCCCAGCAGGATTTTTTGTTGTTGGTCCTTGTTCAATGCCATATCATCCGCTCCGCCGATAGGTGAAATTCATTTGAAAGGTAAAGACCGACCGCCCCTCGCCATCCTCGGTCACGCTGATGGCCCCAAGGCGAACATCGCTGCACAACGGCGACGATTGAAGGTTGGTCAACCAATCCGCAATGGCAAAAGTCGAAAGAGCCTGGGCACTGGTCTGAACCATCAAGCCGTAGGAAGAGTCGGTGCTCGTGCTCAGGCTGCCTATCCAAACATCCGCCGGGAGCAACGACATGAAATCCTCGAAGAATTTAGGGTAAACCAGGGTGCCCGTCACCAAACGTTGGATAACGTCGTAGCGGGTGCTCAGCTGCTGCTTTTTGACTTCCAACTGCTGAACGTCGTTCGCGATGGCTTGGTATTTGGATTCTTCGGTTTTGGCTTCGTTCATTTGCTTCGCCAGGGAAATTTCTTTTTTCTTCAAAAGACCGTAAAAGCCGAGCAACAAGGCCGCGACGAGAACCCCGATGCCGACGCCCAAAGAGGCCAATTGTCGGCGGGCCTTGTCGGCGTATATTTCACGGGGAAGAAGGTTGATCTTAATCATGGAAGGTGGCCCCGGGAATCTAGGCGATGTCTCCTTCCCGACGAAGGGCCAAGCCGACGGCGACGGCGAACAAAGGACGCATGTCGGGCGCGATGGATTGGGCGCCGTCGATGCGCGCGAAGGGATCGAACATTTCCACGGGGAGACGAAGCTCCTGCGCCAAGTAATTCACCAAATTCCCCAACCGGCTCGTTCCGCCGGACAACAAAACGCGGGTCACCTGCCGGTCCGTCCCTTGGGACAAATAAAAATCCAGGGAGCGCTGGATTTCCGCCAAGAGGTCTTTCATGACCGGCAAAATAACGGTCGACATCTGAAGAACTTCCTTGTTTTGGTCCGCCATGGCTTTCTCGCGCTCTTCCTGCGTCGCCAGGATCACGGCCTTGGTTTTCATGTCGTCGGCTTTTTTAGCGTCCACTTGAAAATTCCGCTGCAACGCTTTGGTCACCGTGTTGCCGGCGATGAACACGTCGCGAACCACCTTGGGCACACCGGCTTCGATGATGGTCATGGTCGTAACGAAGGCGCCGACATGAACCAAGAGCGCGGTTTCCTTCGCGTTCGCCCCCACGTTCAACTCGTAGGCGTTTTGAAGGGCGAAAGCATCGACATCGATCAAGGAAGGGGTCAGGCCCCCTTGTTGAATGATTTCCAAACGGCCGTTGATGATTTCTTTTTTGGCCGCGACCAAGATCGTCTCCATTTTCTTCTGGCCTTCCTCAACAACGTCTCCCAGGATGTTGAAATCAATGTTCACTTCCGGGATGGCAAAGGGAATGTAGGGTTCGGCTTCAATCACGATCATCTTGGAGAGGTCGTCCCGGGACATTTTGGGGAATTTCACAAACCGAACAATGACCGAGTTGCCGGACACCGAGAAGACGGCGTTTTTGGAGATGCTGTCTTTTTGCTTGGCGACGTATTCCTTAAGGAGGCTGATGGCCTGTACGCGCCGTTCGGGGCCGGCCACGTCGGGACCGGCGTTCGGGAGAGCCAATAGGTTGGCGCGGTGAACTTTCCAGCGCCCGCCGGCGCCTTTCAACTGGACGATCTTCAAAGCCGTCGAACCCAGGTCGACGCCGATGGCGTCTTTGGATTTGATCCGGAACTTGTCCAGTCGAATATTTTTTAATGCGTCCGCCAGAGCCATGATGTCCTTTTTTCGACCGTTTTCTCAATACAAACGCCGAGGAATTCCCCCGTCAGGGGAATCGCTCGGCGTTGGATCATTTTTGTTCAGCACCACCCTATATATATAGGTTCCCCGCCAATCTTGTCAAGGGTTTTTTAGCAACACATCGGCCGCGGCGCGAACCGGGCTTTTTTTCCGACGTAAACAGTCCTCCCGGTGGGTTCGGGCCCCTTCGTGATCGGGTTCGATTTCAAGGACCCGGTCGAACATTTTCCGCGCCGCCCCCCATTGCTCTTGCCGAAGCAAAGCCAACCCCGCGTTGTACCACGCCGCGGCCGAGCCGGGGTTGCTCTCCGCCGCTTCTCGAAACATCCGTTCGGCGTCCGCAAAACGACCCCGCTGAAAATAAGCGGCGCCGAGCGATTCCGATAAACCGGACAGGGTCGGATCGCCCCGGCGCGCCGCTTCCAGGCGCGGGACCGCGCCGGGGGCTCCGCGCAACAAATCGATGTGCCCGGCCAATTGCAGCACGACGGGATCCGCGGGATCGAACCGCAGGGCGCGCTCCACCGCCCCGCTGGCCTCCTCTAAATCCCCGGCCTCCAGCGCCAATTGGGCGACGGTCAAGGCGGCGGAGGCCGACCCGGGATTCACCGCGGCCACTTGTTTCCAGAGGGAAACAGGGTCTTTCCAATGGGCCGTTTGCCGGTGGGTCAGGAACGCGGCGGTCGCCAGGATCGCCGCGGCGGTTCCCGCGATCCAGAGGCGCGACGATCGGCGCTCCTGACCGGCCGAGGACCAACGACCGAACCCGAGAGCCGCGGGAAGACACGACAAGTAACTGTAACGGTCCGCCACGAACTGGGCCCCGCTTTGAAAAATTCCCGAGGTTGGAAGAAAGAACGCGAGATACAGCAGCCACCCCACGGCGGGCGCCGGTCGACGATAAAGAAAAAACAGGGCCGCCGCCGTCCCCGCCGCGGTTCCGGCGCAGCGAACCAAGACGGCCACGCTCGCGGGCCCCTCCGCCGGGAACGGATAGAGAGCGGCCAAGGGATGGGGCCACAGGGTTTTTTGAACGTAGAACATCCCCCCGTATCCCATTTGGGCCAATCGGTGCGCCAGGGGATAGTGGTCCAGGGTCAGCGCCGCGGCGGCGGCCACCTGGGCCCGGGCGGCGACCACGGCCGCCGCCGCCGCCAAAACCAGGTAGGGGATTTTTTCGATGAGCAACGCCCGACGTTCCGAGCGAGCCCGCCAACGATCGAGCGGAAAATGATCGAGCAACAACAACACCGCCGGGAAAACCATCCCCAGCGATTTCGCGGTCAGAGAAAGAACAAAAAACGAAAAAGCGCCGATCGCCCACCCCGGCCGGCGGGAACCGCGGTCGTCGAACCGTTTCAGGTAGCACGCGGCGGAGGCCAGGAGAAAAAAAGCGCCCAGGACATCGCGCCGCTCCGTAATCCACGCCACCGATTCGACGCGAAGAGGGTGCAGGGAAAAAAAGAGGGCGCCCGCGCCCGCCGCTGCGAGACCCCGGGACCGCGAAAACCCGGGATCGGAACGGGCGAAAATCAGGAGCGCAACGACGAACACCAGCGCGGCGTTCAAGGCGTGAAGGAGCAAATTGGTGAAATGGTAACCCCGGGGGTTTAGGCCAAATAGCAGGTAATCCGCCCCCAGGGTCATCCACGACAGGGGCGTGTAGTGGCCGCGGTGAAACGTCGTCCACATCCATTTGAGTTGGGCGGATCCCAATCCGCGGAAGGCGGGGTTTTGGAGGAAATTGCTCCGATCGTCCCAAGCGACAAAACCGTTTTGCAGAACAGGCCAAAACACCGCGGCGGTGATCAGGGCCACCGCCACCGCGGCCAGGGCGGCCGCTCTTCCCGGAGCGACCCGCACAACCGGGGCGGTACGTTGAATCAGAAGGCCCACCACCGGTCCCAGACGCCGGGAAACATCAAGTAAATCCACGCTCCGGCGGCCAGGAAGGGCCCGAAAGGCAAATACGTGCCCCACGCCATGCGGCGGAGAGCTTTCATCGCCAGAAACAAAACCGTGCCGAACAAGGACGCGGCGAAAACCGCCGCGAACACTCCCGAAGCGCCCAGAAGGCTTCCCACGCCGGCCATCAATTTGACGTCGCCCCCGCCCAGGGCTTCCTTGCCGAAGGTTTTCGTTCCGACGTAACCCAACGTCCACATCAAGGAAAACCCCGTCAACGCCCCGGCAAAACCGTGGAGAACGCGGGCCGCCAGGCCCTCCGCCAAAAGCGGGTTCAAGGGCGTCAATACCAATCCCGCCCCGAGCAATCCCAGGGAAAAAACGTCCGGAATGATTTTCAAGTGATAATCGATCCCAGAGACGATGACCAAAACAAGCGTGAAAACAGCGCCCATCCAAAAAACAAAGGAGGTCCCCGACCAGCGTCCGGCCAAGAGGGCGAACAATAAGCCGGTCAACGCCTCCACCAGGGGGTATTGGCACGAAATGGGGCGCCGGCACCCGGCGCATCGGCCCCGCAAGAGCAGGAAACTCAAAAGCGGAATGTTCCGATACCAGGGAATCGGCGCCCGGCAGCCGGGGCAATGGGAACCGGGGAAAACAACGGATTCCCCCCGGGGAACGCGACAAATGCACACGTTGGCGAAACTGCCCAACGCCGCGCCGGCCATCCCGGACAACAACATCTTAACGAGGGGCGTTAACGGCCCCGTGTTCATTTCCACAAACGACTTCCCTCCCTTCCCCCGGGGCCCCGCGCCTCACCGGAAAAACAAGCGGGAGAGGGGTCCGAAGACCCCTCTCCCACTTTTGAAACGTTGGACGCTCGGACTTACCAGCTGCTCCAGGTCGAGCTCTTGGTGTCGGTGTGCGTGCAGTTGACCACCACTTGACCGGATCCCGGGGCATACAACCAGTTCCCAGCGTCGGGTCCGTTCACGGTCTCGGTGTTCACGCGGCCGTGTCCGTACGCGGTCTGCGGGATCTGCACGTAAGGCATGTCCTGCAGGTAACGCGAGCCCGACGTTAACGATACCGCCAAGGAACCCGAGGCGGGATACACGCCTTCCTGGTCGGAGTAGTAAATACTCACGGCGCTGCGGATGGTTCCCAAGCTGCCCTTGATGCTGGCTTCTTTCGACTTCGTCACGAGGTCGGCGAATTTAGGGATGGCGATAGCCGCCAAGATACCAATGATTGCCACCACGATCATCAATTCGATCAGGGTGAACCCTTTCGCGACCTTTTTCATAAGTTGACTCATGTTGCTCACCTCCTTCTCGGCGATCATTTCCGCCGAGAAATCCGAAAGTTTCGCTGAACATATCATTCGCCCTTAACGCTGTCAAGCGACGATCGTTCCCTTAAGCCTATCCCCCCGATCGGATATTTTCAAGTCCTTTACGATCACCCCTGCTTGCCCGCCAGCTGACCCAATTCAAACATGGGGATGAACATCGCGATGACGATGCCGCCGATCACGATGCCCATCAAAACGATCACGATGGGTTCGATCATGGACGTCAACCCCTTGACGGCCACGTCCACTTCCTGGTCGTAGAAATCGGCGATCTTGTTCAGCATGATGTCCATGTTCCCGGTCTCTTCACCGACGGCGATCATCTGAACCACCATGGGCGGGAACACCCCGGATTTTTTCAGCGGTTCCGCGATGCGCTCGCCTTCCCGGATCGACTCCCGGGCGCTCATGACCGCTTTTTCAATGACTTTGTTGCCCGCCGTTTGAGCCACGGTTTCCATGGCCTGTAAAATCGGGACGCCGGACTTGACCAACGTTCCCAACGTCCGGGTGAATTTGGCCACGGCCACTTTTCGCAACATGGGACCAAAGAGGGGGAATTTAAGAACCTGGGTATCGAAGATTTCCGCCCCCTTTTCGGTTTTCACCCAGCGCTTGAAAAGGAAGAATCCCCCCACGGGAACGCCCACAAAAACATACCACTGTTGCTGGAGCGCTTCCGAAATCCCGATGACGATTCGGGTCGGCAGCGGCAATTCGGCGCCGAAGCTGGAAAAAATCTCCTTGAACGTGGGGATAACGCCGACCAGCAGAAACACGGTCACCGCGGCGGCGATGGTGCTGACCACCGCGGGATACATCATGGCGCCTTTGACTTTTCCGCGCAGCTGCTCCGCGGCTTCCAAGTAGTTGGACAAACGTTCCAAGATGACGTCCAAAATACCGCCCACTTCGCCGGCCTTGATCATGGCCACGTACAAATCCGTGAAGGCGTCCGGGTGCTTTTTCAGCGCGTCGGCGATGGGGAGGCCGGATTCGATGTCTTCTTTGACTTTCAGGACGATGTCGCGAAAGGTTTTGTTGATGATTTGTTCCTGAAGGATGTTCAACCCCGAGACCAGGGCGACGCCCGCCGACACCAAGGTTGAGAGCTGGCGCGAAAAGAGCACGATGTCTTTTTGCGCGACTTTGGGCTTGAACAGGGCCGACTTTTTGATCGCGTCGATTAACCCGGGCGTGCTTTCGTTGATTTCAAGAACGATGAGCCGCTGGCCGCGCAATTGATCAATGGCGGCGCGTTGACCGCTGGCTTCCATCGTTCCGGAGAGAACGCTTCCGGAGACGGCGCGGGCTTTGTAGGCGAATTGGGGCATGTTTATTTCCTATTCATCAATGTATCCGACTTTGGGCGTCCTGTCCAGAGGCAAACCGGCGCGCGACGAAAAAGGCCCTTCATTTCTTGGCGGGGACCGACGGCGCGTCTCCGCGCAGGACCGCGACAATGCCCGCGGCCACCCGCGCGGCGGCGTCCGACGGCAACGAGGGCAACCCGGCCCCCCCGAACGCCAACCGCACCGCGCCGCCCGGCGTGGAGGGCAAGGCGCTGGACGACCACAGAAGCAAGCGGACGCCCTCCGACTGGCTGAACGCCTGGGCTTTTTTCACCAGGGTGTCCAACGAAGGCGCCGGGGCTTCCCCAATTAACGCCGCGGCCCGAAGGCCGAGCACGCTCACCAACCGGCTCTGGGCCAGCGGCCCCCGAGCCAACCCATACCACGCGGCCAACTTCCTGAGGCCTCGGCCCGAGGGCAAATCGGCCGATCGGGGCTCGATGATCCAGGCGATAATCTGGGGGCGAAACTGGAAGGCCTCTTTTTCCACGTACGCCCACTGATCGGCCGGGGAAAAGGCCCAGTGGGTCGCGTTGATCACTTGAAGGGTTTGCCCCGGCCGCACCCCCGACGATCGCAGGGCGTTTTCCAATTGCCGGGCCAGGGTGTCGTTGTCGGCGGTGCGCGATCCGAAAGCCGCCGTCCCTCCCAGGAGCAGGACGCGCAGGGTGTCGGGGGGCGCCACCAGAGGGAAATCCCGATCGCGCAGGCCCCAGGAATTCACGCGATAGACAAGACCGTCGGAGGCCCATTGGGCGTTGGGTTCAAACTGGTACGGAAGTTCTTTGTGACGAGCGGACCGTAAAGGCGGTAGGAACACCGGTTCGCCAATGGCCCCTTCCGTCCAACGACAAAGGACCTCGCCGAAAACCCCAAGCCCCAGGCCCAAGAGGGTCAGCCGCCAGGCGGCGCCCCAAAGGGCTTTGGCCCCCCTTCGAACGACGGAAGGGCGATCCCCAATGGGCTCGTCATCGGAAGCCAATCCGCGAAAAGCGGGAGGCGCCCCGGATCGGCCGCCGGCGGTAAAAACCGCGTTCGGTACCGCGGACCCCCCGGGGGACATCCGAGATTCCGAGCGGTCCTCCACCCGAGCGGCCAACCGCGTTTCGTAGCTGTGGGGCGACGGCACCGCGCCGACCGCCGAGCGCGGCGGAAAGTCCGGCGCGGTGGCCGGGGCCTTGATCACCAGGGAGGGCGTTTCGGCCTCCCCGCCCGACGACGTGGCCTGAAAGGTGCGTTGACCGGCCATGACCGACTGAATCATTTTGATCAACTCGCTCGGCTTAAAGGGCTTGTTGATAAACCCCAAGACGTTGGGTTCGGCCTTGATCATCCGGACGGTCGAATCGTCGTAATTTTTGGCCGTCATGACGATCATGGGAACGCCTTGGGTGGTGGGGTTGGCTTGGAGGGCGCGCGCCACCTCGTAGCCGCCCATGTCCGGCATGACAATGTCGCACAGGATGACGTCGGGCCGTTGCCAAATCGCCTTCTGAATGGCCGCTTTGCCGTTCAAGGCCACGGTGACTTCATAGGCGTCGGAAAGCCAATCCTCGATAAGGGTGGCGATGTCTTGTTCATCGTCGGCCACGATAATTCGGGGGCGCGGTTTGACGTCCAGTTCGATGAGTTTTCCGGGATCCGTCATGACCGAGGGACGGCGGGGTTAGAACCCCGACGACGCTTCCTTCGGAAGCGATTTGCGCAATTCATCCACGTCGTTGGAGTATTCCAACGCCGTCGCGTGGGTGATTTGGCCGCGGTGAACCAACCCGAGCAGGCACTGGTTCATGGTCAGCATTCCGGTTTTACTGCCCGTCTGCATGGCCAAATAAATTTGCTCGACTTTCTGTTCGCGCACCAGATTGCGAACCGCGGGAGTGACCAGGAGCAGTTCGGCCGCGAGCACGCGCCCCGAACCCGACGCGTGCATCATCAAGCATTGGCTCAAAATGGCCTGCAGGGTAAAAGACAACTGGCTGCGGGCTTGCTCCTGACGTTCCGGCGGGAAAGAATCCAGGATCCGGTTAACCGTGCCGGCGGCGTCGTTGGTGTGGAGGGTTGAAAACACCAGGTGGCCCGTTTCCGCGATGGTCATGGCCGCGGCGATCGTTTCGGCGTCCCGCATTTCGCCGACCAGGATCACGTCCGGGTCCTGCCGGAGGACGTATTTGAGGGCCGAGGCAAAACTTTGGGTGTCGGTGCCCAGCTCGCGCTGATTGACCAGCGACTGTTTGTGGAAGTGAATGTATTCGATGGGGTCTTCGATGGTCACGATGTGGCATTGGCGGTTCTCGTTGATGTAGTCGATGAGGCTGGCCAAGGTCGTGGATTTCCCCGACCCCGTCGGTCCGGTCACCAAAACCAACCCCCGCGGCAGGTTCACGATGTCGTTGATCACCGGCGGCAAACCCAATTCCTCAAAACTCATGAACCGGGACGGCACCGAACGGAGCGCCGCGCCCACGCTGCCGCGCTGGCGAAACACGTTCATCCGAACCCGCCCCAACCCCTTGATTCCAAAGGAGATGTCCAGCTCGTTGTCCGACTCGAAGCGCTGCTTTTGCACGTCCGACAACAGGGAATAAATGAGCCGCTGGCACACATCGGGCGTCATTTTATCCAGGTTGGTTTGAACCAAGACCCCGTCCACCCGCAGGGCCGGCGGAGCGCCCACGGTCAAATGCAGATCGGACGCCTTTTTCTGCACCATCAAAATCAACAAATCGTTCATGCTGATCATGGAAGATCCCCCGTGTTCAACTTTGGTCGCCGACCCGCAACGCTTCGTCGATCGTCGTGAGACCCGCCAGGGCTTTGTTCACCGCCGCCTCGCGGAGCGTCACCCGTTCCGAGGTTTCCCGCGCCAAGGCGGCGCGTCCCGCTTTTTCCCACATCAACCGACGGACCGCGTCCGTCGCCGGCAACAACTCAAAGACCGCCGCCGCGCCCAAAAAACCGGTCCCCAGGCATTGGCCGCACCCCCGGCCCCGGTACAGGGTAAAGGAATCCGCCCGCTTCGCGGCCCGCATTTCTTGGCTCCCGACTCCCTGGGCCATCAGTTGTCGAAGAGAAAACGTGTGGGGCTCCCGGCAATGGGGGCAAACGGTCCGAACCAACCGTTGACCGAGAACGCCGACGAGCGCCTGGGCCAGCTGGGCCGCCGACACGCCCAACTCCCACATTCGCTCGATGCCGGCCAAGGCGGAGGAAGCGGTCAAGGCGGCCAGCACCAGACACTCGGAGGACGCTTGAAGGGCGGCTTCGGCCGTCGGCAAATCCCGCAAATCGGAAACGTAAAGGACGTCGGGCCCCAACCGACGGAGGATATGAACCCCGGAGGCCAGCGTCAACCGCGCGTCGGGCCGGGCCTGCAGTTGGGAGACCCCGTCCAAATACCGTTCGACGGGATCCTCGACGGAGACCAGGTGGCGCGACGGGTCGCTCAACCGGGCCAGGGCCGCGTGAAGGGTGCTGCTTTTGCCCGACCCCGTGGGTCCCACCGCGAGGACGAGGCCCTTCTTCGCCTCGAGCATTTTTTCAAAATGGGCCCGGGACTCCCCCTCCAACCCGAGTTTTTCCAGATCCAGCGGCATGGCCCGTTCCGCGTCGACCAATTTGAAAACGACTTTTTCCCCCAAGGACGTGGGGAGCGTCGTCACGGTCAGGTCCATGGAACGGCCCGACGCGGTCCACCGAAGGCGGCCCACTTGAGGCACCCAACATTCGCCGACGTTCAACCGGGCCAAGGTTTTTAGGCGCGCCACGAGGGAGGCCTGGTGGGCCAAAGGAACGTCGGGGCGGGTTTGAAGTCCGGACTTGCTCCGGTAGCGCACGTGCAGCGCCCGGGCGCCGGGCTCCAGAAAAATGTGATCGGCGCCGGCCTTGGCCGCGTTTTCCACCAAGGCGCCGATGACCGTGTCCATGGCCTCCGAGGCGGGCCCGGCCTCGGTCACGGCCACGACGTCTTTTTTGTCGGGGTAATAGCGGGCCACGGCTTTTTGAATTTCCGATTCCGAGGCGAGAACGAGCTTGATGTCGCACCCGGTTTGTATTTTCAACTCGCCGATGGAATCAAACTCCGCAAAGGGGTCCGCCACGGCCACGGATAGGACGTTGCCTTCCTTGGCCACGGGGACCAAATTTTTCGACCAGGCCAAAGCGGCCGGGATGTGGGCCAGAACCGCGGGCGGCACCGCGGAGCGGGTGGAGAGGGCCGTGAGGTAACCGTATCCCGACCGTTTGGACAAGACGGACAACACGTCCTCTTCCGTGCAGAACCCCAGCCCGATCAGCAGATCGCCCAGTTTTCCGCCTTTGGTGCGTTGGGCTTCCACCGCCCGCTCCAACTGAATGGCGGTGATGAGGCCTTCTTGAATCAAAATGTCCCCGAGCCGTTTTTTGGGACCGTTTTTCGACATGAGCCCTCTTTTCGTCAGTCCAAAAGCGACGTCAACGCGACCGTGTCCACGATGTCTTCGTCCGTGCACCCGCGGGACAAATCGGCCATGGGTTTGGCGAGGCCCACCAGAAAGGGGCCCACCGCCCGGGCGCCGCCCAAATGCTGCACCAGCTTGTAGCCGATGTTTCCCGCGTTCAAATCCGGAAAGATCAAGACGTTCGCCGATCCCGCCGCGGGGCCGTCGGGCACGCCTTTTTGCCGGGCGATGTGGTCCACGAGCGCCGCGTCCGCCTGCCATTCGCCGTCCACCGACAACGCCGGCGCTTTTTTCTTCGCGTGGGCCGCCGCCTGCCGAACCGCCGTCACGGAATCGTCTTCCGCGCTTCCCAAGGTGGAAAAACTCAAATAGGCAACCCGGGGCGTTTCGCCCGTGTGACGTTTGAAAAATTCCGCCGCCGCCACGCCCACGGCGCCCAGGGCCCGGGGGGACGGATGGGGCGACACCGCCGCGTCCGCCAACAACAACCGCCGCGGACCGCCCGCCGCGTGGGGGCACTCCATGAAAAAGGCCCCGAAAACAATGTCGGCCCCGGGAGCGAGGCCCAACCCGGCGAACCCCGCGCGCACGGTGTCCGCCGTGGTGCGCACGGCGCCCCCCACGACCCCGTCGGCCCGTCCGGCCGCCAGGGCCATCGCGGACCAGTATAAAGGATCCTCCACCAAACGCGCCGCTTCCTCGGGCGTCGTTCCTTTGGCTTTTCGCCGTTCAAAGAGCGCTTGGGCGAAGGCGGCCCGCGGGGCCGCTTCCGTGGAATCCAAAATCTCAATGCCGTCCAGGGGGTGGCCCCCGCCGGCGGCCGCGACGCGGACGGCCGCGGGATCGCCCACCAATACCGGCCGCGCCAGGCCTTCGCGCTTTAAAAAAACAGCCGCCGACAACACCCGCGGGTCCGTGGCTTCCGGCAGAAGAATCCGGCGACCGCGCGCGGCCGAGCGTCGACGAAATTCTTCCCAAAACGGGGAGGTTCCGGGCGATTTCTCGCCGCGTTTCCCAAGAATAACGCGGGGATGGGACACTGTCAAGGGAAGTCCCCGGGCGCCGCCCGCGGGCCCCCCTATCCCCGCCCCGCCAATTTTTGGCGGATTTTGGGCACCAGCGCGGCGGGCACAAACCGGCCCACGTCGCCGCCCAAACGAACGATCTCCTTTAAAAGGGTGGAGGAAAGGTAGGTGTATTTCTCGTCGGGCATGAGAAACACCGTTTCCAGTTTCGGGGCCAGGTGCCGATTCATGAGGGCCATTTGAAATTCGTATTCAAAATCCGAAAGAGCCCGAAGCCCCCGGGCCACGGCCACCGCCTTTCGCCGCCGACAGTAGTCCACGAGAAGCCCCGAGAAAGTGTCCACCGTCACGGCGTTGGATCGGATTTCTTTTTTCAGGGCGGCGGTCAACAGGTCCACCCGTTCCTGGACCGTGAAAAGGGAATTTTTGGAGCTGTTTTGGGTGACGGCGACGATGACGTGGTCGAAAATATGGCGGGCCCGATGGATGATGTCCAAATGACCGTTGGTGACGGGATCGAAGCTGCCCGGATAGACAACGATGCGGCCCTGGTTGCTCACCCTTGAATTCTAAACCCAGAATCGCGGTGTGTCAACGACATTACGCGGTCCGGCCGAAATTCATTTTTTGCCCGAATCGCGCGCGCAGGGCGGCGGCCAGGCCCCGGTGCTCCGTACGGCGAAGATCCGGGTCTTCTTCGACGGTTTGAAAAGCGGCTTGGCGCGCGGCTTCGATGATTTCACCGTCGATGACCAGATTCCCCGCCCGAAACACGGGCGCCCCGTGCTGGGCCTCGCCCAGGAATTCCCCGGGACCCCGGAGGCGGAGGTCCTCTTCCGCCAGCCGAAACCCGCTGGACTCCCGGCAAAGGAGACGGAGCCGAACCGCGGCCTCCGTGTCTTTTAAATGGGACACCAGGTGGCATTCGGAGGCGTGGCGCCCCCGGCCGACCCGGCCCCGCAGTTGGTGAAGTTGGGCCAAACCGAAACGCTCGGCGTTCAAAATCACCATCACCGTGGCGTTGGGCACATCGACCCCCACCTCGATCACCGGGGTGGCGCAGAGGATTTGAGTTTCCCCCCGGGCGAAGGCGTTCATGGCGGCTTCCTTGTCCCTGCTTTTGAGGCGTCCGTGCAGAAGACCGACGGACAATCCCCCGAACACCTCGTCTTTGAGCCGCTTCCACCCGTCCAGAACGGCGCGGAGATCCAGGCGCTCGGACATTTCCACGAGAGGAAAAACAACGTAGGCCTGACGCCCCTGGGCCACGGCGCGCCGCACCGCGCCCCAGGCGGTGGGTTCCGGCGACCATTGAGTAACGATCCCGGGCCGTCCCGGGGGCGACTGATCGAGAACCGACACCGCCAAATCCCCGTAAAGCGTGAGGGCCAGGGTCCGGGGAATGGGGGTCGCGGTGGTGAGAAGGGCGTGGGGCGCGGGGCCCTTGGCGGACAGGGCGGCCCGTTGGGCCACGCCGAAGCGGTGTTGTTCGTCGATGACGACGGCCCCCAGGCGGCGGAAGGACACCCCTTCCTCCAGAAGCGCGTGGGTGCCGATGGCCAAGTCGATGTCCCCCCGTTCCAGGGCCTCCCGGTCCCGTTTTTTTTGGGCGGCCGTGCGCCCGCCGGTCAAAAGCGCCCACCGGAGCGGGAGCCCCTCGAGCAGGCGGGCGGCCCCGTGGGCGTGTTGTTCGGCCAGGATTTCCGTCGGCGCCATCAGGGCGGCCTGGCCGCCGTTTTCAATGGCCAGCAGCAGGGCCGAAAACGCCACCGCCGTTTTTCCGGAGCCCACGTCCCCCATGAGCAAACGGCTCATGGGCCGGGCTTCCGCCATATCGGCGAAAATTTCGTTGATGACGTGTTTCTGGGCCGCCGTGAATTCAAATCCGAGGCGTTCCCGAAAGGGCGTCAATAGGCGCCGGGTGGGCGCGCAGGGAACGGCCGGGGGGCCGTCGTGCCGGCGCCGGCGGACCTTGGCCATGGCCAGTTCCATCAGGAAAAATTCGTCGAAGGCCAGGCGCCGCCGGGCCCGATCCCGGGCGGCCTCGTCCGAGGGGAAGTGAAATTCCCGGAGACTCCGCGCGAGGGGGTCCAAATCCTGGGAGCGGCGAAGGGCGTCGGGCAGGGGGTCGGGAACGCGGTCCGCCCATCGTTGGAGGGCCGCCGCCGCCACGCCCCGAAGCCATCGGCCGTTCACTTTCTCCGTCAATTCGTAAACGGGCGTCCAACGGCCGACGTGAAGGAGGGCGCCCCCGTCGGCGGGCGGAAGCTCGAAATCCTCCACCCGCACCGACCAGCCCCGGGGCCCCCGCTCCAAAGGGCCGAAAACGGCCAAGCGGACGCCGGGGATTAATTGCTGCGTCAGGTTTTGGAAAACATCGTAGCGGTAGGAACGGCGGCGGAACCACACCGCCTCAAAGGGACCGGCGGCCCCCCGACACACCGCCCGGCCGAGACTCAAGTCTTTTCCGGCGGAGGAGACCTCGAAGGTTTGGACGACGCCGGCGAGGGCCGCTTTGGCTCCCGGAGGGACCCGGCCCGGGTCGTCGACGATTCGTCGATCTTCGTGGGCGCGGGGGAGGTAAAAGAGGAGGTCCTGGACCGTTTCGAGGCCCAATTGGCGCAGCGCCTTCGATCGTTCCGGGCCGACGCCCTTCAAAAACCGAAGGGGCGTCGCGTCGGGCGCGGCGTCGGGGGAGGAAAGGACCGTGGGAGGCGTCATTTGAATTCCACCGGGAAAATTGGTAACATTCTTCGTCTTAAGTAGACGGAACCGCCCCCCCGCGGGGCTTCCCAAGGAGATGTCAATGGCTTACCGTTGCAGCGTGTGCGACAAGGGCGTTTCGACCGGCAAATCCGTCAGCCACTCGCACCGCAAAACCAATCGCCGCTTTCTGCCCAACCTTCAGCGGGTGAAAGTCGCCACCGACGGCGGTCCCCGCCGCAAGTACGTTTGCACCCGCTGCCTGCGGTCGGGCCGCGTTCACAAAGCCGCCTAACGCCGCGGATTGTTTTTCAAAAAAACCCGGGACTTCGGTTCCGGGTTTTTTATTTCCGGGGCGATCCCCCGGACGATTTGGAAGAGGCCCGGGGATCCTCTTCCTGGGGCAAGGGGAAGTTCAGCGACAAACCATACCGGTAAACGCGCTGGTCTTGAAGGTGTTCGGTCCGCAGGGCCAAATCCAACGTGTGCTTCTGGGGGGTGGCCAGGCTCAAGCCGTAGCTGTAGACGGTCTTGTTTCGGTCGTTGAAATCCGAGCTCAGGGCCCCGCCCCGGAGGGCCAGCCAGGGCAGCGGCGCGATTTCCAATCCGAAGTGCCAGAAATGGGGTTTGGGCGCGCCGCTCTTAAACCGTTTTTCGTAGTCGCTGTAGAAAACGACTCCGGGCACCGGTTGAAACCCCAATCCGGCCCGTCCCACCACCGGCAGTTGATCCGCTTTGTAACGATCCCAATAAATAATGCCCGGGAAATTCAAAATCGACAGGCCGTAAAGCACGGGACCCTGCTGGTCCCGAAATCCCCAATCCAAAGCGAACCCGTTGCCGTCGGCGATTTCGAGAACGGGCGGCTGGCCGGAGGCGGCTTGGGCGAACCCCCGGCGGCCGGTGAGGTAGGAGAGGCCCAACCCCACGCTGTAGCCCTTTTCGGTCTTTTGCGAGGCGCTGATCCCGAATTGGGAGACCTGCAGGGAGCTTTGAATAAAATTATTCGCCGGGTCTGTGGCCACCGTGACCGTGGTTTCGTCAAAGTCGGCCAGGGGCCGATAGAACACCGCCTTGGTCGGGGCGGCGAACCCCACGTAGGTGAGCTTCCGTCCCCGAAGGGAGGAGGCCCGGAGAATGGCGTCTTTGGGAAGGGCGCTCTGATTGGCGATGTCAAAATCCAACCCCAGCTGGGTCGCCGAGAGGGTGTCCAGGGCGGCGGGATTGTACATGGGGGCCTGGGGCGTCCCGGGCAAAGCCGCGCCGGATTCTCCCAGCCCCAGAAAACGGGCGCCCGAGGGTTTTCCGAGAAAAACCGAACCGTCCAAACCCGACCGGGGCTTGGCACCGGCGGGCGCGGCCGCCAGGAGTGACCCCAGAGCCAGGCCGACCAAAAAGAGGCGCTTCATTTCGGCCCCGCGGCCGACACCGTGCCGGCCAACGGCGACGAGGCCTGGGCGTATTCGCGCCGCGGCATCCGCCCGGCGAGGAAGGCGGCGCGGCCCGCTTCCACCCCGAGCCGCATGGCCTCCGCCATGCGCACCGGGTCCTGGGCTTCGGCGATGGCCGTGTTCATCAACACGCCGTCAACGCCCAATTCCATCGCCACGGCGGCGTCCGAGGCGGTGCCGACGCCGGCGTCCACGATCACGGGCACCGTGGTCACGGCTTCCCGAATGAATTGAATGTGAATGGGGTTTTGAATGCCCCGGCCGGAACCGATGGGAGCGGCCAGGGGCATCACGGCCGCGACCCCCATGTCCTCCAACCGCTTCGCCAAAATGGGATCGTCGTTGGTGTAGGCCAGGACCTGGAACCCGTCGGCCACCAGAATTTTGGTGGCTTCCACCAGGCCGGCCGCGTCGGGCAAAAGCGTTTTGGGGTCGCCCAGGACCTCGAGCTTGATCAGCGGGGTGTCCAAGGCCTCCCGGGCCAGTCGAGAGACGCGCACGGCGTCGGCCGCGTTGTAGCAGCCGGCGGTGTTGGGAAGAATCACCATGTTTTTGGGCAAGTGCCGCCAAAATTCGTCGGCCGTCCGGTCGTTCAAATTGACCCGGCGAATGGCCACGGTCACCATGTCGGCGCCGGAGGCGCGCAGGGCCGCTTCCATGAGATCCATGGTTTTGTATTTGCCGGTCCCGACAATGAGGCGGGAAGCGTGGGTTCGTCCGGCGATGATCAGGGGTCGGTCGTTCATGAAATTCTCCTTGATTTTAACTTTTCGGAAGGGCCGCGAGGGTCAACCGCCGCCGATCATTTGAACAATTTCGATTTGATCGCCTTCGCGAAGGGCGGTGGCGCCGTAGTCGGCCCGCCGGACCACCGCGCCGTTCACTTCACAAGCCAGCCGTCCCGGGGCCAGGTTCAAAGCCGCCAAAAAATCCGCCAGGGTGGCCACGGACGCCACGTCCTTCTCTTCGCCGTTGACCTGGAGTTTCATGGGTGAGGGAGCGTGGCGCCCGCGATCATGCCCAGGGCCAAAAAGGCCCAGCACCACGGATCGCGATTGCGGTGAATCCGCGGCAAAACGTCGGCCATGCTCACATAAAGGAAACCGCCGCCGGCCAACCCCAGGAGCACCGCCAGCCCGGGACCCGTGGCCCGGGGCCCCAAAACGCCGCCGATCAAAACCCCGAGCGGAGTCGCCAACGACAACACGCCGGAGAGGCGCCCCGCCCGGCCCGGGGCGTGGCCCGCGCCCAAAAAGAGGGACGACAGCGTCATGCCGTCCGAAAATTTGTGGACGACCACCGCCAAAGCCACCGCGGTGCCCAGGGTTTGGGAGGATTGAAAAGCAAAGGCGATGGCCAATCCATCGGCCAAGCTGTGGAGGAAGAGGGCCGCCAGGGCGCCGTAGCCGACGTGGTGCCGCACGCAATGCTCCGCCACTTCGCCGCAAGCGTGAACCACGGTGAATTCCTCCAGGACAAAGAGCCCCCCCAGGGCCGCCAAAACCGCGCCGCTCGCCCACCGGGGATTCATGCCCCAGGCTTCGGGCAGAAGATGCAAAAAGGTCATGGCCAAAAGGACGCCGCTGCCGAAAGCCAGGATGCGCCAAAGATGGGCCTCGGCCCAGGCGGGGCGGCGCAAAATCAATTGGGCGCCGCCCAAGGTGGCGCCCACGGAAACGACGGAAAACAGCAGAGGCGCGACGGTCATCGTTCGAGCAGCTGCAATTCGTAAAGTCGCCGGTAAATCCCGTCTTTGGCCAGGAGTTCGGCGTGGCTTCCGGTCTCGGCGATTTGGCCGTGCTCTAGGACCACGATGCGCGTCGCGTTTTTGACCGTCGCCAACCGGTGGGCGATCACCAGAACCGTGCGATTTTTCATCAACCGTTCCACGGCCTCCTGGACCAGTTTCTCGGATTGGGCGTCCAAAGCGCTCGTGGCTTCGTCCAAAACTAAAATGGGCGGGTTTTTCAATATCGCGCGAGCCAGGGCCAGCCGCTGTTTTTGACCGCCGGATAGGAGAACCCCCCGCTCGCCGATCATCGTGTCCAACCCCTTCGGTTTATCGCGGATGAATTCCCAGGCGTTGGCGGCCTGGGCCGCGGCGATGATTTCCGCCTCGGTGGCGTCGGCCCGCGCGTAGGCGATGTTGTGGCGGATGGTGTCGTTGAAAAGAACCGTTTCCTGGGTGACCAAACCGATCTGTCGGCGGAGACTTTTAAAACTCGCGTCCCGCAGGTCCACCCCGTCGATGCGCAGGGCCCCGGACCGGGGGTCGTAAAAGCGGAGCAACAGGGCCGAAAGCGTCGTCTTTCCGGAACCCGAAGGGCCGACCAGGGCGACGATTTCCCCCCGCCGGACCGTGAGCTGGATGTCTTTCAGCACGGGCTGGTCCGGGCGGTAGGCGAAGGACACCCGGTCGAAGTCGATCCGGTCCGCGAAAGGCGCCAGGTCCGTCGGGTTCGGTTTTTCCACGACGGTGGGCCGGGCGTCCACCAACTCAAACATCCGTTCGGCGCCGGCGAAGGCCAACTGCAGCGTCGCGTTGGACCGGGAAAAATTCTTGACCGGCTGGTAGAGGGAGAGGGCGCTCCCGATGAAGGCGAAAAAAGCGCCCGCGGTCCACACGTGATTGACCACGTCTTTTCCCCCGAACCACAAAATAACGCCCATGCCGATGGCCCCCAAAAATTCCATCACGGGGCTGGAAAGGGATTCGACGCGGGCGTTCCGCATGTAGATGTTGAAGTAGGCCCGGTTCTCCGCTTCGAAACGGGCCTTCTCGTAATCCTCCCGTTGAAACGCCTTGACGACGGGCGCGCCCGCGATGGTTTCCTGAATCAAGGTGTAGAGGTCCGACATTTTGGCCTGGCCCTGGCGGGACGTCTTGCGCAGGCTTTTGCCGAACCGGGCGATGAGGTATCCCGAAACCGGCAACAACGAGAAGGCGATCAACGCAAAACGCCAGTGCAGGTAAAACAGGAACCCGGTGAGGGCCGCGACCGTGAGGCCGTCCCGGACGATCATGATGGGAATTTTGGTCAGGGCGTTTTGAACCAATTGGGCGTCGTTGGTCAACCGGGCGATGACCCGGGCGGAATCGGTTCCGGTGTAAAAATCCAGGGAGAGGTTGTGAATGTTGTTGTAGGCCTCGTCCCGAAGCTGCTTGACGATGGCCTGGCCGATGTAGGCGGTCACGTAATCGTGCACGTAGGAGAGGGCCGCCTTGGCGAAATAGAGCAGGAGGACCAGGAGGACCGTGTCGGCCAGCATGGCGAGGTCCCGGTCCAGGAGGGCCCGGTCGATCACCTGTTTTAAAATCCACATGGCGCCCGCGGTCAGACCCGCCACGCCCGCCATGGCGGCCAGAGCCAACGCCAGTCGGGGGCCGTGGGGCTTGAAATAGGGCAGAAGGCGGCGGGCCACGAGGGAGGCGGAAGGGTCTTTGGCCGTCCGCTCGTCCACCAGGGGTCCCTTGGAGATCAAATCGTTGATGCCGCTCACGACCGCGCCCTTTCCGCCTCGGCCTTGATGGCCTCGGCGGCCCGGCGGGCCGCGCCGGCGCCGCCCAGGGAAACCCGAAGAGCCAGGAGATCCCGGCGCATGCGCCGTCGGTGGGAGGCGTCGTTCATAATTTTCTCCGCTTCCGCGGCCAGGGCGTCCGGGGTCGCGGCCGATTGTATTTTTTCGGGCACGATTTCCCGGTCGGCGAGGACGTTGGGCATGGCGATGTGCCGAACTTTGACCAGGGCCCGGGCCAGGGCGTAGGTCACCCAGGAGGTTTTGTAAACCACGACCATGGGGAGGCCCAGGAGCGCGTTTTCCAATGTGGCGGTGCCGGAACAGGTGAGGGCGAGGTCGAGCCCGGCCCGCCATTGGTATTTTTCATCCCGCACCAATTCCATCAAATAGGGTCGCTTCGCCCGGCCGCTTAAAAAACCGTCGTAAAAATCGTTGGGAAGGTTCGGGGCGGCGAAAAGCACGAACCGAAGGCCGGGCCGCCGGGCGGCCAGGCGGTCCGCCGCGGCCAGGAAAAGCGGCAGGTGGCGCCGCACTTCCGACGGGCGGCTCCCGGGGAGAAGCCCGATCACGGGCTCCACGCGGAGGGGCGGGTTGGCGTCGGGTTCGGGCACCGCGTCCAACAGGGGATGGCCGACAAAAGTGACGGGCACCCCGGCGTCGCGGTAGATCTTTTCTTCGAAGGGAAAAAGCACAAGCATCCGGTCGATCACGCTTTTCAAAATCCCCACCCGCCCCGGGCGGCTGGCCCACACCTGAGGGCTCACGTAATAAACCACCCGTCGGCCCGCGTCCTTGGCGGCCCGGGCCACAAAGCGGTTGAACCCGTAAAAATCCGTCGGCACCACCACGTCCGGCGACCCGTCCTTCAAAAACGGGCGGAGAGTGCCTTCCAGGATTTTGGCGAAGCGCGGAATTTTTTTGAGCGGCTCCAAAAACCCCATGACGCTTTCGGCCACCAGATCCAGCAGAAATCGATCGGCCACGGCCCGCAGGGCGGGCCCGCCCAGAGCGGACACCTCGACGCCCGGCCAGAGGGTTTTCAGTTCCCGGGCCACTTCGGCCGCCCGCTCGTCCCCCGAGGGGTCCCCCGCCACAAAGAGAACGCGGGCCATTTAAAGAGAATGCAACCGCAGGGAACGGCGGATTTCGAGGGCCAGCTCCAGGGCGTCCCGCCCGTGGGACCCGCTCACGAGCGGCGCCTTGCCTTCCCGCACGCACTGAAGGAAATGGCGGAGCTCCGATTCCAAGGGGTCTTTCTTTTCCAACCGCGGCCGCTGCACCGCGATGTCCAAAAGGCTTTTGATTTCGTCTTTTTTCTTCCGGTAGATTTTAAGGCTCCGCTCGGAGTAATCCAGCGACAGGTAGGCGTCCTTTTGGAAAACCCGGATCTTTCGGAATTTTTTGAGGCTGACCCGGCTGGCCGAAATATCCGCCCGGCAGCCCCGGGAGAAAAACAGGGTGGCTTTCACGATGTCCTCGTGGGCGGAAAGCACGCGCCCCCCCACGGCGTCCAGGCGGACAACTTTGTCCTGGGCCAGGGCGAGGACGATGTCGATGTCGTGGATCATCAAGTCCAACACGACCCCCACGTGGGCCACCCGGGGGTCGAAGGGGCCCAGGCGGGAGGCTTCGATAAAAAGGGGATCCTTGGCCTGCCGGGCCATTTCCACCACCGCGGGGTTGAACCGTTCGATGTGGCCCACTTGCAGAACCAAATTCTTCTGCCGGGCCAGTTCGATGATCTCCTCGGCGTCCTCCACCCGTTCGGTGAGCGGTTTTTCAATAAAGCAATGCCAACCGCGGTTCAAGAACGACTTCGCCAGGGAAAATGGGTCGGCGTGGGAGCGGCAACAACCACCGCCCGGGTATCGGCGGGAAAATCCTCGGCCCGGGCAAAGGCCTGGGTGCCGTGCTCGGCCGCCAGGGCCCGGGCGCGGGCCAAATCCGGGTCAGCCACGCCCACCAAACGGGCGGCGGGCAAACCGGAGAGCAGCCGCGCGTGGTGGCGGCCCATGTTGCCGACGCCGACCACGCCCACGGACACCCGGTCCGCTTCGGACACGGTCGGCTCCACAACCGCCGGTTTCTTGGAGGAAAACAATCCCATTTAAACTTCCTTCACGCCGACCACCACGAGGCCCGCGGCGTCGGCCCGCTTCAAAAATTCTTCCCGGTCGAAAAACAGGGTTTTTCCCGCCTCCACCGCCAAGACCGCCCCCCGGGCGGCCCCCAGGGCCTCCACGGTGCCGAGGCCGACCACGGGCACGTCGAACCGAAGGTCCTGCCGCGGCTTGGCGACTTTGGCCAGAGTGAATCCGGCGGCGTGCTCGCCCGCCCGGCGGACGCAGGCGTCGGTGCCTTCGATGGCCTCGACCGCCAGGACGGCTTGATCTTTCACGCAGACCGACTGGCCCAAATCCAGTCCGGCCACGGCCTTCGCCGTCCGAAGCCCGAAGGCGATGTCTTTTTTTTGGTCGCTCGAAGGGTTCGCCCGGGTCAAAACGCCCGCCGGCGCCAATTGATCCGCCAGGTAGACCGTCGACGAGAGGAACCGGACGCCGTGCTTGGCGAACTCGTCCGCCACGGCGCCCAAAATCGTGTCGGTTTTCTTGTCCGGCAGGGTGGCGATGAGCTTGATGGCCGTGGCGTCCAGGTGGCGGAGGTCGAAGACGCTCACGTGCTTGACCTGTCCGGCCATGACGGCTTCGTCGGCGCCCGCGTCCCGAAACACCCGAAGGGTTTTTTTGATCTGGCCCAGCTTGAGCCAGTGAAATTGATCGACCAGGGATTCCAGGGACGGGTCGGTTTCGCCCTCGATGGCGGCGACCACCACGGGGCGTCCCCGTCGCCGGGCTTCCCGCGCGACCAGCAGCGGGAATTGGCCGTTCCCGGCGATGAGACCGAGGGGGTTCAGGGGAGCGGGGCGGCCCGGCGGTTCAGAAGAACCCTTCCGTGGCGTCCTCGCCGTCGGCCGATTTGGGCGCCGGGCGGCAGAGGCCCCGGTGGGAGGTTTTTTTCAGGAACTCCAGAAACACCTGGACTTCGGCCGGCCGCTCCGTTTTTTCAATGGCGGCGATGGCCTCGGCCAGGGGCAATCCCATGCCGAAAACCGTCCGGTAGGCGGTTTTAATGGCGGACAAAGCGTCCCGGGAGGTCCCCCGGCGGCGCAGGCCGACCACGTTCAAACCGACGATCTTGGCCCGGTCGCCCTGCACCATGCAAAAGGGGGCGACGTCGGCGGGCACCATGGACCCGGCGCCGATCATGGCGCCGGCGCCGATGCGGGCGAATTGGTGAACGCCCACCAGGCCGCCGATGAAGGCCCCGGGGCCCACTTCCACGTGGCCGGCCAGGGTGGCCGCGTTGGCCATGATGACGCCGTCGGCCAAGATCGCGTCGTGGGCCACGTGGCAATAGGCCATCAAAAGACAGTTGGACCCGACCACGGTTTCGCCCGCCGCGGCGGTGCCCCGGTGGATCGTCACGCATTCCCGCACCGTGGTGCGGGCGCCCACCCGGGCCCGGGTTTTCTCGCCTTTGAATTTAAGGTCCTGGGGCTCGGTGCCCACGAAGGAATGGGGGTGCAGTCGGCATTCCTCGCCGACGGTGGCGAATTCCACCACCGCGTGGGCGCCCACCCAGGTTCCGCGCCCCAACTCGACGTCGGGACCGATGACCGCGTAGGGATCGATTTTGACCCCCGCGCCGATCTTGGCGGAGGGGTGGACGACGGCCGTGGGATGGATCCCGGCGGAGGACGGGTCGCCGGCGGGGGAGTTCATTTGGCTTCCTGTTTATCGACGATCGCGAACATGAATTCCGCTTCGGTCACGATTTCGTTCTTCACGAAGGCTTCGCCGCGGCATTTGCCCACCCGGCCGCCCCGCAGCACTTCCACCCGAAGTTCGAGTTGATCGCCGGGCACGACGGGCTTGCGAAACTTGACCTTGTCGATCCCCATAAAGAACGCCAACTTGTCCTTGAGTTCGGGTTTCGACAAAAAGAGCACGCAAGCCGACTGGGCCATGGCTTCCACAATGAGGACGCCCGGCATGATGGGACGCCCGGGGAAATGCCCCTGAAAAAACGGCTCGTTGGCGGAAACGGATTTGAAGCCCGTGATTTTCTTCTCGGGTTCGGTGATCGTCGCCGTGTCGATCATGAGGATCGGGTAGCGGTGGGGGATGGCCCCCATAATTTCGACGGTGGTGAGGGTGCGGGGCGCGACGTTGTCCATGGGAAAGAGTCCTCCGGGATTTAAATCAGTGATTCGACGTGACGGCGGTCTGGGACGGCGCTTCGCCGGTCATCTGCGCCGCCAATTTTTTGACCAAATTGACGTTGTGTCCGTGGCCCACGCGGTGGGCTTTGATGCGCGCCTTCAGGGGCGCGCCCAGCAAAAAGAGGTCGCCGATCAAGTCGAGCGTTTTGTGCCGAACGAATTCGTCGGGATAGCGGAGGGATTTTTCCTTGTTGTGGATGCGGTCCATGCCGACCACGACCGCGTTGTCCAGGGACCCGCCCCGGGCCAAACCCTGCCGCTTCAACGCCTCGACTTCGAAATCGAAACAAAAGGTCCGGGCCCGGGAAATCTCGTTCAGGTAGGATTCGCGCGTCACGGTGAATTCCCGGCTCTGCTCGCCGATGAGCGGGTGTTTGAAATGGATGCTCGTTTCGATGATCAACTCGTCGGCCGGTTCGACTTGGTAATGGGTTTCGCCGGCCGCGTAATCCAAGGGGTCCGGCTGAAAGAACGTCCGGAGCTCGGACAGCTCCGTCACGCCGGCGGCGTCCAAGGCGTCCCAAAAAGGCCGGGCGCTGCCGTCGGCCACGGGCGGTTCGTTGGCGTTCACTTCAATCACGGCGTTGTCGATGCCCAAGCCGTAGAGCGCCGACAACACGTGTTCGACGGTGTGCACCCGGGCTTCGTGGTTCTTTTCCCCGTCGAGGCTCAAGGTGGTGCCGCGCACGACGCTGGAAACGATGGAGTGGTGGGCGGGCAGGCGGGGTTTCCCGGGAAGGTCCGTGCGGACAAAAACGACGCCGTGCCCCGCCGGGGCGGGTTTAAAAATCAAATGGCATTTGTTGCCGGTGTGGAGGCCGACGCCTTTGTACACCGCCTCGCGGGCGATGGTGCGTTGGCGTTCCCCGGTGGAAAAGAGTTTCACGCGGGCGGATTCCCCTTCTTTTTGAATTCGCGCCATTCCTCCAACACGGCCGGAAGACGGCGGAGGGCGGCCTGACATTTCAGCTCGTCGCGGATCGGCTGGGCGGGAAGACCCCAGAGGACTTCTTTGGGGGTTTTAAGGGACTGGGTCACGCCGCCCCGGGCCGCGACGATCACCCCGTCGGCGATGCTGAGGTGCCCCGCGACGCCGACCTGGGCGGCCAGGGTGACGTAGCGGCCGATTTTAACGGACCCGGCGATGCCGGTCAAAGCGACGATCAGACAGTGCTCCCCGATCTCCGTGTTGTGGGCGATTTGCACCAAGTTGTCGATCTTGGTGCCCCGGCCGATTTTGGTCACGCCCACCGCCGCGCGGTCGATCGTCGTGTTGGCCTGGATTTCCACGTCGTCGCCGATCTCCACCGTTCCCACCTGGGGGATCTTGTAGTGTTTGCCTTCGTGAACGGTAAAACCGAACCCGTCGCAACCGATGACGGCGCCGGGCTGAAGGATCACCCGGTCGCCCAGGGTCACCCGTTCGCGCAAGGTCGCCCGGGGGTAGATCAGGCAGTCGCGGCCGATGCGGACGTCGAACCCCACGTAGACGTGGGCATACAACACGCTGTTGTCGCCGATCACCGCGCCCTCTTCCACCACGGTAAAGGCGCCGATGGTCACGTTTTTCCCCACCCGGGCGGTCGGAGCCACCTGGGCCGTCGGATGGACGCCCGCCGGTCGCCGGGTGCGGTCTTTTTCCAAAACCTCCAAGACCCGGGCCCAACCGTAGGGGGGGTTCTTGACGACGACGGCCGGAAGCGAGCCCGTCTCCACATCCGGGGACACCAGGACCGCCCCGGCTTTGGTCGTTTCCAATTGGGACCGGTATTTGGCGTTCCCCAGAAAAGTGATGTCCCGGGCCGTGGCTTCGCCCAACCCGGCCGCGCCCTCGATGACCGTGGCCCCGTCGCCGCGAACCGCCCCGCCCGTCAATTCCGCTATTTGCGATACCGTTAGTTTCACGTGAGGATCCTCAAGGTTTTCCGTCGTCCGGAAGCCCCCGCAAACGCCGGGCCAAGGGTTCCGTCAAATCGATGGCGCTTTGGCCGTAGAGAATGGCCGATTTATCAACCACCAGATCAACGCCCTTTTCCTGGGCCAACTGCACGAGGGTTTTGTACAAAGCGCCCAAAATCTGAACCGATTTCTTTTCTTCGAGTTCCTTCAACTCCCGAGCGGCCGAGGCCCGGGCCGCGGCGATCTCCTCGCGCTTTTGGCGTCGTTCCGCTTCCCGTTCCTCCGGATCCGGAGGAGCGGGCGGGGCGACCGCGGCCGTCCCCGTGGAAGCCGCGGGCGGGGTCAATTCCAGGGGCAAGGAGAACAATCCGGTGGACACCGCCGGGGGCGTCGAGGTCCCGCCCACGGGGCCGGGTCCGTCCAAGGAAGCCAATTCCTTTTCCCGGGACGCCAATTCGGAACGCCGTTTTTCCAGAGCCTTGTAGTAATCCGCCCGGGCCTTCTGGGTTTCCGGATATTCCCGGAAAATCTTGTCCATGTCCACGAAACCGACGCGGGTCGCCTGGTTGGTGCCCCGTTTCAAGGGAATCTCGAGGGACCGCAAGGGGGCCCCGGCCGTCGCCAGGAATCCGGCGACCGCGAAAAAGACGACGTGGAAACGTTTCCAATGGGATTGGGCGGACAACAAAAGATCCTCCCCCGTACGGGGCGAAACCGCTTTAAAACGCTGATTTTACACTATTGGATCGGGGCTGTCCACCGCCGAGGAACGGGGTTAAAAAATGTTCCCGATGGTGAAATAGAACTGGCTCAGGGGTTGGCCGGGCAAATGGTTCAGTCCGTAGCCCCAGTCCAATCGGATGGGAAAGACCGGGGTTTTGAAACGAACGCCGAACCCGACGCCCGACCGCATTTGGTTGAGGCGGCTTCCGATCCCGAGGTTGACGTCCCGGTTGCCCGCCCAGCTGCCACCCACGTCGGCGAAAAAGGCGCCCTGGAGAATGGTCCGGTGACTTTCCTGGACGATGGGGAATTTATACTCGGCGTTGTACACCATGTAGGTGTGGCCGCCGTCGACGCCCACTTCGCCGATGTCGTAGCCCCGCACGGTGTCGACCCCGCCCACGCGGAACAATTCCGAAAAAGGCAGCTCTTTGCTGGGCGGGAATTCTTTGACGAACGCCCCCCGGACGGAAAGCGTCAGAACGAATTTCCAAAAGGTCGGGAAATAGCGCGCCACCGACAGTTCGGGCTTGTAGAAATTCAAATCGCCGCCGAAGGGCCCGCCGGCCACTTCCACCGTGGCGCTGTGCCGGCCGCCCCGGGACGCGTCAAACACATTGTCGCGGGTGTCCCACACGACGCCGGTGGTGACCGCGGATTTGATGTCGTCCGACGGGGCGATGTTGTTGGCGGGGTCGTCGTTGCCGATGAATTTGGGTTCGATGTCGAACACCCGGACCCGCTCGTAGTTGTAGTTTTCGATCAGGGACAGTTCGTCCGAGAGGCGGGGCCCCAGGCGCAGGCCGAACCCGCGATTTCCCTTCTTGTAGGCGAAGGAATCGTTCTGGAAGGGCAGGGTCCGGACGGTGTCGAAGAGGTCGACGCCGAAGCTGACGGGCTTGTTGAGGAACCAGGGGTCCGTCCAGCCGATTTCGTAATTCTGTTTTTTCCTCCCGAATTCCCACATCAAGTTGAGGCGCTGACCCAAGCCGAAGAGGTTGATGTGTTGCACCTGGAGGGTGCCGACCACGCCGTCCAAACTCGAAAAACCCGCGCCGGCGGACAGGATGCCGGGCTTGCCTTCCTTGACGGAAAACACGACGTCGGCCAGGGAGGGCGACCGGGGCTGCTGGATGTCGACCTGCACGTCGTCCAAAAAGCCCAAATTGTAAATACGTTCGACGGAACGCCGCATTTTCCCCGCCGAAAACACGTCGCCGGGCTTGAGCAGCACCTCGCGGCGCACCACGTTTTCCTTGGTGTAGGTGTTGCCGTCCACGTAAACGCGGTCCACGTAAACGACCGAACTTTCGACGATGGCGAAGGTGACGTCCACGGTGCCCTGGGAATCGTCCACGGGGTGGGTCACGGTTTGGGGATCGATTTCGGCCCGCAAATACCCCTTGTCCGCGTACAAGTCCTGGAGCGACCGGAGGGATTCGTTCATCCGGGATTGTTCATACAGTTTGCCCGACCGCAGGGCGACGGCCTTGGCGAGTTCCGCGTCTTTGTAAAGCGTTGCCCCGGCGAAAGCGATCCCGCCCACGGTGTAACGCCGGCCTTCCCGGACGCCCAGGGTCAAGGTCACCCGCGTGTGATCCTCGGAGAACGTGCGGCTCGAGGCGTCCACCTGGACCTCCAGGAACCCCTGGTCCCGGTAGGCTTCGATCAGGTGATCGATGTCCTCTTTGTAAGTGTCTTCCTTAAAAACTTTTTTGCGGCGGGTTTTTTTAAGCCGTCCACGAACCTTCCGCGCCGTCATAAACCGGTTTCCCTCCACGCGGACCGCGTCCACCAGCACGCGGTTCCCCTCGGTCACGAAGAAGGTCAAAATGACTTTGTTGGTCCGGGGATTCAGCGAAACGTAGGACTCCGCCTGGGCCTCGGCGTAGCCCTCCTCGCGGTATTTGGCCACGATTTTTTGGACGTCCTGGCCGGCTTTGAATCGATCGTAGGGTTCGTCGGACTTGGACGACAACTCTTCGCGGAACTTGCTGTCGGAGAGCCGGCGGTTTCCCTTGAAATCGATGCGGCGAACCACGGGGCGTTCTTTGATTTTGAAAACCACCCGGACCTTGGGCGCGCCCTGGGCCGTTTTTTCCCCCGGAACGTCTTCCAGGGAAACCTCGACGTCGTCGTACAGGCCGGTTTCAAACAGGCGGTCGATGTCCGCCCGAAAGGCGGGGTCGGTCACCGTGTCGCCGGCCTTGGCTTTCACTTTGGAAAGAACCGTCCGGGAGCGAAGGAAGCGGTTCCCTTCCACCCGAAGATCCTTGATCACGGGATCGGCGTCGGCCCGCAGGCGTCCGAAGGACCCCAGGACCAACGACAACATCATCAGCACGCACCAACGGTTCGTTCGCTTCATGGAGGCGGTTCCTTCGGAATGGATTGGCGCCGGGGAAGCCCGAACCGCCATTGATTTTCCAACGCGATCCGCCGGTTGGGCGGTTGCCCCAGCAATTTTTCCGAGTCCAGTTCCGTGCTGGCCCGCAAGTGAAGGCTTTTGGCCACGCGGTAGACCAGTTCGATTTCGTCCCGGAAATAAAATTGATTCTGCGCTTCGTCCAGCTTCACTTTGTAAACCCCGAACAACCGGTCGGTCAGGCGAATGCGGGCCGACGCGCCGGCCCCGCGCAAATAGGTGGCCAAATCCCGGGCCGGGGCGGCGGTGGCGGACGGGCTTTGGGTCGGGCTCAAAGGGGAAGCGGACTCGGTCGTCTCCGGGGGCTCGTAAATCGTGTTGATCATATAAATTCCGAAGTTTTGAGCCAACCGCGTCGCCAGGGGGGCCGCGCTCGCCCCCACCAACTGAACGAGTCCGGCCCGAAAAAGTTGGTCCCGGTCGGACTGGGAAAGCTGATCCTCTCCCGAAAGCCCCAGGGCCCGCATGGCCACCCGGTCCGATTTTAGGCCCGGACTGTTGCGGGAAATGAAGCGCGGTTGGATTTCCCCCAACCGGGCGCGGTCCACCACCATGGTGACGACGTCGTCGTTGGCGAACCCCCGGGCGTCCACCCCGGCCACGGTTTTTTCCGCCACGCCGGAAATGTACGGGTAGACGCCGTGCGTGAGGCCGGGGCGGGTGTCGGTCTCGACCTCGAAGGCGCCTTGGGTCACGATGAAGTTTTGCCCCAAATAATTGATGACCCCTTGGCGGGCGCCGATCTTGCCGTTGGCCAACCAGGCGCCCGGCCGTCCGGCCAGGGCCAGGTTTCCGTCGATTTCCACGTTGACGTATTCGTTGCGGTACCAGGTGTCCTTCCCCGTGTGAAACCGGACGTCCCAGGCCGCTTCGCGCCAGAAGTCCCGCCAAAACCGGGGGCCCGGCACCCGGTGAAAAGCGCCCTTGGCGGGGGGGTAAGTGAACTGGGAATTGTTCAACGTCACGTCGGCCGTGATCACGTGGCGTCCCTGGGGACCGGTCGCGTGAAGGACGAAGATCGGTTCCCCCCGGGAAACACCCTTCAGGGATTCCTGAAAAACGGGCAGCCGGCTGAACACGGGTCCCGGCGGCACGGACAATTGGGGGACTTCCACCTCCACGCCCCGGTCGCCCAGGGTTTCCAGCCAGAGGTTGTACACGGGGGGCGCGTCGCGCGGAAGGAGGACGTCGCCCCGCAGGACCGCCCGGCCCGCGCCGATCCGGGCGGCGCCGGACTCCACCATCAACCGGTCGTCCACGAGCAATAGTCGCACCCCCAAATCCTTGACGTGCCGGGCGTAGGCCCGGTTGGTCAATTGGCCGTCCCGAATCTCAAAGTATCCGGCGGAACGGAGGCCGCCGTTCTTGGATTCGACGTTCAGCTCTCCGGAAAACGCTCCGCGGGCCTTTTTGCAGGTGGGCCACATGTCCTGGAGGATTTTCAATTCGCCGTCCTGGAGCCGCAGGTGCGCTCCGACGTCCCCGCCCCCGGACGGGTCGCCCGCGGCGGGACCGTGGGCTTCGCCCGTCAACAAATAACCGTTCGAACGGGCCACGCGCAGATCGCGCACCGTCACGGTGGATCCGGACCAGGCGACGTCCGCCTCCAGGCGGTCGTAGGGGACCGGCCCCAGTCGGCCGTCCCGCCCCCGAATCTCGGCGTCCAGACCCGGATCGGCGGGCGTTCCCCGGCCGCGAACCCGCGCGTTCCAACGCCCCGTCACGGGCCAGTCCAAATTGGCGATGGCCACGAGGGTCTCGGCCTCCATGCCCACCGCGCGGAGGTCGAAATCCCACCGGCGGGGACCCACCTCGCCGGACATCCACAAACGCCGAACGGAGCCCTCCCAGAGCGTCAAATCCTCCAAACGCGTTTGGGGCCAGTCGGCCAAATCCATTCGTCCGGTCAAATAGGGGGCCTCCCCGGACAACGGCTCGAATTCCAGGTTCCCGGGCGTCCAACGGATTTGCGCGAGATCGCGATCGACCCATTGCTGGTTGACCCACAGGGAACGGGCCGTCAGACGGGCGGAAATTTCTTGAGGGTCGCCGCGCCAAGCGCCGTCGACGGCCACCGCGCCGAAAAAGGTCAGGGGGCCCGCGTGAATGTTTCGGGCGTCGGCGACGAATTGGGCCCGCTCCCCGCCGGACGGGCCGGGAGCGAGGGTTCCCCCGGGCCGGATCTTTAACGACCCCTCGGGGGTGCCAAAGTCCGCCTGGCGGACGGTCCAAACCCGGTGGACGCAATCCGCTCCGATGGTCCATTCGATGGTTTCGCCCCGTTGAAGGTTCCCCGACGCGCGAAATTGCACCTCGGGATCGTCCATCGTCCCGCGACCTTCCACGCGGCCGGTGGCGCGACCGTCCCAGAGATTATCGGGGACGACGGCCGTGAGAACGGGCCCAAGCCGCAGGTCGTTAAAATCCGCCGACCATTGGGCGGCGGGCGGAGCCCCGGTCGTTGAAAACACCACTTCGCCGCGGGCGGTGGCCCCGCCGCCCGAGCCCAACCGCACCGAGGCTTTCGAAACGCTGAGACGGTGATCGGACCACGCCGCGGTCGCCTCGATGTCCACGCCGACGGATTTCCATTGAGCCCCGTTCACGGAACCCTGGAGCTCGACCCGGGGGTCGGCCCACGTTCCCGAAAAACGGGCCAGGGCCCGCCCCCGCCCCGGGACGACGTCCGAACGGCGAAGGAGGGGCGAGCGCACACCGACCGGAAGCAATTCGGCCCAACGGGCGTTGTCCAAGGAGGCCCAACCGTTCAGGAAGCCCCCGGCCCTTTCCCAGCGAAGTTCCCCCCGGAGGCCCGCGCCCGATTGAAAGGGCGCCACGGAACCGCCGGATCGGTCGGCGTGGAAACCCGCGCGGATCTCGCCCAACCCGATGCCGTCCCAGGACAACCCGGGCGAAATCGCCGTCCCCGTCCATCGGCCCCGATCGAGGGCGCCCGACACGACGGCGCTCCCGTCCCAGGCGCCCGCCGCGCGAAAATCGGCGGCCCGAAGATTCGCGCGCCAGGCCCAACGCGCCGGAGCCTCGCGGGTCCATTCCCCGTCCGCGTGGAATGCCCCGGACGATTGACGCAGATCCAAACCGTCCAACAAGATTTTCGAATGATCGAGAAAAAACACCCCGGTGGCCCGCCGGAATTCCACGGGCCCCCAGCGGCCGTCGGTCCACTGAAGATTGCCCCAGCCCCGCGTCTCGTCCAACGGGGCGCCGGGCGCCCCGGAGAGGGACAACTGCCCTTCCACCGTTCCGGACAGGAAACCCGCGCCGGACCAAAAATCGAAGGCCCGGGCCGCGTCCGTCTTGTTGAAGGTCGCCGACAATTGCCACCCCCGCTCCGGAATCCAGGCCCCGTCGGCCGTCACCGTGTCGTCCCAGGACAACCGCGGCAACCGGAGGTGTCGGCGGCTCCCGTGAAATTCCATGTCCGCCGCGTGAACGGCGCCGCCCGGGCGCCAACGAACGCCTTGGAGTCGGACGCCGCCTTCAAAACGGGGTTCGTTCAGGGGCCCGGTCAAAGCGCCGTCGGCGGAGAGCGTTCCAACGACCTCGGGGAATCGCCGAAGGATGGGCGGCACGTCCCGAAGGGGAAAGGCCTCGAGCCGGGCCCGCAGGTCCCAGGCCGCGGGATCTCCGGTCAACCGGCCGTTGCCCTCAAACGAAAAACCTTCCGGCGCGGCGTAGGCCAACCGATCGATCCGCCAGCCCCCGGAGGAGACGTCGACCGCGGCCACAAAACGCCCGCCGTCGCCCAAGGCCCGAAATCCGTCCTCCCGCAGGGACAGGTGGCCGGAAACGGTTTCCGCCCGATGGTGGGCCCCCCAGCGAAAATTTTCGACGGCCCAAGCGCCTTCGCCCTGCACCGGCCATCCGCCGGACACCGCCTCGGAACGTCGGCCGAACACGAATTGCCCGCTGGCCCGGCCGCCCACCTCGGGCCAACCGTTCGCCCCCGCCCAAACCCCCAAATCCACGTTTTCCGCCACCGCGGTCCAGGACGACACGGCGACGCCCGTGGACGGCGCGGGGGCCTCCAACGAGATCGTTCCCCCGCAGATCGCGGCCCGCCCCCCGAACCGACCGTCGGCCCACCGGGCCTCCACGCGAAGCGGCGGCAACGAGACCCCGGCCAACGTCCCTTGGTCCAAGGCGGCGGTCCCGTCGATTTTGGGGTGGACCCAGGGCCCGGCCCAACGGCCCGAAACTCCCAAGCGGCCCCCCAGAGGCAAATTGCGCCACAGGCCCCCGGCCCCGGCCTTGACGTCGGCCAAATCCAACCCGCCGCTTTCAAAGGAGAAATCCACCGTTCGCTGGTCGCGCTCCCAGGGACGGAGAACGGTCCCCGTCAGGGTCAACGTCCGCCAAAGCTCCAGACGGCCGACCGAAAGCCGGCCGCGATCCATTCGGGCTTGAAAACTCACGGGAATGCCCCGCGTCTCCACCGCGCCGCCTCCCCCGGGAATCCGGGGCCACCAACGGGCTTCCCGGGCCTCGGCCTCCACGTCCCAATCCGTGAGCGCCACGCGCCCGGCCTTGTCGGTCCCTCCGGTTCCGGCCCGGGCTTCAAATCGGGCCCGGACCAGGACCCGCCCCGACCCCGTCCATCGGCCCACGGCGGGCGGGAGAGCCCGGGTCAAAAATTCGGCGGGCAAACTCTCCAAGAGGACGCGCGCCGTCCCGACGGAAAGTCCCCCGCCGCCGTTCTTGAGAACGCCCGAAACGGCCCAGGCGCCGGGGTCGCCCACGCCCCGAAGGTTCCACGTCCATTGGTCGGCCGCCAGGTCGACCCCGCCGGCCACGTCCGCCAAACGAATCGGCGATTCGCCGACGCGATCCCATAGCAAAGCGCCGTGAATGCAATGGATCGAATGGCGCGGAAGGCGGGACCACAAATCCGCGGGCCAAACCAACGGCCCGCCGGTGGACGTCCAGCGAACCACGGGGACCTCCACGTCGGAACGCCCCAGGGAAAAAAAGAGCCAGGACCAGGGGGTTTCTTCGGTGACGGCCGTGTAAAACGTCCACCGACGGCAGGCGAAGAGAGGCGCGTCCGGGTCGCCGACGCGAAGATTTTCAACGGAGAAATGAAGGAGGAAGGGAGAGAGGCGAACGGCGTCGGACCGCACGGGTCGGCCGAGGGCCTGGGACAAAACCGATTCCAATTTGGATTTTAGCCAGCGCTGGGCGCGCGGAACCCCCGCGCCCCACCAGAGGGCGAAGAGAGAAACACTTAGGAGGGCGAAAAAACCGCCCCGTTTTCGCCAACGCATGATTGAGCCCCGTCGGGGGCGTTCGGACGCTCGCGGCGCCCGCCCCGGTCCCGCCGGGGACCGCTTATCCGCCGCTCTTGACGGCTTTTTGAGGAGGGGTGGTGGAGAAGGAGAGCTTCTGGCCTTGGGAATCCAAATCCACGAAAACCGACGTCCCCGCCGCGATCTTCCGCGAGAGGATGTCCTCGGCCAGGGGGTCTTCCAGAAGACGCTGAATGGACCGTTGCAGCGGCCGGGCCCCGTAATTGGGGTCGAACCCTTTGTCCACCAGGAACGCCCGGGCCTCTTCGGTCAGATCGACGGTGAAACCCTGGACCGCGAGTTTTTTGGAAACGCGGGCCAGCATGAGGTCCAAAATCTTCCGGCTGTCTTCCCGGGTGAGAGGATGGAAAACGATGATGTCGTCCAACCGGTTCAAAAATTCCGGGTTGAAGGCTTTCTTGACCTCTTCCATGACGGTGTCTTTCATGGCGGCGTAGTCCTTGGCCGCGTCCTCCTGCACGAGGAAGCCCAGGGATTTCCCCTTGGAAATCAACCGCGCCCCGACGTTGGAGGTCATGATGATGACCGTGTTTTTGAAGCTCACCCGGTGGCCCAGATTGTCCGACAGGGCGCCGTCGTCCATCATTTGGAGCAGAATGTTGAAGGTGTCCGGGTGCGCTTTTTCGATCTCGTCCAAAAGCACGACCGAATAGGGTTTCCGACGGACGGCCTCCGTCAATTGGCCGCCCTCTTCGTACCCCACGTAGCCCGGGGGCGCGCCGATGAGGCGCGACACCGCGAATTTTTCCATGTATTCCGACATGTCGATGCGGATCAAGGCCTCTTCGTTGCCGAAGAGGAATTCCGCCAGGGCCCGGGCCAATTCGGTTTTTCCGACGCCGGTGGGGCCCAGGAAAATGAAGCTGCCGATGGGTTTCTTCGGATCCTTCAAACCGGTTCGGCTTCGCCGGATGGCCTGGCTGATCGACACGATGGCTTCCTGTTGGCCGATCAGGCGCTTGTGGAGTTCGGCTTCCATGTGGATCAGCTTTTCCTGCTCGGTCTCGGTCAATTTGGTGGTGGGGATGCCGGTCCATTTGGAGACGACGGCGGCGATGTCCTCGCCGACCACGACGGGCACCGTGGCGTCCCGTTTCTCGCGCCAATTTTTGCGCGCCTCTTCCATCTGCCGGCGCATTTCCTTTTCTTTGTCGCGCAGCTTGGCCGCTTTCTCGTATTCCTGGGCGGCGATGGCGGCTTCCTTGTCCTTGGTGACTTTGTCGATCTCCCCCTCGCGGTCCTTCAATTCCTGGGGACGCTGGGTGACTTGAAGCCGCGAACGGCTGCCGGCTTCGTCGATCAAATCGATGGCTTTGTCCGGCAGGAACCGGTCGGTGATGTAGCGGTCGGACAATTCCGCCGCGGCCGAAAGCGCCGAATCCTCGAACTTGACCTTGTGGTGGGTTTCGTAGCGGTCTTTGAGGCCCTTTAAAATCTTCACGGTGTCTTCGACCGACGGCGGGTCGACGACGATGGGCTGGAACCGGCGTTCCAGGGCCGCGTCGTGTTCGATGTACTTCCGGTATTCGTCCAGGGTGGTGGCGCCGATGCACTGGAGTTCGCCCCGGGCCAGGGAGGGCTTCAGCATGTTGGAGGCGTCGATGGCCCCTTCGGCGGCGCCCGCGCCGATCACCGTGTGAAGCTCGTCGATGAAAAGGATGATGTGATTTTTCGCGCGGCGGATTTCTTCCATGATGTTTTTGAGCCGCTGCTCGAATTCGCCGCGGTATTTGGTGCCGGCCACGACCGCCGCCAAATCCAGGGTCATGACCCGCTTGCCCTGGAGAAGTTCGGGGGCTTCGTCGGAGGACAGGCGCTGGGCCAGACCTTCCACGATGGCGGTCTTGCCCACCCCGGGGTCCCCGATCAGGACCGGGTTGTTCTTCGTGCGGCGGAGCAAAATCTGGATGACGCGCTCGATTTCGGTTTCGCGGCCGATGACGGGATCCAGCTTGCCGTCCTTGGCCATCAGAGTGAGATCCCGGCCGAATTCATCGAGGGTCGGGGTTTTCGATTTGGTCCGGGCCGGGGTTTGGTGGTGCGCCGGGGGTTGGGAACCGCCGGGAGCGCCCTGGGCGCCGGCTTGTCCCTCGCCCAAAAGCGAGATCACTTCTTCGCGGACGACGTCCAAACGAACGCCGATGTTTTCCAGAACGCGGGCCGCGACGCCCTCCTCTTCCCGAATGAGCCCCAGGAGGAGGTGTTCGGTGCCCACGTAATTGTGGCCCATGTTCTGGGCTTCTTCGACGGCCAGTTCCAACACTTTTTTGGCGCGGGGGGTGAAGGGGATTTCGCCGAGGAGCATGACGTTGTCCCCGGTGCCGACGATTTTTTCGATTTCCGCGCGCACGCGCCGCAAGTCGACGCCCAAGTTGGCCATCACCTGGGCCGCCACGCCTTCGCCCAGGGCGATCAGCCCCAACAGCAAATGCTCCGTGCCCACGTAGTCGTGGTTGAGGCGTTTGGCTTCTTCCTGGGCGATCAGAATGACTCGTTGCGCGCGTTCGGTGAATCGGTTGGACATCTCGACCTCCGCGATCGACGGCTGTTTCGACTTCGCTGAATTCTAGACCCTTTTCCGGGGGCTGTCAATTTCAACTTCGGCCGGAACCCGCCTTTACTTGAACGCGCCCCGGGGCCGAAAGTTCCCGACGGAAATTAAATCGGCGTCCCCTCGCGGGCGGCCAATTCCCGGAACGCCTGGATGAGCTTTTGCGTTTTCGGGCCCGGACGGCCCGCGCCGATGGTGCGGGCGTCGATGCGGACCACCGGGATGACTTCCGCGGCCGTTCCCGTCAAAAAGACCTCGTCGGCCGTGAACAGGTCGAAGGGCGTAAAGAGCATTTCCTCGGGCGCGAGCCCGGCGACGGACGCCAGGTCCCAGACCACGGCCCGCGTGATGCCTTCCAGGGCCCCGGCCACCGTGGGCGGCGTCACCAGGCGGTTGCCTTTGATGAAAAAAATGTTGTCCCCCGTGCATTCCGCCACGTAGCCTTCCAGGGAGAGCATGATGGCTTCCCGGGCGCCCGAGAGGCCGGCTTCGATCTTCGCCAGAATGTTGTTCAAATAATTCAGCGATTTGATGTTCGGATTGAGCGCCTGGCTGGAATTGCGCCGGGTCGACACCGTGTTGACCTCCAAACCGTCGGTGTAGCATTCCGGCGGGTACAGGGCGATGCGGTCGGCGATGATGAACACCGTGGCCTTGGGACACTTCTTCGGGTCGAGGCCCAGATCGCCCACGCCCCGGGTCACGACCAGGCGGATGTAGGCGTCCCGCAAATTGTTGGCGCGCAGAGTGTCCAGGACGGCTTTTTCCATCTCCGCGATGGGCAGGCCGATTTCCAACACGATGGCCCGCGCCGAGCGGTAGAGGCGCTCCAAATGTTCCTTCAACCGGAACACCCGGCCGTTGTAGGCGCGAATGCCTTCGAACACGCCGTCGCCGTAGAGGAGCCCGTGGTCGAACACGGAGACCACGGCCTGTTCCTTGGGAACCAAGCGACCGTTCAAGTAAATCATCAGGGAGGTCCCCCCCGGAAGGGAGGCGGCGGTTGTTGCGGACTGGGTTGGAACGGTCACGTTTTCTCCTTCACCGGGCGGGTCCCGGAACCGGGTCGGCCAAGCGGCCGTCCACCAGTCCCAGCCGCCGGTCCATGTGCGCGGCCAACGTTTCGTCGTGCGTCACCACGATCAAGGTGGCGCCCCGGGCGCGCGCTTCCTCGTTCATCAGGGCTTCCACCTCGCGGCCGATGCCGCGGTCCAGATTGCCGGTGGGTTCGTCGGCCAACAGCAAAGCGGGTTCGCCCACCAGAGCGCGGGCCAGCGCGGCGCGCTGACGTTCGCCTCCCGACGCGTCCGCCGGACGGTGGTCCAGCCGGTGCCCCAGGCCCAACCGGACCAGCAGGTCCCGGGAGCGGGACGCCGCTTCGTCGGGAGACCGCCGTCGGATGAGAAGGGGAATCATAACATTTTCGAGGAGGGACAAATCCGGCAGGAGGTGGTGGAACTGGAACAGAAAACCGATCTTTTCGTTCCGCCAGCGGGCCCGCTCCGCCACGGAAAGACCGCCGACGTCCCGTCCGAAGAGGCTCAGGGTTCCGGCGGTGGGCGGGGTCATGAGACCCAGCACGTGAAGGAGGGTGGATTTCCCCGCCCCCGACGGGCCCCAAACGCAGACCCGCTCCCCCGGGCGCACGTCGAAGGCCAAGTCCGTCAGCACCGGGACGGCGCCGAAACGTTTGCCCAGCCCTCTCGCCGACACCGCCGGCGCGTCGTTCATTGGCGCACGGCCTCCAGGGTGTCCATTTTGGCCGCCGCCCGGGAGGGGTAGAGGGTCGCCACCAGCACGATGACCATGGAACAGAGGAGGACCAGGAACACGTCGGAAGGGACCACGCGGACCGGCAGTCGCTCCACGTAGTAAACGTCCGCCGGCAGTTTGACGAATTCGTATTTCTTGAGAAGCCACGAAATGGAGAGGCCCAGGGCCGTGCCCGCGGCCGTGCCGAAAGCCCCCATGAGCAGGCCCTTGAGCAGGAAGATCCGCTGGATCATGCCGGGGGTCGCGCCCATGGCTCCCAAAATGCCGATTTCCCGGGTGCGCTGGGCCGTGACCAGCAGCAGGTTGGACAAAATGGTGAAGGCCGCCACGAGCGTGATCAAGGCCAGGATCAGGAACATCACGATTTTTTCCAGGCGAAGGGCGGCGAAGAGCGGCCGGTTGAGGGCCAGCCAGGAGCGCACAAATCCCAGGGAGGAGAATTTCGCCTGGAGCTTCATGGCCGGTCCCGTGAATTCGTCGGCGTCTTCCAGCCGGACGCCCAGGCCGGTCAAGCGGCCGGGAAGACCAAAAAGGGTTTGGGCGGACCCCAGGCCCATAATCAACAGCGACGAATCGTAGTCGTAGAGCCCGGTTTCGAGAATCCCCGCCACGGTGTAGGCCGATAGATCGGGCAGAGAGCCCAGGCCCGCATCGCCGCCGTTGGAGACGGCGAGAACGATCCGGTCGCCCAACCCCGTTTCGAGCCGCGCGGCCAATTCCTTCCCGAGGAACACCGGGGGCGGGTTGCCTTTGGCCGGCGGACGGCCGAGTTCGGCCCAATTCCCAATGACCAACCGTTTGTCCAACCCCGTGACGCCGGGTTCCCGGGCGGGGTCGACGCCCTTGACCACCACGCCCTGGGCGCCCTGGGCGCTGCGAACCAGGGCCTGACCCAAAACAAAGGGCGACCAGGCGACGACGTCCTTCACCCCGGAAAAGCGTTCTTGGTAGTCGGCGTCGGGCAGGGTGCCGTTCCCCGGCGGCTGAATCAATAGGTGCGGTTGGGCCCCGAGGATTTTGGCCCGGATGTCCTCCCGAAACCCCGTCATGACGGCCAAGGTGGCGATCAAGGCGGCCACACCGACCGTCACCCCCGCGATGGCGATGGCCGAGGTCAGGCTCCCCCCCAACGTGCGGCGGGACCCCCGCAGGTACCGGAAGGCCAAGAAAAGTTCGAGGGATTTCATCGGGCGACGCCCCGCGCTGGACCGTCGGAGAAGGGGCGGCGCCTCATGGGCGGCGGGTCAAGAGGGACGGAGAAGCGGGAAGAGGATCACTTCCCGGATGGAATCGGTTTCGGTCAAAATCATGGTGAGGCGGTCCACGCCGATGCCGAGCCCCCCGGCGGGCGGCATGCCGTGCTCGAGCGCGATCAGAAACTCCTCGTCGGCCGGCATGGCTTCGTCGTTGCCGGCTTTTCGTTGGCGGGCCTGTTCCTCAAAGTGTTTGCGCTGAACGTCCGGGTCGTTTTGTTCGGAGTAGGCGTTGGCCACTTCCTCGCCGCAGATGAAAAGCTCGAACCGTTCGGCGATTTCCGGGGTGGCGGGGCTTTGCTTGGCCAGGGGCGAGAACACGGCGGGATAGCCGTAGACGAAGCTGGCCGGGGGCACCTTGGACAAAATCCGCTCGTCCAGGATGGCTTCGAAACATTTGGCCTCCGGGGCGCCTTCCACGTCCAGTCCCACCTTCGCGGCGGCGGCTTTCCAACTTCCGTCCCGGCAAATGGCCCGGTAGTCCAAGCCCAACTTCGTGAATTCTTCTTCGACGGAAACCCGGGCGAAGGGCTCCGCCAGGGCCACCGTTTTGCCCCGGTAGGAAAAAGAGAGCCGGGCGGGGTCCGCCGGGGGCGCGCCTTCCACCGGGGCACGGGGAACGGCTTTGATTTTGCGCGCGGCGTTGCGGATCAACTCCTCGGTCAAATCCATCATGCCGTTCACGTCCGTAAAGGCCTGATAAGCCTCCAGGATGGTGAACTCGGGGTTGTGGCGGGTGTCGATCCCCTCGTTCCGGAAGGCGCGGCCGATTTCGAACACGCGCTCCAACCCCCCCACGAGGAGGCGCTTTAAAAAAAGTTCGGGGGCGATGCGCATGAACAGCTCCATGCCCAAGGCGTGGTGCTGGGTGACGAAGGGCTTGGCCGCCGCGCCGCCGGCCACGGCCTGCAGGATGGGGGTTTCCACCTCGATAAAATTCTTTTGGAGAAGGACCTCCCGCAGGGCGCTCACGATGCGCTGGCGGTCCAGAAAACGCTCCCGGGCTTCCGGGTTGCTGAACAAATCGACTTCCCGCCGGCGGTAGCGGATTTCCACGTCCGTCATGCCGTGGAATTTTTCCGGCGGCGGGCGAAGGGCCTTGGCCAGGAGGCGCCAGCTTTTAACGTGGACGGTGATTTCGCCGGTGCGGGTGCGGAAGGGCGATCCCTCGACCCCGACGATGTCGCCGGAGTCCACGGTTTTCTGGAAAGCCAGAAAGGCGTCGGGGAGTTCGTCCTTCTTAAAATAAATTTGGATTTTCCCGGACAAATCCTGAAGGTGGGCGAAGATGGTTTTCCCCATGTCGCGGCAGGTGACCACCCGGCCGGACACGGCCACGGGTTCGTCGGCGTGGCCGCTGGGGGGCAGGTCTTTGTGGCGGGCCAGCACGTCGGCGGCCGCCGAAACGCCGTCGAAGCGGGTGGGGTAGGGATTCACGCCGTCGGCGCGGAGCGCCGCCACTTTGGCCCGGCGCTGGGCCATCAATTCATCGAGCGACGTCGTGCGGGGGGGCGTTTCGGTCACGGAAAAAAATCAGCGGCGCCCGTGTTGGGCGAGGATTTGCAGGACCCGTTGACGAAGGGCCTTCACGTCGAAGGGCTTGGCGAAGAAGTCCGCCACGTTGGTGAATTGGCGGAAGGTGTCTTCCAGGGCGTTTTTGCCGGTCATGACGACCACGGGAATGTCCCGGGTGGCCGTGTCGGCGCTCAGATGGGACACCATGGTGTAGCCGTCCATCTCGGGCATGGACACGTCCATGAGGATCAGGTCGGGGGTTCGTTCGCCCAGCGTGGCCAGGGCTTCGGCGCCGTTTTTGGCGGTGTGCAGGGTGTGTCCGTCTTTCTGAAGAACGGCGACCAATAAATCCGAAGTGGTGTTCTCGTCATCGACAATAAGAAGGTAAGCCATGGGGCTAGTGTATCACGCCCCGGCGGACCTGTCAAAAGCGTTCGCGGGAAGGTCAGCCGGGCTTTTTGTTCTGGGGGAGGCGGTCAAAAAGCTTATTGATCATTTCCGCCAGGCTGTGAAGCTCGTCGCCGTCCCGCAGCTTGATGGGCCGGATGGGCCCTTCGGTTTCCAGGGCTTCCCGGATGGATTTCTCCAGGCGGTACAGGGGGCCGGCGATCTTGTGGGAAATGAAGATGGACAGGATGGGGATGACCACCATATAGATCAAACCGCTGGACAGCATCCAGAGTTGCAGGGAATGCATCGTATCGACCATGCCCGGGGTGGCGTTTTCCGGCTCGATGGTCCGAATGACCAGAAAGGTGTGGGCCTGCATGAGGATGACCATCAAGGCCAAGACCGCGCTGATGATGATGGCGTACTTGATCTGGAGGCGCTTGTTGACCAAGTAATTGCGCCGCATGGCCTTGTAGTTCGGCTGTGGGTTCTCCATCGAATCCTCCTCAATGTGGGCACCGACAAAAGCCCCGCCCTCTCCCCCGGAGGGGAAGACGGCGTCTCCGCAATTATAGGGCGGGTTTGTCCCCTTTGCAAGGGGACGCCCGGCCGCCCCGTTCAATCCGGTCCGGACCCCTTTCGCGGGGGAGCCCCGGACAGCTTCCATTCCAAATACGCGTGAATAAAAGGATTCAAATCCCCGTCCATGACCGACTGGATTTGACTCGTTTCGTAACCGCTCCGAAGATCTTTGACCATTTGATAGGGCATGAACACGTAACTGCGAATCTGATTGCCCCAGGCGATGTCGCCCTTGTCGTCGTGGTGCTTTTCGGTCGCGGCCCGCTGTTTTTCCATCTCCAGGTCGTAGAGCCTGGCCTTGAGAAGTTTCAAGCACATGGCGCGGTTTTTGTGCTGACTGCGTTCGATTTGGCAGGCCACGACGACGCCCGAAGGCACGTGGGTGATGCGCACGGCGGATTCGGTTTTGTTCACGTGCTGGCCGCCGGCCCCGCCGGACCGGAAGGTGTCGACTTTCAAATCCGCCTCTTTGATGTCGATTTCCACGTCGTCGTCGATTTCCGGGATCACGTCGCAGGCGGCGAAGGAGGTGTGGCGGCGGGCGTTGGCGTCAAAGGGGGAAACGCGCACCAGGCGGTGGACCCCGGACTCGGATTTGAGGTGGCCGTAGGCGAATTCGCCTTCCACCAGAAATTCCGCCCGCTTGTAGCCCGCGCCGTCGCCGGGCATGAGGCTGGTGGTCGTCACTTTAAAACCGTTGGCTTCGGCCCAGCGGGTGAACATGCGGAAAAGCATTTCCGCCCAGTCGCAGGATTCCGTTCCCCCCGCGCCGGCGTGGACGGACACGATCGCGTTTTTGGCGTCCATGGGGCCCGACAACTTGGCCTGGAGGGTCAGCCCGTCGATTTTTTTTCCAGCGGCGTCGACGCCCTGGGACAATTCCGCCCATTCGGCGTCCCCGCCCCCTTCCTCGCACAATTCCCGGAGGGCGTCCAGGTCCGTGATCTGGCGCTCCAAACTTTCGTATTTTCCGATGGTGCTTTTAAGGAAGGCGGTTTCTTTAAGGATTTTCTGGGCGGCCTGGTTGTCGCTCCAAAAATCGGGACGGGCGGTCTGGGCTTCGAGGACGGTCAGCTTTTCGCGTTTGTTGGGGACGTCAAAGAAACCTCCCCAGCCGGGCCAGCGATTCGCGGGCGCGGGTCAAGCCTTGGGTCAATTGCTCGACGGTTGGATTTTCCACGGAGGGACTTTACTTCAGTCGGCCCCCTCTGTCAATCGGAAAGAGCGGCCTCCAGAACCGGGGCCGCCGCCGGGACTTCCGCGGAATCTTTTTCCAGCGGCCGACCGTACTCCGTGCGGGTCAGCGGGGGGTGTTGGAAAAGCTGGAACCGCAGCGTGAACCCGGTCCACAGGGCCATGCCGAAGGCCAGGAGCGACTGGGCTTTTTCCAGCCGGGTGGCGGGGCCGAACGTTCGATGAACGTCCGCTTGCAATTCGCGGATCCAGGCCCGGACGACGCGGTTGGGGCCCAGGAGGCGGCCCGCCAGAAAGATCGGGTACGAATTGCGGATTTCCTTCGCGTAAAAATCCGCCTTCTGTCGCATCAAGGGGTTGGGCGAATCTTTCAGTTTCCGATACCCCAAAAACCAGGATTCGATGACCCGGAACAGGCTGGGTCCCAGGCGCTGGAAGTCCTGGTCAAAGCACCATTGCTGGATTTCCTCGATTTGGGTCGGCGTCAAGGTTGGATGCTTGATCATGGTGGTGAACCCGTCGGCCCGGCGGTAGAACTTTTCGGGCTCGTTCTTGTAATCGTCCCGGAGCAGGTCCGCCTTCCGCACCCGGTCGTAAAACGGGGTGCTGGGAACGGGACCGTAGATGAGGAATTGAGCCAGGGAGGGTTTCAACTTCATCAGCCCCGCCAATTCCTCGGCGACCACGGCGTGGTCCTGGTAGTCGAAGCCGACGATCATGGAGGCCAAGATCGTGATGCCGTGTTCCCGGAACTCGTTAAAAATCTCCTCCACGGGCCGGCCCTGCTGTTTGGCGTAACCCGATTGGGTGCCCTCGTAGCCCACCCAGAAACCGTCGATGCCCATTTCCAGGATCTGCTCCACGGGGTATTGGCTGATGGCCTTGACGCTGGAGAAAACGAAGATGGACGGCAACCAGCCGCTTTTCATCACGTGGTCCCGAAACTCCAGGGCCCGGGTTTTGTTGAGCAGGAAATCCTCGTCGAAAATGATGAAGACGAGCTTCGGGTCTTCTTTCCGGTAGCGCTCCACCTGGTCGAAGATGTCCTTCCCGGTGGGAAGCAACTTCACGTGGCGGCGCTTGAAGAAGTGGGAGGTGCAGCAGAAGTCGCAACCGTTGGGGCAGCCCAGTCCGGCGAAAATCTTCGCCGTTTTGGACACGGGCACCGAAAAGATCTTCAGGTCGCTCACCAGGTGCGGGTGGCGGTAGGGTTTGGGAAGCTCGGGTTCCCCCAGGAGCCGGCGGAAAAACGCCACGCCCTCCTCCCGGCAAATGAAATCGCCGTAGGGCTTCAGGTCTTCATCGGTCAAAATGGTGCCGTAGCCGCCCAGGACGATCTTGCTTTGGGGCGCGTGCTCCCGAACCAAGGCCACCGCGTCCTTCATTTTATGGAACACGGCCATCAAAAAGGAGACGCCCACGTAGTCGTACCCTTTTTTTAATTCGCGGATCAGTTCGCTCTTGGAGGGGTATTGGAGCACCACCGTGGGGGCGTCCAGATTGGCGGCAATGTAGTCCAGGGCGAAATGAACGTGCAGGGCCCGGGGGCTGAAGATGCCCTGGGCGCGGGTGACTTGCTTGTGGAGCAGTTCGTAGCCGACGGAAGCGGCGTCGCCTTCTTTTTCCCCGAAGGGGCGGCAGACGCTGGTTAAAAGGACTTTGGGCATGTTTTTCCTTTGACGTGGGGTGTGCGGTTGGAACGGATGGGGGTCCAACGGGCGAAGGCCGGCGGAACGGGATCAACCGTTTCGGAGCGACCGCCTGTGCGCCATATCGTTGGGAGACTCTAGTTGAATGCGCGGCGTTACCGATATGACCACGGTCATACGCGTTGGCGTTCGCCAACCCAAATCGGGACGCCGCCCGGGGCGGAGAACCGGGGCGCGAAATCCCCCTCGCAAAGGCGGATCGTGTCGTTGGCCTACAGGCCGGGGCAATCCAGGGATTCCCGATCGGAACAAAAATAAACGACGGCGGGTGGAACCGCCGCGGCCCCCGCGTTCAACGCCGCCAATTTTTTGGCCGGGGCCTGCCTTTCCGCCAACACGGGATCAACGGCGCTCAAGGGGGGTTCCCGATCGTCGCCCGGGGCCAGGGTCTTCTCCAACCGGTCGATCGATTCAAGAAGGGGCGGGGGCCTTTGGGCATGGAGCGTTGCCGCGATCGTCCTCCACCCGAAGGCGCCGATTCCCCTCCGCGCTGTTCTCAAAAGATTCGTCAGGGGCCAACGCCGCCTTGCCCCCCCCGGCCCCATCGAGGGCGGGTCGGTTTAATGGCCATGCGGTTTGGACAAAAAAACAACCTCCAGCAATCAAATCGTTTTTATCGTCCCCCGGCGAAAACCGGGGTCCAGTTTGTAAAACTTCTCTCGAAGGCTGAGCCACCAACTGGATTCCGGCTTTCGCCGGAAGGACGAACTTATCGATGGAAAATGCCCTTATCCAAACCGTGTTGGGTTTAAGGGGGTCCGCCTTTGGGCGGGTTTCGCCGAAAGGGCCGGCTCCACCGTGAAAAACCCCGGCGGGAGACTTCCCGTTCATTGAGCGGCACGTTGCCGATGGCGACGGCGTCGTGAGCCGCCTGGGCGCCGGCCCGGGCGTTCTTCTCCCCATCGGAATCCCGATGGCACGCTTTGTATTTTTTTCCGCTTCCGCAAAAACAGCGGTCGTTCCGCCCGAGGGTCTTCAAACGCTTCTCCGCCTCGGAAGCGCCGGCGGGAAAGGGATCGCTCCAAAGGACCCGCACAACGACAAGGATTCCAACGATCAACGATAAAAGGAGTGCCACGGTTAGGAAGGTCATTTTGAGTCGACGCCCGCGTCGTCCGGGAATTCTAACATGAAACGCGCGCCCGCCACGGCCCCGGGAACGACCATAAACTTTCTATTGCAAAGTTCTTTGTTTGCTGCTATCCTTAAATCGCCATGGACGCCATCGCCTCCCACATTCACGACGCGCTGACCCAGGTGCGGGAACTTCGCCGGAACATTCTGTCGAAGCAGCGTTTCAAAGGCTACTCCGGCCGGGCCCGCATTCTTTCGGGCTCCCTGGCTCTCGGGGCCGCGGCCTTGATTCAAACCCTTCCCCCCTCCAAATACACGGTGCTCTTCGGCTGGCTGACGGTTCTGTCCCTGGGGCTTTTCATTAATTACGGCGCGCTCCTTTACTGGTTCCTCTTCGACCCGGAGGTCCGGCGGGACGTGACGAAACTCAAGCCCGTCCTGCGGGCCATTCCCTCCCTGGCGGTGGGCGGCGTGCTTACCCTGGCCATGCTTCGGTCCCGGATTTTCTGGCCCCTTTACGGAATTTGGATGACTCTTTTCGGGCTGGCCAATTTGACCGGGGAGGATGTTCTTCCTTCCCGCATTCTTTACGTGGGTCTATTTTATCTGGCCTGCGGAACGATCTATTTAATGTCCCCTTCACCCACCTTTTTGAATCCCTGGCCCATGGGCATCGTTTTTTTCACCGGGGAATGGGCCGCGGGATTGGTCATGCACTTTGACCGGGAGGAAACCCAGCCGTGACAAACCCCTTTGATGAAATCAAAAAAGTGTTCCACGAACCCAATCGACTGGCCATCATGTCGGCCCTTCTGCGGGCCCCGGAGGGATTGTCCTTCGCGGACCTCAAGGCGGCCTGCCGGTTGACGGACGGCAACCTGAGCCGCCACCTCAAAGCCCTGGCCGATTTGAACGCCCTCAAAATGAAGAAATCCTTCGTGGGCGTAAAACCCCGGACCACGGTTTATGTCACGGAGCGGGGCCGGGATCACTTTCTGCGTTACCTGGCGGCGCTGGAAGAGGTCCTTCACGCGGCGCAATCGGCCCGGTCGACCGCCCCCGATCGGCACGCCCATGGACCGGACGGGGCCGCGGCCGCGGCGGGCTAATTTTTTTGATCACATGCTTTGCAATGCAAAGAACTTTATTACCTGCACCCACGGAGGCTCTATGAAAAACATCGACGTGTTGGTGGTCGGAGGAAGTTTCGCCGGATTGGAGTGCGCCCGCATGGCCGCGCGGGCCCGTTGCCGCGTGACCCTGTGGGACCCGAAACCCGACGCCGGGGCCGGCGTTCGCACGACGGGGCTTCTGACACCCGAGGCCATGGCCGATTTGACGCCCCCCCGCTATCTGACCCGGCCCATCGATGGGGTCCGTCTCTATTCCCCCCGTCTGCGGTGGGCCGACCTGGACGGCGGCGGCTACCGCTATCACGCCACCGACACGCCGGGACTCCTGCGTTGGATGGCCAACCGGGCGGTGGACGTCGGCGCGGAACTGGTGTGGGGCGAGCGGTTGATCTGGGCCCGGCGGGACGGCGACGCCATCCGCGCCGGCGACCACCGGGCCCGTTACCTGGTGGGGGCCGACGGCGCCCGCTCCCGGGTGGCGACGACTTTTGGCCTGGGAATCAACCGGCGGTTTCTCTTCGGCGCCGAGTGGGAGTTCGAGGGGTTGCGGGGGATCGACGAAAATCGCCTGCACTGCTTTCTAAGCCGTGAATTCGCCCCGGGGTACCTGGGCTGGGCCGTGCCGGGACTCGGCGTCACCCAGATCGGCGTCGCCGGAACGGCCCCCTTCCACCCCCGACTCGACGCCTTCGTGGAGCGCCTTTCGAAAATCTTCGATTTCGGTCGGGCGCGGGTGATCGCCCGGCGCGCCGGGTGGATCCCCGTCGGCGGGCCGGTGTCCCCGGCCGACGCGCCCGGGGTGCTTTTGATCGGCGACGCGGCCGGGCACGTCTCGCCCTTGACCGCCGGCGGGATTCGGCTGGCGCTGCAGGGGGCGTCGGCGGCCGGGGCGGCCATTGCGGAATTTCTTCAGGGGAAAGGCCCCGCCCCCGCCGCCGGACTCGGCGTCGACAAAACCCGATTCCTTGCCAAGTCGGTCTTTCGGTGGCTCCTCGAAAAGGCTTTTTCCGATGGCATGGCCGAAACCCTGATCGACGTGGCCGCGGCGCGAAAATGGGCCTCCGATATTTTCTTCTCCCCCCGGGGTCTTCCCACGCCGGGCCGGGTCCGGCCGCCGGCTCCGGCCGCCTGGACCCGGGAGCTCGCCGCCCCCCGAAAGGAGAACCGGTCGTGAGCGGCGCCCTTCGTCGATCGGCGATCGGGGGCGGCGCGGCCGTCCTCGGCCTTGTTCTGGTCAAGGCCCTCTGGGTGGGGGGGGTCCGGGTGTCCGCCCGGGAGCTCTTGGAGGGCGGCGCTCGGGAGGATTTGATGACCCGCCGGGCCTACCTGCTTGACCGCCTGGCCTTTCAAAAAGGCGAAGGGGATTCGCCCGCCGGACTTCCCGAAAAATTCCGGGGCGAATGGGCCCTGGGCGCTTTGTCCATGTCGGGCACGGCCATGGTCCAAATCGCCCTGGCCGATCCCGAAACCCGGGAGGAATCCCGGGACCGGGTGGCCCAATGGATCGACCAAGCCCAGCGTCCCGCCCTCCAGCGGTTCGACACCCGGGCCTGGGGCCGGAACGCGTTGGCGACCCTCGAAAGCCCCGAGGGGCACCTGGGCTACCTGGGGCACCTGAACCTCCTCCTGGCTTCCCACAAATATCTGGGCGGGGACGGCCGATTCGACGGCCTTCACCGGCGGATTACCGAAAGCCTGCGCGCCAAATTGGAGCGATCGCCGGTCCTGGTGGCCGAAACCTACCCGGGAGAGATCTACGTTCCCGACGTGGTCGCCGCAGTGGCGTCCATCGCGCTCTTCGAAAAAGCCACGACGGGCGATTCTCCCTTCGCCCGAAGATGGGTGGCCCGGGCCCGGGAGCGCCTGCTCGACCCCGCGACGGGAGCCCTGCCCTTTTCCGTTGACCTCCCAGGGCGTGTCCGCCAGGGGCCCCGGGGGTGCGGCATGGGGTGGAACAGTTTTTACCTGGGCTTTGTGGACCCGAAGTTCAACCGGGAACAATACGACGTCATGAAAACGGTTTTCGCCGGCCGGGCCGGGGGGATCGTCCCGGGAATCCGGGAATGGCCCCGGGGCGTCCGGCGGGGGGGCGACGTGGATTCGGGACCCTTGATCGGGGGTCTCACCCCCTCGGGCACCGGTTTCGCCATCGCGGGCGCGGTCTTGAACGGCGATCGGGCGTTCCTGGGAGACCTACTCAACACCTCCGAAGGAGCGGGCTTTACCGTTCAATGGAAGGGGCGTCGGCGGTATGCGACGGCGCCCTTGGTGGGCGACGCGATTCTCCTTTCCATGAAAACGGCGCGCCCCTGGGACACGCGCTATCTTCGGAGGAACCCTCGATGAAAATCTCTTCGGGCTTTCTGGCGGCCGCCCTCACCCTGGGGCTCCAGGCCTTGTGGTGGGTTCAAAACAACGGGTGGGTCTTTCACGGGCGGGGGTACAACTATCAAAACTATTACCGGAACACCGACGCCGTTCGTTGGTTGGCGGCCTCCGCCGCCAATCCGGTGACGGTGATTCGGTTCTTCATCTTCTGGGGAGCGCTCGCGGCAATCCTCCGGGCACTTTCCCGGGACGGCGGGAGGCGATCGATCCGCCGCCCGATGGAATAAAAAGGGGAGGACCCCCGTTAGGACTCCTTGGGCCAATGGGTGTTCAGCCAGTCCGACAGTTCCAGGGCCCCCCGGCGTCGGGCCCAAAATCGAAGGTCGCCTTCGGGCGGGGGGGACGCCTCGCCGTCAAATCCATAGTCCGGCAACCCTCCCTCCCGATGGATCTGGGTTTTCCATCGGGAAGGCGAGACCGACCAAAGCCGCTCAAACACCCCCGTCGACACCCCGCCCAAGACGCCGGCCAGCAGAGGGGTCGGCGTGTCCGCCCAGTCGGGACGGACGTCCTCCGCCGGGCCGTCGGCCAGGCACCGGGCGAGGTCCAGCCGGTCGAGCCAGGCTTCGTCGTTCATTCGCAAGGCGGTGAGAAGGGCGTCGAAACGGGTTCCCCGGGGCGCGTACGGCCATAGGCCGGTGTATATCTCCTCCCCCCCCAGGGCCCAGGCCGCCGTTAAAAGGTTCACCTTGGCCGGCCAAGGGAGTTCCACATAACCGGACGGACGGCCGGGGATCCAGGGGACCCCGGACGTGTCCACATACCGTCCGCTGGGGAAAAGAGAGGATCCCGACGTCCATCGGTTGGGAGCGGCGATCGAGGAATCCACCGACGCCGGATCCGCCCCGAGTTCGATCAACCGGCGGACGTTGGCCAAAGACTTGGATTCGATGGCGAGGAAGATCGGCCGGGCCCGATCGGGAACCGGATCGTCAACAAGTCGCGGGTCCTTTTCAAAGCAAAAAAGCGCCGACTCCCAGTCCCCCCGGTCAAGCGCTTGATACAGCGCCGACCGGAAGTTGGGATGGCCCCAGGCGGACCGCCATTCCAAGACCCACTTTGTCCAATTCATGACCGACCGCCCCCTTGAGGCAAGAATTTGTTGATCTTATTGCCCCGCCGATAATCTGTCAATGGAGAAACGGCGGGCCGCCCCCAAAAAAAACGAAGCCGCCCCGCGAATTTCGCGGGACGGCTTCGGGGAAACCGATGTTCCGGTTGAACCGGACGGTTTTTAGAGGTTGAACAGCATCTCCGCGTAGGTCGGAACGGGCCAGAGGTCCGCGGGCAACAGCGTTTCCAGCGCGTCGATGTCCTTGCGGAGATCGGACTGGGCGGTGAACACGTTGTCCCGGAAGGCTTCGGCTTTCTTTTCCACGTCGTCGATGTTGTTGGCCATGGCCGTCGCTTCCTCGAGGGCGCCGAGCTTGTCCGTGGCGGAGGCCAGGAGCTCGTTGACGTCCTTGAGCAGGGCGGCTTGAACCTTGGTGTCCGCGCCGGCGGTCTTCAGGGCGTTGACCGTTTCGGCCAATTCGCCCGTGTAGGCGATGACGGCGGGCAGATACTGGTTTTTGACCATCTGGATGGCGCAGCGGGCTTCGATGTTGATGTGCTTGGCGTACTGCTCCACGTAGATTTCGTAGCGGGAGTGCAGTTCGCGGCCCGAGAGCACCTTGTATTTTTCGAAGAGCTTGACCGCGCCGTCGGTGGCCATGGCGGCGAAGGCTTCGATGGAGGATTTGATGTTGGGAAGGCCGCGCTTGGCGGCTTCCTTCACCCATTCCTCCGAGTAGCCGTTCCCGTTGAAAATCACGCGCCCGTGCTTTTGCACGGCTTCGCGGACGATGGCGTTGACTTCCTTCTCGATGTCCTTGCTCTTCTCGAGGCGGTCGGCGATCTCGTCCAGGGCTTCGGCGGCGATGGTGTTCAGGATCGTGTTGGCGCCGGCGATGGAAGCCGAGGAGGGCACCATGCGGAACTCGAACTTGTTGCCCGTGAAGGCGAAGGGCGAGGTGCGGTTCCGGTCGGTGTTGTCCATGGGGAGCTTCGGCAGGGCGTCGGCCCCGATGGTCATGAACTGCTGGCCCTTGCTCTCGGTCTTTTTGCCCTTGGCGATGTTCTCGAGGATGTCCGAGAGCGATTCGCCCATGAAGATCGAGATGATGGCCGGCGGGGCTTCGTTGGCGCCCAAGCGCAGGTCGTTGCCCGGGTTGGCGGCGCCGGCGCGGAGCTTGTCGGCGTGGCGGTCCACGGCGGTCAAGGTCGCGGCCAGGAACACCAGGAACTGTTCGTTGTCGTGGGGCGTGTGGCCCGGCTCCAGCAGGTTCAACCCGTCGTCGGTGGCCATGGACCAGTTGTTGTGCTTGCCCGAGCCGTTGACGCCGGCGAAGGGCTTTTCGTAGAGGAGGCAGACGAGGCCGTTGCGGAGAGCGACCTTCTGCATGGTTTCCATCACCAGCTGGTTGTGGTCGGCGGCGATGTTCGACAGGGAGAAGATGGGCGCCATTTCGAATTGGGCGGGGGCCACTTCGTTGTGCTTGGTTTTGGAGGCGATCCCCATTTTCCAGAGCTCGACGTCCAAGTCCCGCATGAATTTGGAGATGCGGTCCTTGATGGCGCCGAAATACTGGTCTTCCAATTCCTGCCCCTTGGGCGACGGCGCGCCGAAGAGGGTGCGGCCGGCCAACTGGAGGTCGGTGCGGCGGTCGAAGTAGTCCTTGTCGATCAGGAAATATTCCTGTTCGGGTCCGACCGTGCTGATCACCCGTTTGGATTTCTTGTTGCCCAGGGCGCGGAGAACGCGCATGGCCTGGGTGGACAGCGCTTCCATGGAGCGAAGCAGGGGCACCTTTTTGTCCAGGGCTTCGCCGGTGTAGCTGACGAAGGCCGTGGGGATGGTGAGGGTGACGTTCCCGGCGGCGTCTTCCTTGAGGAAAGCCGGGGAGGTCGTGTCCCAGGCGGTGTAGCCGCGGGCTTCAAAGGTGGCGCGGATGCCTCCCGAGGGGAAGCTCGACGCGTCCGGCTCGCCTTTGATCAAGGTTTTGCCCGAGAAAGCGGCGATGGCGGATCCGTCGGGTTGGGGGTCCAGGAAGCTGTCGTGCTTTTCGGCGGTTTTGCCGGTCAGCGGCTGGAACCAGTGGGTGTAGTGGGTGGCGCCTTTTTCGATGGCCCATTCCTTCATTTCTTCGGCCACGACGTGGGCGACGTCCAGGGTCAGCTCGGCTTCGCCGGCGATGACTTTTTGCATGGCGGCGTAGACGTTTTTCGGCAGGCGTTTGCGCATGACCCGGTCGTTAAAAACATTGGACCCGAACAGGTCGGTCAATTTCGCGTCGCCGGCCTGATGCTTGCCGTTGGTGTGGGTGGAAACTCCAAGAATTTCTTGTTTGGGTGACATCGTAACCTCTCTTTTTAAAAGTCAATAACGGTCGCGGGAGCGACCCCAATGAATCCCCTAGTCCCGCGTCATTGGCAGGTGTTGTTATCGGTGGACGCCGTTGTCCGGCCGTGGTTGGATTGTTACTGGTTGCTGCGGACCTATTATACCAAAATTGGCCAAAAATCAACCGGCGGGGGGCGCCTCCGGAAATTCGACGGGGGCCACCGTGTCCGCGCCCACCCAGCCCTTGAGGCCCTTTTCGGGCAGGCCGATTTGAACCCATTCGCCCGACGCTTCCAGCCACGCCACCCGCTGGCCTTCGGGAACCAGAAATCCCACGCGCTCGGCGGCGCTCGGACCCGTGCGGGCCTCGACCCGGGCGGCCACGACCACCGCTTCGGGCCGGGCGGCCTGCCGTTGGGCGGCCACGAAAGCCACGATCAAAACGGCCAATACCACGCCGCCGATCCACCGCCCCCACCAGAGGGTTTCGCTCTCCCGAAACAGGGACAACGCGCAACAGGCGAAGAAAAGCAGATTGGCCAGGCCCAGCAGACCGGAAAAGAGGACGACGTGGTCCGCCCAATAATCCTGGACGTCGGCTTTTTCTCCCACTTGGCTTCGAAGCAAATCCCGGTTGTGGAGAACGTCCTCGTCCCCCGGGGATTCTTTGAGGGCCCGTTCATACCACAAACGCGCCCGGCCGATTTGCCCCTGGCGATAATAGGCGTTGCCCAGATTGAAGTAGAGGGGAGCGCCGGCGTATCCCCGGGCCGCGAGTTTGCCGTAGGCCGCTTGGGCGTCGGCGAAGTTCCCCGCCGCGTAGAATTTATTGGCCGCTTCGAAGGCCGTATCGGGAGCTTCCGCGGCGCGCCCTATAATAGGAAGGGCCGCCAGGAAGAGCCCCCACAAAAGTCTCTTTTTCATGGACGCCCCTTCCATTGGGTTTCCAGGGATCGGAGGAGTTTCCGCAGTTCCGCGGCCCGGTCGCCCGCGTCTTTCGGGGTCAACAACCCGGGAGTAAATCGGGCCTGGTCCAACAGGTCGGACAAGGCCCGGGCCCGGCCGCGGGTTTCGGCCGGGACGCCCGCTTCGCCCATGGCGGCCTCGATTCGGTCGGCCGTCAATCCCTGGGCCGGAGCCCCGATTTTGGCCGAGAGGAAATCCGCGTAAATTCGGTGGAGGCGGTCCATGAATGCCGCGGGGGCGGCGGTCTCTTTTTGGGCCGAAGCCACCTCCCGCTCCGCCCGGCGCAGGGCCGCCCGGAAGGAACGGCCGGACAAGTTCGCCAGGGAATGCTGGCGGAAGCTCACGGTTCCCCAGAGGCCCAAGAAAAGGACCGCCGGCATCAGATTCAATAAAACCCAGGTCCGGGACCCCGTCCAAGGCGGCCGCCGTCGGCGGAGCTTCCCGTTGGATTTGATGTAGCGGATGTCCCGACCGATGACTTTGACCCCTTCCGAGAGTGGAACGGTGACCGCGCCGGAGGAATCCGCCACGGGTTCCAGGGAGAGCGTTCCCGGAACCACCTTCAAGGGCAGGGCCGCCGAGCGGACCGTTCGGAAAATCCGGGCCCCGGGGTCGAAATAGGAAAAAACAATGGGCGGCACCGTGAGGGTTCCCGTGACCTCGGGCTTGAGAACGGTGGTGAACACCTTGGACCCCAGGACGCGGCCGTCTTTTTTGGCGATGTTCAGGCCGCTCAAGGTCTCGTAGGTTTTGAATTCCGGCAAAGGCGGCAAGCCCGGCGCCGACAGGGCTTTGATGTTCCCCTCCCCCTCCACCGCGACGGTCAACGTCACGGGTTCGTGCACCTGGGCCTCCGCCTTGTCCAATCGCGCCGAAAGGGCGAACCGTCCCACATCGCCTTTGAATCCAGAGGGGCGGCCCGCGGTCGGGAGCGGAGCGACGCCCACGGAGATGGGATCGCTTCGAAGGACCACGCGTTTGGCGGCGCCGAAGGCCTCGTCGAAGAAAGACGGGAAACCGCCCGGAAAGGATTCCCGGGAGAAATCCTGAACGCGGCACTCCAGGGCCGCGGGTCCGACGGTCCATCGGCCGGGCGCCGTGGGGTAAAGGGCCGTTCGCAGTTCCACCACTTGATAACGCCGCCCGCCGATGATTTCCGTGTATTGGCGCTGGGGCGGGAGGTCCTCGGTCAAAAACCCCGTGACGTCCGGGGCCTGGTAACGGGGCTGGGAAAGAAGGGGCGCCCGGCTGTAAAATCGAAAGGACAGGACCACCGTTTCGCCCACCACGGGATTCTTTTTGTCGATGGTGGTCGTCACGAAAAGATCGCGCCCGCCATCGACCGGGGCGGGACCGCCGCCGGAGCGGGGCGCCGGGGCGGCGCCGGCCGAAAGGACTTTGATTTTGATCGGCCGGCTGGAGGCCTTCTGGCCGCCGGCCTCGATCGTGAGGGACGGAAGGGTGTATTCGCCGGGGGCCTGGGGCTCCAGGGCGTAGGAGTAAACCACCTGATTGGAAACCGTCCCGTTCACGAAGCTCAGGTTCTGGGATTGGCCCGCGGACACGGCCCGGAATCCGGGGAGGGGCGGCAGTTCCGGCCGCGACACCGAGAGGCCCGCCCCGGAAATCGAGAGCCGAAGGGTCAGGCTGTCGTTCATGGTCAGGGCGTCCCGGTCCACGGTCGCCTCGAAAGAAAGGTCCCCGGCCCGGAGGGATCCGGCCGTTAAAAACAGGACGAGGGTCAACAGTCGTTTCATGGGCGAATCATTTTACCAGTCCGGGCCCCGGGGCGGCTCCTGGGGTTTGCCGCCGCGGGCGTTGCGCTGGGCCCTCTTTTCCTGGTCCTCGACGGCCTGCAACAATCGTTCCGCGTCTTCCTGGGTCATGGCGCCGGCGCTCTTGGGTTCGCCTTTCTTGGAATCCTTGGGGTCGCCGCCCCCGCCCGGGGATTTCGGATCGTCCTGGGGGGAGCCGGATGGGCCCTGGGGTTTCCCCCCGGCCTTTTTCATTTTTTGCGCGAATTCCAGATTGTGTTTGGCGTCCGGGTCCGACGGCGCCAGGCGAAGGGCCTCTTTGTATTTTTTGATGGCCTCGTCCAATTTCCCCTGCCGAAAATAAGCGTTGCCTTCGTTGTAAAACGCGGCGCTTTTTATTTCCGGCGCGGCGGTCCGGGTCCGGGCCTTTTCAAAGGCCTCCGACGCGGCCGCGTAACTCCCCTCCCGATAAAGTCCCTGGCCCCACTGAAATTGGGCCCGGGGGTCCTCCGGATTTTTTTCAACCGCCCGGGAGAGTTCGCTCGAAGTCGGCGCCCGGCCCATGGCCCGGGCCGAGGGGGTTAAAAAAACCAGGCCCGCCGCCAGGGGCACCGTCGACCGAAGGGCCTTCCACATCCGCCGTCCCTGCCCCCCCGCCTCCGGGATTAGAAATTCCAGGAGCAACAGGCCGAAGGCGATCCACAAAGGCCACCGGTAACGATTCTCCCATTGCCCGTAGACCCGGCTTTCCAGGGACCGTTTTTCCATTTGGCGGAAGGCCGACAGGAGGCGCGGCACTTCAATTTCCCCCTGGCTGGCGGGAAAGTAAGTCCCGCCGGTCTTCTCCGCCATGGCCCGGAGGGCTTTTTCATCCAGTTTCGACACGACCGTTTGGCCGTCCTTGTCTTTTTTGTAACCCGACAAACTCCCGGATTCGTCCCGAAGGGGGATGATTTCCCCCTGGGGACTCCCGAACCCGATGGGGAAAATCCGAACGCCCTCCTCGGCGGCCCGGGACACGGCCGCGTCCAGGACCCCGGAGTGGTCCTCGCCGTCGGTCAGGAGCACGACGGCCTTGTATTTATGGAGCCCGCGCGGGAAGGCGTCCAACGCCTGGCGAAGAGCCGCGGCCAAATCGGTGCCGGGCCTGGGGATCAGATCGGGGCCGATCAAATCCAACAGGGTCCGGGCCGCGCCGTAGTCCAGGGTCAAGGGGCATTGCAAAAAGGCCGCTCCGGCGAAGGCCACCAACCCGACCCGGTCGCCTTCCAGGCCGTCGATTAAAAGCGTCAGTTCCCGTTTGGCCTGGGTCAGGCGGTTGGGTTTCACGTCCTCGGCCAACATGCTGGCGGACACGTCCACGGCAATCACCACGTCGATTCCCCGGCGCTGGATTTCCTGGAACAGGGCCCCCCACCGGGGTCCCGCCAAGGCCAACACCAAGAAAACCGCGGCCAGTAGTCGGAGGACCGCCTTCCCCCGTTGATAACGGCCCGTCCGCGGATCCACCAGCCGGCGAACCACCGCGGGGTCGCCCAACCGGGCCGCGACGCGGCCCTTCCATCGGAAGGCGGCCAGCGTGAGCAGACCCAAAACCGCCGGAAGGGCCAGGAGTCCCAGAAGAGCGGGCGAGGTCCACATCACGGGTAGCGCCTCCAGAGGGTTTGGGACAAAACCCCCTCGGTGATAAAAAGCAGAAAGGCCAACCACAACCAGGGCGGATAGACGTCCCGGTATTCGGCGAAGGTTTGGGTTTTGACGTCGGTCTTTTCCATCCGGTCGATTTCTCCGTAGATTTTCTTAAGGCTCGCCAGGTCCGTGGCGCGGAAATAAGCGCCGTGGGTGTCCTCCGCCACGCGCCGGAGCGTGGCTTCGTCCAATTCGTTTTCCGGGGTCCGCACCAGCCGCTTGCCGAAAAAGGGATCGTCCACTTCGATCATGCCGCCCCCGGGGGCCCCGGCCCCCACGGTGTAAATTTTGATCCCGAAGGCCGCCGCCGCCCGGGCGGCGGTCGGCGGATCGACTTCCCCCGCGTTGCTTTGGCCGTCGGTCAAAAGCACGATCACTTTGCTTTTGGCCTCGCTTTTTTTCAGGCGCCCCACCGCGGTGGCGATGGCCGTTCCCACGGCGGTGCGGTTGGGGTCCACGACCCCGATGCCCACGCTGTCCAGAAAACCCAACAGGGCCCCGTGGTCCAGGGTCAGGGGGCACTGGGTGAAGGCCCCGTTGGCGAACAAGACCAACCCGATCCGGTCCGCCGGCCGGTGTCCCACGAATTCCTTGATGACTTCCAAAGCCGCGTCCAACCGGTTCTTGGGCTTGAAATCCAGGCTCCGCATGCTGTCCGAAACGTCCAGACAGAGAACGATGTCCGTGGCGGGGCTGGTGACTTCCTGCCGTTCCTGCCCCTGTTGGGGACGGGCCAGGGCCACGAGTAAAAAACCCAGAGCCCCCAGGCGAAGGCCCGCCAGGAATCGGGACGGCCCGTCCACCTCCTTCCCCGTCCCCGGCGGAAGAAGGGCCAGGGACGACAGGCGAATCCGCGCTTTGGCCCCGGCGCCCCAGCGGACGTCGTAGAACGCCAGGAGCGGCAGGAGGAGGAGTCCCCAGAGAACGTGCGGGTGGGCGAAGGTCACGAACGTTTTCCTTCCGCGGGAGCGGGAATGGTCGATTCCACGAAGGAGCGGACCAAATCCAAATGGGTCAGTCGTTCCTCGTTCTCCGGTTCCGTTTTAGCGAACTTGGCCAGGTCGCTCACGTCGAGCAATTCCCGAATCCGGCGTTTCTGTTCCGCCGTCACGGGAAGATTCTTCAGGGATTGGGCGATTTCGCCGGTGGTGCGGTCCAGGGCGGGCAGGCCGAACCGGGCCTCCAGGTAGGCGCGCCAGATTTCCGTCAAACGGCTGTAATAGGGTTTCGCCGGTCCGACGATGTTTTTTTCCAACGCCTCCAGAGCCTCCAGCGCCAGGACGTGGGCGGGCCGGGGCGGCGGCGCGGGCGGAAGGACGGCCCCCGGCCGCCGGCGGATTAGAAGGAAATAAAACAGGGCGCCCAGAACCCCCGCCGCGGCCAGGGGCCCCCAAAACCATTCGTTCGGGACCCGCGGCAACCGACCCTTGAGGCCGCGAATGTCTTTGGCTTCCGGCGGAAGGACCGATCGGACCGTCACAAGGATCTCCGGGGTGGACTGGGATTTCGCCGGACCGCGACCGATCCGGTAGGGGACGGACAGCGGGGGAATCGTGGCCACGCCGACCTCGAAAGGGACGAGGGTGTAGCGAAAAACGCGAACCCGGGAGGAGGCGTCCTCGGGCGCGTCGGCCTCCGCCGCCGCGACGTCGAAAATTCCCAGGGACGCGCCCACCGACGGGGAGGAAATTTGAACCTCGCCCTCGGTCACGACGCGAACGCTCAACACCAACCGGTCCCCCACCGTGGCCGTGGAGGGATCGACGGTCGTCTCCAGGCGCACCCGCCCTTCCCCGGCCAAGGCCGAGCCCGCGCCGAGGAGGAGGAAGGCCAGGGCCCGGCGTTTAATGTTGGCGTTTGGCGCGTTCATGGAAAAATTTGAGAAACGCTTTGGCCTCGAAGGGGCCCGTTTCGGCGAAGACGGCGTCGGTGCCGCTCCGACGGAGGTCGCGGGCCAGCCGGTCCCGGCGCTCGCGGTTGTGGCGGTCGATGGCCCCGCCGGCGGCGGCCGCCGGAACGCTGGCGGGGCGGCCGGTCTCGGCGTCCTCCACCAAAAGGCGGACGCCCGCCGGCCAGATTTTTTCCCAGGCGTCCCGGAGGGGCACCGCGACGACGTCGTGGCGCCCCTGGGCGATCCGGAGGGCGCGCTCGTAGCCCGCGTCCATAAAATCGGAAATCAGAAACACCACGGCCCGCCTCCGCTGAACGCGGTTCAAGGTGTCCAGGGCGGTTTTGATCGACGTGCCCCGGCCTTGGGGCGCGTGGGAGAGCACCTCCCGAACCAGTCGCAGAACGTGGCCCCGGGTTTTCCGGGGCGGAACGTATTTTTCCACCCGATCCGAAAAAAGCATTAGGCCGGCCTTGTCGTTGTTGCGGAGGGCCGAGAGGGCCAGGAGGGCCGTGATCTCGGCGGCCCGTTCGGATTTGAATTGGCCCCGGCTCCCGAACCCCAGGGAGCCGCTCACGTCCACCAGGAACATCACCGTCAGTTCCCGTTCCTCGACGAATTTTTTGACGAAGGGATGGCCCAGGCGCGCGGTGACGTTCCAGTCGATGCTCCGCACGTCGTCGCCCGGCAGGTATTCCCGCACCTCGGCGAACTCCATCCCCCGGCCCTTGAAGGTGCTGGAATAGGACCCGGCGAACAAATCGCTCACCAGGCGCCGGGCGGTGATTTCGATCCGGCGAACGTGCCGAAGGACTTCGGGAGACAGCGCGGCGGGCATGGAGGCCGACCCGGGCGGGGTTAGGGAACGTCGACTTCGTTAAAAATGTGCTGGAGGACGTCCTCGACGGTTTTCTCCTCCGCCTCGGCTTCGTAGGTCAAAATCACCCGGTGGCGAAGGACGTCGGGGCCCATGGACTTCACGTCCTCGGGGGTGACGTAGCCCCTTCCTTTAAGGAAGGCGAAGGCCTGGGCCGCCTTGTGGAGGGCCAGGGTGGCCCGGGGCGAAGCGCCGAATTGGATGAGGCTTTTCAGGGGGGCCAGGGCGGCGCCCTCGGGGCGGCGGGTGGCGCCCACGATGTCCAGAATGTAGTTTTTGATCTTCTCGTCCACGTAGATCTCGTCCACCACCCGCCGGGCCTGGGCGATCCGGTCCAGGGTAATGACCCGACGGGCCCGGGGCGGTTCGGGAAGGGACATGCGCTCCATGACGGTCTTTTCCTCCTCCCGGGAGGGGTAGGTCACTTTGATTTTCAGCATGAACCGGTCCACCTGGGCCTCCGGCAGGGGGTAGGTGCCTTCCTGTTCAATGGGGTTCTGGGTGGCCAACACCAGAAACGGTTCGGGCAGGGCGTGGGTCGTGTCGCCGATGGTCACCTGACGCTCCTGCATGGCCTCCAAGAGAGCGCTCTGCACCTTGGCGGGGGCCCGGTTGATTTCGTCCGCCAGCAGGAGGTTCGTGAACACCGGGCCTTTCTTGACGGAAAAAGACCCCTCTTTGGGGTTGTAGATCAGGGTGCCGATGACGTCGGCGGGCAGGAGATCCGGCGTGAATTGAATGCGCTGAAACTGCGCCTCGATGATCCCGGCCAGGGTCCGCACGGCCAGGGTTTTGGCCAGGCCCGGGACCCCTTCCAACAATAAGTGCCCGTGGCCCAGAAGGCCCACCAGCAGGCGCTCCAGCAAGGTTCGCTGGCCCACGATCACGCGTCCCAATTCGGCGAAGATTTCCTCCACGAATTGGCTTTCCTGTTTCACTTTTTCACTGACAAGGCGTAGGTCGGTCATGTCGGTTCGTCTCCCGTTTCGATTCAACAAAAGCTGGCCCCGGCGCTCTCCCGGTCCCCTCCATTAACGAGGATCCCCGGCCGAAAGTTCGGTGAGCGCCGCCCAAAACGACAAAAGGATAATTTCCCGCGGGCGGCTTTGTCAATCCTCCGTCGGCGCCGGACCCCGCTTGACACCGGGACGGAGGTATGATAGCTTCTTGTGGCACGGTGACGTGCGGAAACCTTTCAAGGCTCTAGGACAACGCGGTCCTCCCTTCGGCAACACGGCGGGAGGACTTTTTATTTTGGACCTTCGGGTCCCCGACGCGCAAAGCGGCGCGCCCCCCTTTTCGAACGACGGCGTTCGTCCGCGGAAACTCGCGACGAACGCCTTTTTTATTGCCCGCGCACGCCGCGGATCAAATGGGGATGAGTCCCTTTGGACCGTCCACAACACACAGCAGAGGAGGAAGAACAATGAACATCAGCAAAAAGACACAGCGTACGGTGCTCGCCGTGGCGGTCGCCGCCCTGGGGATGGGCAACGCCTTGGCGGAAGGTCCGACGGTCAGCGGTTTCATCGACTTCGGCTACGTCTACAACATGAACGGCCTGAGCGCCAACACCTACCGGGCCTTCGACGGCAGCGCCAACAGCTTCACGTTGCAAAACGCGGAAGTGGTGCTGCAAGGCAAATCCAGTTCCGACGTGGCCTACCGCGTCGACGTGGACTACGGCCAGGACGGCGGCGTCGTCAACACCTTCGACGGCAGCGGCGACGACCAGATTGACCTGCAGCAGGCGTACATCAGCATGACGTGCCCGCTGACCAAAGGCACTCTGACCCTCGGGAAGTTCGTGACGCCTTTCGGCGCCGAAGTGATTGAAGCGAAGGACAACTTCAACTACTCGCGCGGCCTGCTCTTCACGAACGCCATCCCGTTGGTCCACACCGGGGTCAAGCTCGACAAAGGGCTCTTTGACGGCAAACTCGCCCTCACCGGCGGCCTGGTGAACGCCTGGGACGCGTCCGTTGACACCAACAAGGGAAAGACGTTTCTTGCCCAAGCGGGATTCACGGGCATTCCCAAAGTGAGCGTCATTGTCGGCGGCGCTTACGGCCCCGAGACGACCTCCCCGGCCTTCTCCGTTGCCAGCTCCACCGGCACCGAAAAACTCAGCCGGAGCCTCGTGGACGTTATCCTGAAATACACCCCCACCAGCAAACTCACCCTGTTGGCCAACGCCGACTGGGGCGTGGAAGAAGGCGCGGGCTTCCAGCCGACCGCCACCGACGACGTGACGGCCAACTGGGCCGGCGTGGCGCTCTACGCGAACTACGCCTTCACCGACACCTGGGCCGGCACCCTTCGTTACGAGAACTTCGACGACGAGGGCTCCCGCCTGACCGGCGGCGCCACGCACCAGACGATCAACTCCATCACCGGGACCCTTCAGTACAAAATGAAGGACGTCATCACCCGGCTGGAATACCGGACCGATCAATCCACCGACAAGGTCTACACGAAAAAAGACGGAACGTTGGACGACACCGAGAGCACCATCGGCCTCGAGGTGATCTACTCCTTCTAACCGAAGGCGTTCATCGCACGGAAACGGGCGGCGCCCGTTTCCGCCACCAATTGGCTCCCCGGGTGTCCCCTTACATCCCCAACCCCGGGGAGCCTTTTTTGGTGGGCATCGACCCCTCGGGAGCGGGCCGATCGGCGCTGAATCAAAGGCGATTGAGGTAAAATATGATTTCCATGAGCGGCATCGACATACGCCAATTGATTTCCGAAAACCGCCTTTCCGTCCGGTTGGAGCCGGTCATTTCCATCCGGCAGAAGGCGCTCATCGGCCACGAAGCTCGTTTGGCCCCCATGGAGGGGCTCCCCACCGGCGCCGCGCTCCGGGCCGAGGCGAGCCGTCAAAACGCCTCGGTGGATTACGACCGCTGGTTTCGCCGCGCCGGCATGGCCGTCCTGCCCAAGTCCCCGGAGGAACGGGGGCTCGTCTTCCTGGCTTTTGACACCGCGGTGTTGGATTTGGGGGTCGCCGGGTCCGGCCATCTCTCCAAATTGGTCGCCGAACAGGGGCTGGCTCCGTCGGAGGTGGTGATCGCCATTCGGGAATCCAAAGTGGACGACCTGGAAGCGCTCAAAGCCTTCGTCGCCCACCATCGGGCCCAGGGATTTTTGATCGCGTTGAAAGGCTTGGGCGAGGGCCACTCCAATTTGGAGCGGCTGACTTTTGTTCGGCCCGACATTCTCAAAATCGGCGAAGGGTTGACCGCGGGGCTCGAAAAGGATTTCTTCCACCAGGAAATCGTCCGTTCGTTGGTGGCGCTTTCCCGTAAAATCGGCGCCCTGGTCGTGGCCGAGGGGGTCACCGAGGAATCCCAGGCTCTGGCGACGCTGGACCTCGGGGTGGACATGCTTCAGGGCACCTTCTGGACCGCGGAGGGCGGCTGGGCCTCCCGACTGGAGCGCCTTGCGGAGAAACACAAAACTTTCGCGGTGGAAAAAGCCAAGGCGGCGGGTCTTCGGGTCCGGGGCTTTGAGACCCTCCTGGGCCAGCTGGTGAAGTCCTTGAGCGGCCAGCCGATCGCTGGGGCGGAAACCACCCTGACCCAATTCGTCGAGGCCCAGCCGACGGTGGAATGCGCTTTCGTCCTGGACGCCGAGGGCCTTCAAGTCACCGACACCGTGGCCCGGGCCGCCACGGCCTTTAAAAAAAGCCCCCTGTTCCATCCGGCCCGCAAGGGAGCCGACCATTCGTTGAAAGACTATTTTTATTTGTTGGGGGACACCTTCGTCACCCGGTACCGATCGGAACCCTACGTCTCCCTGGCCACCGGACACCTGTGCGTCACCCTCACCGCCCTTTTCCGGGACGGGACCAACACCCCCCACGTCGTCTGCCTGGACGTTCCCTGGGCTTAGCCCCCCGCCGAGCCGACCGCTCCTGTCGTTGGTCATCCCGGAATTACTTTATCCGGAATCCGAATTCTTTCTCCGACGGAAAGAAACCCCTGGATTCCGGCCAAAGGCCTGCCGGAAGGACGGACCGGAAGCTGTTCAGCGGCCGGTGAGCTCCTCCGCGAGCGCGACCCATTGGGGCAGGGGAACGACTTCGGCGCGGGCCCGGAGGTCGACCCCGCATCGAATTAATGTCTTTTCCACCGCCTCCCGGTCTTTCGAAAACGCCCCCGCCAAATTGTTCGCCAAGGTTTTCCGACGTTGGGCGAACCCGGCCCGCACCACGTTAAAAAACGCGGCTTCGTCCCGAAACAGCGGCGCGGGACGACGGCGGAAACGGAGGACCGTGGAAGTCACCCGCGGGGGCGGGTTGAAGGCGCTGGGCGGCACGTCGAACAATATTTCCGTGGTGGCGCGGGATTGGACCGCCAGGGAAAGGATTCCAAAGGCCTTGGTGCCGGCGGCGGCGCCGATGCGGTCGGCCACTTCCTTTTGCACCATGAACACCGCTCGGTCCCAACCCGTCCACGACAAGACTTTCTGAAGGATGGGCGCCGCCGCCGAATAGGGCAGGTTGCCGATCACGCGAAAAGTTCCCGCGGGAACCTCCGGCGGGGTCCAATCCAGGAAATCGGCGTTGACGATTTCCGCCTTGGGAAAACGCGCGGGAAGGCGGACGGCCAAGTCCCGGTCGAGTTCCACGGCGATCAAGCGTCCCGCTTTCTCCGACAGGCATTGGGTCAACGCCCCCCGGCCCGGACCGATCTCCAACACGGCGTCGCCCGGAACGAGCTCCAGGGCGTCCGCGATGCGGCGCATCGTGGGAGGATGGGCCAAAAAATTCTGCCCCCATTTCGTTCTCATGGGAAAAGAGAACGAACGAAAAAAAGGTCAAAAATACTCTTAGAATTCATCGATTCACCTATTAAACACACGCCGTTCTGTTGTTGCTTCCAATCGTGTAATGTATATTTTCAGCCATGTCGACCACCGTGAACGCCAAAAAAGAGTTGGGATTGCGAATTCGGAGCCTCCGCAAACGCCAGGGCCTCACCCAGGAGGAGATGGCGGATAAGTGCGGATTGCACTGGACCTACATCGGCGGCCTGGAACGCGGGGAGCGGAACCCGACCCTGACCACGATGCAGAAAGTCGCCGAAGGTCTGGGCGTCGGCCTGACCGAACTCCTGAGCGCGAAGGCCTTTCAAGAGACCCCCGCCATGGACCAGGACACCAACGAAGGCAAGCTCATGCGCCTTCTCCGTCGGGAAAACGGCGACACCGTGGCCTTGGCGGCGGGCATTCTCCGGGAAGTCCTTTCCTGGCGCGACAAGAAGGCCTCGAACCGCAATTAGTTTTTCCCCAGCTTTCTCCGCAGCGCGTCGAGGGCCCACAGGGCCGACTGCTCGCGGACGACCGTTCGTTCGCCCAAAAAGTTTTTCTCCCACACCCGCGTTTTCCCCTTTGACGCCAACGCGATGTAAACCCGGCCCACGGGCCGCCGGGGCGTTCCGCCCGCCGGGCCCGCCACCCCGGTGATCGAGAGGGCGTGGTCGGTGCCGGCTTTTCGCCGGGCCGACTCGGCCAGGGCCCGGGCCACCGGACGCGACACGGCGCCGAAACGTTTCAAAAGGGCGGCCGGCACCCCCAACCGCTCTTTGGCCCGGTTATCGTAAACAATCCATCCGCCCCAGAAATAGTCCGAACTGCCGGCCACGGCGGTCAACCGGGCGCCGAGCCCCCCGCCCGTGCAGGACTCCGCCACCGCCAGGGTTTCCCCCCGGGCGCGCAGCCGCCTTCCGACGACCTCCGCCAGGGTGTCCCGCCCGCTCCCAAACAAGGCCGACCCAAAAGCCCCGCGCAGGGTTTTTTCCACACCGGCAAACCGCCGCTCCTCCCGGGCGGGATCCGCGCCGACCAACGTCAGTTTGACGTCCACCATGTATTGCTGGGCGAGAATTCCCCAGACTTCGCCGGAACGGCGGGGGAGGGCCCGCAGCGCTTCGTCCACGGCGCTTTCCGCCAGACCGAAAAACCGCCAGACCCGGGTCGTGCGCCGCCCGGCGGGGAAGCGCCGCTCAAAGTGGGGCGCCCAATAATCTTCCACCATGGGTTTCAACTCCCGGGGCGGCCCGGGCAATAGCACCAACATTCTTTTGCCCGTCCAAAGGCATTGCCCCGGCGCGGTACCCCAGGCGTTGGGCAAGACCGACGCGCCGGACAGGATCAGGGCTTGCCGCCGATTGGCCGGGGGCATGCGAAGTCCCCGGCGGCGGAAACGCTCTCGGACGGCCGCTTCGACCGCCCCGTCCCGCCGCAAACGCCGCCCCGTCACCTTGGACCAAACTTCCCGCGTGACATCGTCGAAGGTGGGGCCCAACCCGCCGGTGGTGATCACGACATCGGCCCGCCGCCAGGCTTCCCGAAAGACGGCCTCCATTTCCAGCGGGTCGTCGCTCACGATCGTCTCCCGGGCCAACGGCCACCCGCGCTCTTCCAGGAACGCCCCGAAGGTGGCCCCGTGGGCGCTCGTTTTCCCGGTCAACAATTCGGTCCCCACGCACAAAAGTTCCACGCGCGCGGAAGCGGCCCGCCGAAGGCCCCCGGAAATCAGGAGACCCCCAAATAGGCGTTTCGGACTTTGGGATCGGTGCGGAGGTCCGCCGCCGGGCCTTCGTGGGCGATGCGACCGGTTTCGATGACGTAGCCCCGGTGGGCCACGCGCAGGGCCTCGTTGGCGTTTTGTTCCACCAACAAAATCGGGGTGCCGTCCCGGTTGATGTTCCGGATGATTTCGAAAATTTTCTGGACGACCAGGGGGGCCAATCCCATGGACGGTTCGTCCAACATCAAAAGGCGCGGCCGGGCCATGAGGGCCCGCCCCATGGCCAGCATTTGCTGTTCCCCGCCGGACAGGGTCCCCCCGGATTGGGACAAGCGATCCCTCAGCACCGGAAACAAAGAGACCACCCGGTCGATTCCCCGGGGCACCTCCGCCGGGGCGCCGTGGTACGCCCCCATTTCCAAATTCTCCCGAACCGTCATCCGGGGGAAAATGCGCCGCCCCTCGGGCACGTGAATCAACCCGCGTTCGGCGGTGGCGTGGGCGGGGAGCGAATCGATCCGTCGGCCCTCAAAGAGGATTTCCCCGGAATCCGGCCAGATCAGCCCCGAAAGGGTTTTCAGCAGCGTGCTCTTGCCCGCGCCGTTGGCGCCGATCAGGCAAACGATCTCGCCCCGGCCCACGGCGAGGCTCACCCCGTGCAGGGCGCGGAGTTTCCGGCCGTAGGAAGCCCGCACGTTCTTCACCTCAAGCACGGTCGGCCTCCCCCGACGGCGCGCCCAGATAAGCCTCGATCACCCGGGGATCGGCCTGCACCGCGGACGGCGCGCCTTCCGCGATTTTTTTCCCGTAGTCCAAAACAATGACCCGGTCCGACACCCCCATCACCACCCGCATGGCGTGCTCGATCAGCAGGACCGTGACGCCCTCCCCCCGGATGCGGCGGATCAGGGACATCAACCCGTCGCTCTCCTGGGGGTTCATGCCGGCGTTGGGTTCGTCCAACAACAAAAGCCGGGGTTCGGCCGCCAGAGCCCGGGCGATTTCCAGTCGCCGTTGGTCCCCGTAGGGCAAATTGCGGGCCAGGGTGTGGGCCTCTTTTTCCAAGCCGACCGCTTTCAACCGCTCCAGGGCGGAATGGCGGATTTCGCGCTCCTCGCGGTAGAACGATCGGGTGCGAAGCAGAGCGGGCCAGAGCTCGGACCGGGTGCGGCAATGGCGGCCGACCATGACGTTTTCCAAGGCGCTCATGCGTCCGAAAAGCCGAATGTTTTGGAAGGTGCGGGCGATGCCGCGCTTGGCGATGCGGTGGGAAGGCAAGTCGTCGATTCGTTCCCCCGAGAATTCGATGGCCCCGGCGTCCGGCCGGTAAAAACCGGTCAGCAGGTTGAACAAGGTCGTTTTTCCCGCGCCGTTGGGGCCGATGACGCTCACGATTTCGCCGGAGCGTATATCGAATTCCACGTTGTCCACGGCGGCCACGCCGCCGAATTTTTTCGACACGCCGCGAACGGCCAGGAGGCGCATGTTATTCGTCCCCCGAGGACAGCCGGTCCACGTTCCGCGGCCAGAGTCCCTGGGGGCGGAAAATGGCCATGGCCACCAAAATCGCCCCGAAGACCAAATACCGCGCGTTGACCGCCTGGGCGCCGCCGATCCATCGGAACACGTCGGACCGGAGGACTTCCGGGAGCCCCAAAATCAGCGCCACGCCCAGGAGGACCCCGGGGAGGGACCCCATGCCGCCCAGGACCACCATGGCGACGAGCAGGGCCGATTCCCAAAACGTGAAGGATTCGGGCGTGACGAAATTTTCCCAACGGGCGAAAATGGCCCCGGCCACCCCGGCGAACCCCGCCGAAAGGCCGAAGGCCAAATTTTTCAGGCGCGGCGCGTTGATGCCCATGGCCCGGGCCGCCAATTCGTCGTCCCGGAGAGCCATCCAGGCCCGGCCGATCCGGGAGCGGTTGAGGCGGGCGCTCACCAGGATTCCCAGGGCGAGGAGCGCGTAAATCAGATAGAAAAAGTGGGTGTTGGTGCGAATCCCGAATCCGAAGAGCCGGAGAGGCGGCACGGCGGCCGACGAGAGAAGGGAAAGGCCCTTGGGACCGTTGGTCAGGGAATCCCAATTGTTGAGGGCGATGCGGGTGATTTCCCCGAACCCCAGGGTGACGATGGACAAATAATCGCCCCGCAGTCGGAGCACCGGCCAACCGAGGAGCGTCCGGACCGCCACCGCGGCGAGGACGCTGGCCGGAAGGCACAGCCAGAAGCTCACCCCGCGGAGGGACAGCAGGGCCGTCGTGTAGGCGCCGATGGCGTAGAACGCCATGAACCCCAGGTCCAAAAGCCCCACGTAGCCCAAGACGAGATTGACCCCCAGGGCCAGAAGGCCGTAGAGCCCCATCAAGGCCAGGATTCGAACCACGAAGGCCCAGGAGGTTCCTTGTAGGACCAACGGGGCGGCCAAAAACGCCGCCGCCGCGACCCCCATCAAAACCGCCGATTTAAACTTTTTCGGAGGTGTTTTCACCGAGAAGTCCCGACGGTCTTAAGAGGAGAACCAGAATCAACACCGCGAAAGCGAACACGTCTTTCCACTCCGGTTCCGGCAAAAATCCGGCGCCCAGGGCCTCCAAGACCCCGAGGAGGAACCCGCCCAGCATGGCCCCCGGAAGGTTGCCGATGCCGCCCAGGACCGCGGCCGTGAAGGCCTTGACCCCGGGCAGGAAGCCCATGTTGTATTTGACCGATCCGTAATAAAGGCCGTTCATGACGCCCGCGGCGCCGCCCAGGGCGCCCCCGATAAAGAACGTCAGGGCGATCACGCGGTTGACCGGAATTCCCATCAGTTCGGCGGTGTCGGCGTCCTGGGCGACGGCGCGCATGGCCTTGCCCATTTTCGTGCGGCGGACGAAAAACGTGAGGGCGCCCATGAGCGCCACGGACCCCCCGATGATGAACAATTGAAGTCCGTTCACCGCGAGGGGACCGCAGTGGAACGAACGGACGGCCAAGGGCTGTGGGAAGGCCATTTGGGAATCCCGCCAGAGGAATACCAGGTTTTGCAGAAAGAGGGAGGCGCCGATGGCGGAAATGAGCGGCGTCAGCCGCGGCGAACGCCGAACCGGCGCGTAGGCCACGCGATCCAAAAAGACCGCCAGAACCCCCGAAGCCCCCATGGCCAGGACAAAAGCCGCGGCGAGCGCCCCCGCCCCCGCGTTCGCCGGGAGAATCCCCAAAAACAGCGCTCCGGCCACGCCGCCCCACATAAACAATTCCGAGTGGGCGAAATTGATCATCAGGAGAACGCCGTACACCATGGTGTAACCCAGGGCGATAAGGGCGTAGATGCCGCCCAGGGTCAGCCCGTTCAGCAATTGTTCGGCGATGGTCGTCGAGAGGGGATTCACGCGGGGTTATTCTACTTTTTTGACAGGGGGTTCCTGGACGGACCGGGGTTTCGCCCGGGAGTCCTTGCCCGGTCGCGCGGCGGCGTCGCGCGAAGGCGCGGGGACGCCTTTCGACTTCCCGGCGGGGGGCGGGCGGGGCGGGAACAAAAGAGGCCCGGGATCCAGGTAACGTCCCGACGGGGTGATGACTTCAAAATGCAGGTGGGCCGTGGTGGCGTTCCCGGTGCGGCCGACGATCCCGATTTTCTCCCCCGCGGCCACGTGGGCGTTGGGCCCCGCCAGGGTTTTTCGAAGGTGGGCGTAACGCGTGCGGTAGCCCCCGGCGTGTTCCAGAAGAACCGAGCGGCCGTAATGGCCTCCCCGCCCGATCCCCACGACCCGGCCGTCGGCCGCCGCCAGGACGGGATCGCCGCCCCCCCGGGTCTCCAAAAGATCAACCCCCGTGTGCAGGCGCCCGTGGCGGTTTCCGAAGGGCGACAACACGCGCGCCCGTTCCAAGGGAAGGCGAAAACGGATTTTGAGGGGGGGGTCGGACGGGCCCCGGCCGGCCACGGGATGAAACCGCGACCGGGCGAAGGGCCCCGCGCAGGCCGCCAAAAAAAGAGCGGCTCCGACGACGCGGAGGCTAGAGAGAGGGAGTGAAAGCGCCTTTTTTGATGACAAACAGGGTGATGGTTCGGTTCCGGGTGTCGCCCTTTTCGTCAAAGGTGGTCTCCCCCAGCACGCCGGCGTAGCGAATGGTCCGCAGAGTGTCGATGATCTTGGCTTTGTCGGGACCGACTTTCTCCAGCGCTTCCAAAAGAATGTTCGTGATCTCGTAGCCGTAGTGGTCGTAGGCTTTGATTTCCTGGCCGGGGTAGCGGAGTTTGTACTTCTCCACGAAGGCTTTGGCGGTGTCCAACAGTTCGGGCGGGCGGCCCAAATAGGTGACGTAGGCGCCCTCGGCGGCCGGGCCGGCCATGCGGACGAACTCCGGGTCGAAACTGTTTTCACCCGTCAAAAAGAGGGCCGTGATCCCGGCGTCCCGGGCCTGGCGCAGGACGAGGGCGCCTTCGGTGTAGGTGCCCCCGTAAAACAGGGCCGCGGGATTTTCGGCCTTGACGCGCGTCATCAGGGCTTTGAAATCCTTGTCGCCGGTCTGCACCCCGTCGAAAGAAACCACCTCGCCGCCCAGCGCCGTGAACCGCTTTTGCAATTCCTCGGCGATCCCCTGGCCGTAGGACGTTTTGTCGTGGACGACGGCGACGGTCTTTTTCTTGAGCGCCTTGTTCAGGAATTCCGCCGCGAAGGTCCCTTGGGCGTCGTCGGTCGTGTTGGCCCGGAAAACGTTTTTCGGCCAGGGCCAGTTGGGCGAGAGCTGTTGGCGCGTCAGTTCCGGGTTGGAGGAGCCCGGGCTCACCATGGGAAGCCCCGCCTGGGCGTACACCCGGGAGGCCGGGATGGAACAGCCCGAATTGAAATGGCCGATGACCGCCACCATGTCCGGGTCCGAGACGACGCGGTTGGCCACGTTCACGGCTTCCTTGGGGTCCGACCGATCATCGAAGGGAATCAAAACGACGGGCGATTTAAACCGTCCCGCGGTCGTGGCTTCCTCCAGGGCGAGGGTGGCCGAGCGCTGAATGCCCTGGCCCACGGAGGCGATGTCGCCGGTCAAGGGCAACGCCAAAGCGATTTTGATTTCCCGGGGCCCGCGCTGGCAAGCGGCCACCCACGGCAAGGCCAATCCCAAAATCCACCATCTCGATTTCATGTTAAGCCCCCGAACGTTGATTGTCGCGCACGCGCAGCTGGCAGGCCGCCGCCGTGGTGAGGGCGGCGTAGAGAACGGTCGCCGCCGTAAAATTGAGCGTTTGGGAGCCGACGACGGAACGGAAGGTCACCGCCCAGGCCCCGAACACGATCATGCCCAGAACCAGCGCCGCGGTGAAGATCCCCCAGGCCAACACTTTGGACCGAAGCCCGGCGTTCACCAGACCCAGAAGGATCAACCCCAGGGGCAGATAGAGGGCGGCGTTGTTCACGTCGATGTTTTCTCCCCGGAGCGCCCGGGCGGCGAGGCCGCCGACCATCAAGGCCGCGCCGAGGCCCAGGGCGATTTGTTCCACCCGGCGGATCACGGCTTCAGTTCCGCCCGCAGGGCGTCCAAGGTGGGCGGAATGGACTTGGGCCGGGGCGACACGGCCAGGGCCCGGTCGGGGTCTTTCAACCCGTGGCCCGTGAGCACGCAGACCACCGTGGCCGCGGCGCGGGCGAATTCCGGGTTTTCCCGGGCGAATTTTTTGACGCCCGCGACGGACGCCGCGCTCGCCGGCTCGCAGTAAACGCCTTCCCCCGCCAAGGCCTTGTAGGCTTCCAAAATTTCCTCGTCGGTGACCGCGCCGATGAAACCCCCGGATTCCTCCCGGGCCGCCAGGGCGCCCTTCCAGGACGCGGGGTTGCCGATCCGAATGGCCGTGGCGATGGTCTGGGGGTCTTTCACCGGGGCGCCCAACACGATGGGGGCCGAACCCGCCGCCTGCCAGCCCATCATGCGGGGGAGCTTGGCGCTCCGCCCGGCCGCGCGGCTTTCCCGGTAGCCGCGCCAATAGGCCGTGATGTTGCCCGCGTTGCCCACGGGGATGAAATGGAAGTCCGGCGCCTCGCCCAACTGCTCGATGACCTCGAAGGCCCCGGTTTTCTGGCCTTCCAAGCGGTAGGGGTTGATGGAGTTGACGATGGTGAGGGGCAGGGTCTCCGCCACTTGGCGGACCAGGGTCAAGGCGTCGTCGAAATTTCCCTTCACGGCGAAGACTTCCGCCCCGTGAACGAGCGCCTGGGACAGCTTGCCCAATGCGATGTTGCCGTCCGGGATCAACACGACGCAGCGCAGGCCCGCCCGGGCGGCATAGGCGGCGGCCGCGGCCGAGGTGTTCCCCGTGGAGGCCGTGATGACGGCTTTGGAACCTTCTTCCACCGCCTTGGAAATCGCCAGCGTCATGCCCCGGTCCTTGAAGGAGCCGGTGGGGTTCAGCCCCTCGTGTTTCAGGAAAATTTTGAGCTTCGGCGCGCCCGCCCACTCGGCGACCCGGACCGCGGGAATGAGCGGCGTTTCCCCCTCCATCAGGGAGACGACCGGGGTTTGGGCCGAGACGGGCAGGTGCGCCCGGTATTTGTCGATGAGTCCTTGGCGGGGCATGTCAGCGCAGGGGGTCGATGCGGAGATGGACGGGACGTCGCGCCAATCCCCGGACCCGGCGGGTTTCCTTCAAGGCCGCCTGGACGGCGCCCTCGGGCGCCTCGTGGGTGACGATGACGATGGGAACGGATTTGCGCACCACGTCGGCCAGGGCCACGGGCCCGTCCTCTTGATGGACGGAGGCGATGGAGATTTCGTGCTTGCTCAAAATCTGGGTGACGGCGGCCAACACGCCCGGACGGTCCGCCGCGCTGAAGCGGAGGTAGCGGCGCATTTGGTGGTCTTCCAAATCCATGATCTTCAATTTCCGCCCCGCGTCGTAGGTGGTGTAGGGCATGCGGCCGGCCATGCCGCCCGCCACCTGGCGCGCCAGGTACATGACGTCCGACACCACGGCGCTGGCCGTCGGCATGGCGCCGGCGCCCTTGCCGTAAAACATCACGTCCCCCACGGCGTCGCCGTGGATGACGAAGGCGTTGTATTCGTGGCGGACCGTGGCGAAGGGATGGTTTTCGGGGATGAGCGTCGTGTGCACCCGGGCCAGCACTTTGTCGCCGTCGATGTCCGCCATGGCCAAAAACTTGCCGACCAGGCCCAGCCGCCGCCGGGCGAAATTCAAATCCCACAGTTCCAACCCCGACAACCCCTCCCGGGACACGTCGTCGGTTTTAACCCACCCCCCGGTGGCCAAGGACGCCAGGATGGCCAATTTCTGGGCCGCGTCCACGCCTTCGATGTCGAAGGAGGGGTCCGCTTCGGCGAAGCCCGCGGCCTGGGCGGCCTTGAGAGCGGCGTTAAACCGGAGCCCTTCCTCGTTCATCCGGGTTAAAATGTAATTGGTGGTGCCGTTCAGGATGCCGAAAATTCGGGAAATCCGGTTGGCCGCCAGCCCTTCGTTCAAGCCTTGAATGACGGGAATGCCGCCGCCCACGGCGGCTTCAAAGTACACCAGGCCCCGGGCCGACTGGGCCGTGGTGAAAATTTCCGGCCAGTGGCCGGCGAGCACGGCTTTGTTGGCCGTGGCGACCTGCTTGCCGGCTTTGAGCGACGCCAGGATCAGGGTTCGAGCCGGTTCCAACCCGCCGATGAGCTCCACCACGATGTCCACCGCGGGATCCGACACGACGTCCCGCCAGTCTTTGGTGAACCGGGGACGGACGCCCCCGATGACGGGCAAGGTCCGCCGACGGCGGCTGGCCACCCACCCCACGCGAAGTCGCGTGCCCACCTTCGCCTCCAGGACGGGCAGGTTTTCCTCAAAAACTTTGAGCAGACCCGAGCCGACGACGCCCTGGCCCACCAGGCCGATGGTGACGAGGCTCTTTCTCAAGGCCGGGCTTTGCCTTCCCGGGCGGGACGGACGGCTTTTTCCCCCCGTCGAAGAAATTTGCGGATGCGGAGGGCCGCGTCGTAAAACCGGTCGTCGTGGGTCACCAGAGACATGCGGACGTAGCCTTCCGCTTCGGGGCCGAACCCGACGCCCGGGGTGACCACGATGCCCGTTTCCTTCACCAGCTCCTCGGCGAAGGCCAGGGACCCGCGGGACTTCCAGGATTCGGGCAGGGGCGCCCAGACGTACATGGTGGCCTTGGGCAGGGGGACGGGCCAGCCGATTTTGTTCAGTTCCCCCACGAAATAGTCTCGGCGCCGACGGTAGGTTTCCACCATCTGGGCCACGCAGTCCTGGGGCCCGTCCAGGGCGGCGACCCCGGCCAACTGGAGGAAGCTCGGAACGCCGTAATCGACGAAGGCTTTAAACTTTTCCAAAGGGGCCAAAAGTTCTTTCTCGCCGCACACCCAACCGATGCGCCAGCCGGCCATGTTGTAGGTTTTGGAGAAACTGTGGAATTCCAGCGCCACGTCCCGGGCCCCGGGCGTTTCCAGGAAGCTCGGCGCGCGGTAGCCGTCGAAGGTGATTTCGCAGTAGGGGTTGTCGTAGGCGACCAGGATGTCGTGCTTTTTGGCGAAACGCACGGTCTCTTTGAAAAAGTTCGGATCCTCCACCACCGCCGCCGTGGGGTTGTTGGGGTAGCAGAGGAACATGATCTTCGTGCGCTTCAACACCGACGCCGGGATCTTTCCGTAGTCGGGCAAATAGCCGTTTTCCGGCTTGAGGTTCATGTAGTGAATCCGGCCGCCGGCCAGGATGACGCCGTTGGAATGAACCGGGTAGCTCGGCACGGGGACCAAGGCGTAATCCCCCGGGTCAAGATAAGCGGCGCAAAGATGGGCGATGCCTTCCTTGGAACCGACCAGGGCCAAAACGTTCTGTTCCGGATCGAGCTTGACGCCAAAACGGCGGTCCATGTAGCGGGCCACCGACCGCCGAAATTTTGGCATGCCTTTGGCCTGGGGATACCGGTGGGTCCGGGGATGGTTTTTGACCGTGTCCACCAGGCGGTCCACCACGTGGGGGGGCGTCGGCAAGTCCGGGTTGCCCATGCCGAGGTCGATGACGTCCAGGCGGCGGGCGTGGGCCTCGGCGGCCAGGGCTTTGATCCGGGTGAAAATGTAGGGGGGCAGCTGTTGAAGTTTTTTGGCGCACTCAACCATGGGATTCCTCTCGTTGAAGGGGGCGTTCGACGGACACCGGCAGGCGGCGGCCGTACACGCGAAGGGCGGCGGCCATTCCCAGGCAGGCCAACCCGTAACACAATTCAAACCCCGCGTAGCGGAACCACTGCTCCCGGGTGACGAACTGCCACGGCGCCGGGGAGAAATGATTGGCCTCGGGCTCGCCCCCGAAACAGTCCCACAGGCCCTTGAGCGCCATCGCCGCGCCCCAGCCGGCGAACATCCACGCCGACAAATGGGCCAAGCCGCGCACCGCGACTTTTTGATTCATGCCGCCGGGCCGATCAACCTTTGACGAGTTTCTTGAGGGAGAGGCTGGGTTTGAAGGAAATTTTTCGACCGGCCGGAATGGCGATGGTTTCGCCGGTTTTGGGATTGCGGCCCGGGCGGGCTTTTCGCGCCTTCACTTTGAAGGTGCCGAGGCCGGTCAGGGAAATTTTATCCCCGGAACGAATGGTGTCCCGAATGGCGCTGACCAGGGATTTGACGGATTTGATCGCCTGGGCGCGGGTCACGCCGGCGTCCTTGGCCACGCGCTGAATGAGTTCGAACTTGTTCATGATTCCTCCGGAAAAGGGGCGATCAACAAATTAAATCGACTCTATTTTTCGATAAGAAAAGTCGCTTGTCAAGGGACGATGACCGCCCGGAACCGCACCTCGCCCCGGGAGACCCGCTCGTAGGCCCGGGCGATGTCTTTCAAAGGAAAAACTTCCGTCACCACTTTAACTTTCCCCCGGGCGACGAAATCCAGCGCCTCGTAGAGGTATTCCACGTCGTTTTGCAGGGACCCGATGATCCGGTGGCGGTTCATGATGGCGCCGGCGGTGACGGCCAGGGGTTCGTCGGAGAGCCCCATAAGAACCAGGCGGCCGTCGGGACGAAGGCCCTTCATGGCGTCTTGGGCGGCCTTCCAGGAATTGCCCGTGGCCAAAATCACGTCGGCGCCCCCCGCCCGGGACAGCCCCTCCCCGTCGGACACCACGACGTCCGCGCCCAAATCCTGGATGAGCTTCTCCTTGTCCTTGGAATGGGTAACGGCCAGGGTTTCAAAACCGGCGGCTTTGGCGTATTGAACGGCCAGGTGGCCCAACCCCCCGATGCCCACCACGGCGATTTTCTCGTGGGGTTTCGGGTCCGCGATCCGAAGCCCGCTCCAGACCGTGTAGCCGGCGCAAAAAATGGGGGCGGCCTGCTCGAAGGCAACGCCCGCGGGGATCAACACGGTGGCCTGGGCGAAGGCCGGCATGAACTCGGCGTGGCTTCCGGGGCTTTCGACCCCGGTGCCGATTTGTTCCGGGCAAAAAAGTCCTTTGCCCCGCAGGCACCATTCGCAACGACCGCAGGTCGACTGAACCCAGGGAACGCCCACCCGGTCGCCCACCCGGCGCGTGGTCACCGCCGAGCCCACGGCGACGATCTCCCCCACCGGTTCGTGGCCCAGAACCCGGGGGAATTTCGTCGGCAGGACGCCGTTGGTGATGTGGACGTCGGTGTAGCAGAGGCCGCTCGCTTTGATTTGAATCAAGACCTGGTTGGGACCGATTTCGGGCCGGGGCACTTCCCGGACTTCCCATTTTCCTTTAACGGAAGGGACGACGGACGCGCGCACAAAAGGCTCCTTTAAACGGCGAGAAGAAGACTTATTTTATCTTTTTTCGCGGGCGGTTCTTGGGGACCCGTCAGGCGGGGCGGAACAAGCGCTCCCGACGGAAGGCCGCGACGGCGGGCGGGGCCTCGACGGGCAGGGGTCCCAGGTCGGCCACCATGCATTTGACGGACCCGCCGCCCTTTTCCAAGAACTCGGAAACGTCCGCGGTCGCCACGTCCACGCCGCGTTCCCGAACCGCCGCTTGCAGGGCGGCCGTGGCCCGGTGGGGCATGAAAAGGACCGGCCGGTCCCCGTCGAGTTGAAAACTGTTGGCCGAGAAACCTTCGCCGTCTTCGGGACCCAGGGGGATCAATCGCTCCCGGAAATGGTCCCGCAACCGGTCCTGGCTTTCCGGCGACAGGGCGGGCAGATAGGCCATCAAATGTTCCCGCCGGGGGCCGAAGGCGCAGAGGCAGGTGTCCCCGTGGTAATGGGTTTCCCGGACCAGCGTCAGGGGAATCACCGGGGTTCCCGCGTGGGGTTTTAGAAGGTCCAGGGCCTCCCGATCGCTTCGAAACCCGTAGACCCGGCGGTACGGGGGCCACCCCCAACGGGGGACGAAACGCTGGCGCTCCAGGGGACCGGAGGTGAAAAGGTGGACGTCGCCGGCCTGGAACAAATCCGCCTCGCCCTCGAAACGCCGGGAGAAGGTCGTGTCCACATTGAACCCCAAACGCGACAGGAAATCGCCGAAGAGGGCCCGCTCGGCCTCCCGGGTGGGCAGGGCGCGGCTCAACAAAAAGGTTTTTTCCGCGAGAGGGATTGCCTCGCCCCGGCGGGTGAGAAATCCGGCGTTGGCCGGAAACACCATGCCCGGGGAACCGCCGACGGCGGGGACCACGTAGACCTCGGCCCCCCGCGCGGTGAGGGCCCGGGCCAGGGCGGTCCATTGCCCGAGGGCGCGCTCCCCGTCGACGGATTTCCGCCGGCCCCAGGCGTCCCGCGTGTGGGGGTTCGCCCCGCCCCGAATTTCAAAATGGGCCGGATGGCCCATCAGAACCGCCGAGCGGAAACCGGTCATCGGCGCCGGGGGGGCGTTTCCACGGACCCCACCGGGACGGTGCAGGCGAAAGGGACGAAGAGACCCGCGGGCCAGCCGTTGCCGCTGGCCTTGGTGCCGCCGAACGGCAGGACGCCCGGGGTCATGGCCGTGCTCCGGTTCCAATGGACGACGCCGTTGTCGAGACGGGTTCGGATCCGCTCAAAAGCCGGGCGCGAGGCGGTGAACACGCTGGCCACCAAGCCGTAACGGCTCGCGTTGTTCAAGGCGATCATTTCCTCTTCGTCGTCCAACACGTAGACGGCCAAATCCGGCGCGAACAATTCCTCGTCCCAATAGTCCCGGGAGCCGATGAGCAGTCGGGAGGGAAACCCCTCCCAAAGATGGACCGAGGGCGCGACGTAGTGACCCGAGCGGGATTGGGGCGCGGGGACGCCGCGCTTCAAGGTGGCGAATCCCAATTTTTCCGCCCGGTCCTGAGCGGCCTCAAAGCGCTGGACGGCGCGGGCGTCGATCAAGGGCCCCAGGCCCGGAGACTCGGTGAAATACCCAACGGAAAGCGCCGACGTTCGGGCCATGAAATCCCGGATGAAACGACGGGCGATTTTTTTGTGAACGAACAGGCGGCTGGTGGAGGAACAGCGTTGGCCCGCCGTGGCGAAGGCCCCGTGCACCACTTGGCCCAGGGCCGCCTCCCAGGGGGCGTCGGGGAGAATCAACGCCGCGTTCTTGCCCCCCAATTCCAACGCGAGCAAACGATCGGGGCACCGGTCGCTTAAGGCGCGAACTTTTTCGCCCGTGGCGACGGACCCGGTAAAAAACAAGGCGTTCACACCGGGTTCGGCGGCCAGGGCCGCGCCCACATCGCCCCCGCCCTGAACGAGGTTGAACACCCCGGGCGGAAGATCCGCCTCATCGAAAATCTCGGCCAGGACCTGCCCCACGAAGGGCGTGAATTCCGACGGCTTGAAAACGACGGTGTTCCCGGTCAGGAGAGCCGGGACGATTTGTCCGTTGGGCAAATGGCCCGGCACGTTGAAGGGGCCGATGACGCCCACGACCCCCCGGGGGCGATGGCGGAGCACGCTTCGCGACCCGGCGTCCAGGGGGGCGGCGCGGCCGGCCACGAGGGGCAAGCCCCGGTCCACGGTCAGATCCACTTTCGCGACCATGGCCGCGACTTCGTCCTTGGATTCCTGGAGGGGTTTGCCGGTCTCCCGGGACATGACCCAGGCCAGGCGGTCGCCGTGCAAAACAAGTTTCTTTTGATAACGCCGAAGCAAGGCCGTCCGCTTAGCGAGGGGCCAATCCCGCCAAGCCGGCGCCGCCGAACGCGCCGCGGCCACGGCGTCGGCCACCAGCAAGGTCGAGCCCCGGGCTTCTCCCACGGGACGGCCGGCGTCTCCGGGATCCTCGCTCGGGAAACGGTCCCCCTCCGTCGGCGGAACAAAGCGGCCCCGAACGTAGGCCCCCCGGAAATTCATTGGGCCGAACTCCCGTTTCATCGATCGATTCCCACGGACCACGGCGTCTCAGCGGCGCGAAGACTCAAAGACGCCGAAGCGTCCGGGGACAAAAGGAGACGCCCCCCGCGCAAAGCCGCGGGCGCGACCAGGGCCCGGACGTCGGCCCCGCGATCCACCAACACCAGGCGGCGGGTTTTTCCCGGGGGCGAATTTTCCGCCCACGCCGTCCGCCGCGCGCCGCGAACCAACGGGACGCGATCGGTATCGGCTTCGAAATAGGGGCCGCCGTCGAAGGGTTCGATTTGGGAGCAATAGGCGAACCCGACTTTGCGGAGAAGTTGGGCCGCCGGCAGGGAAGGATTCCCGACCTGGCCCAAATAACGGACCACGTCCGCCGGAAAAAAGTCCTGATACAGCGTGCCCGTCGGGAAAAGGGACACGATGAATTCCTTGTTGTCGATGCTCAGCCGGTCCGCGGTCCGGTAATCCAATCCCGTGAACTTTTTCCCGAAGTATTCCCAAAAGGGGCTGACGCCGTTTTTGGCGAAGGCCGGAAGGTATTCGGCCAGCAAACGGGGGCGAAAGCGCCGCCGTCGGGTGGCGATGAACAACAGTCGCACGTAGGAAAGCCAGTGGCCCAATTTTTCCGGGCGGCCCCGGTGGGACGGCAGGAGAACCAGGCCGCCCAGTTCCGTGGGCCCCCGGTCGGTCCAACCCATTTTCAAGCAACGGTGCTCCACCGACCGGCGAAGGGTGCGGCTTCGGCGCCGCTCCACGAAGGATTGAAGGAAAAGGTGCGGGAGGCCCGGCGTTCCGTGCTGGGCGATGACGAGCGAGGAACCGACGACCCGGCCGAGGGACCGGTCCTCCAGCAGGAACAGGAATTTTTCCCGGGAATGGGACGGGGGGCGCCCGCCGAAGGAGCGGGCGGAATCGCTCAACAGCGTCCGCAAGCGGGCCCGGTCCGCCGGCAAATTGTACGAGTCCAAATGGCGGGCCAAACGGACCACGTCGTCCAAATCGTCGAGCCGCGCGCTTCGAAGAAGAAAATTCGACGGGGCGGTCATTTTGTTTTCGCTTCGCTTTTTTGAATCCATCGTCTTAAAAGAGCTTCGTAAAAATCCACCGCCTTGGCAAGGTCCCGCTCCGAAATGGATTCGTTGGGGCGGTGGACGTTTCCGGTCGACCGGCCGGGGCCCCACACCACGGCGGGGACGCCCCAGGCGCTGTAGAGACCGGCCTCGGTGCAGGTCTTTTTTTCCGTCCATCGGCGGGGGATACCCGCGTCGAAAAGGGCCCGGTCCACCCGGCGGAGCGGCGGCGACCCGGGGCGGGCCGAAAGCGCGGGGTCGTCGATCAAAAGCCGCGGGGCCGGAGATCCGGCCCACAACCGGCGGACCACGCGTTGAATTCGCCGGGAGGAAACCCCCGCCGGGAACCGAACGTCGAACGTGAGAATCGACGCGGCGGCGTCCTCCCGGAGGACGCCGAAATTAAAAGAACACCCCCGGGGGAGCCCCTTTTTAAACCGGTCCAGGGCCCCGGCGATAAATTCCCAATGGACGACCCGGCGGGAAATCCCCCCCTCCCCCCAAACCCAGCGCATTGCCGATTCGGCGGGGACTTGATTCGCCGCCGTTCCCCCCGTCCAGGAAAGAACCCGGGGCGCCTTTCCCGCTTTCGTCCATCGGCCGAGGACGTCCAAAGCCAGGGCCAAGGCGTTTCGACCCAAACGGGGAGTGCTCGAGTGGGCGGCGCGGCCGCGAAACCACCGGGACCGGGCCTTTCCGCCGGCGGCCATTCGTTTTTTCGGTATTCGCCCTTCGAAAACAAGGTAACCGCGATGGCGATGGATGGGCCGCCCCTGGGACGGTTCCCCGACCAACGCTAAAACGGGCTTGGGCCCCCGCCAGGCTCGGACCAATCGACGGGCCCCGTGCAATCCCCGCTCTTCCCCGTAGGTGGCGGCCAGCACCACGGGGCGTGAAAAAGGGACCGGGCCCAAACGCCGAAGGGCCTCCCATTGGCAAAGCAAATTGAGCTTGACGTCGGCGACGCCCAGCCCGGTCAGGACGCCGGACCGGCGCGCCAATCGGAAGGGATCGCGCCCGCTCCGGGTCCACAGGTCGGCCGGCCCCGGAGGAACGGTGTCGGTGTGGGTGTTGAGCAGAAGGGGGCGCCCCCGGGGCGGCCCCCGAAACAAAAGGAGATTTCCAAAATAAACGCCTCCCTCCCGCCGGAGGTCGAACCGCGCCCGAAACCCCTGGCCGGCAAAAAGGGATTGCAGACGTCGGAGAAAAGGAAGGTTCGAGCGGGTGGTGACGGTGTTGAAGGCGATCCAGCGGGCCGCTTCCACCCAGAAATCGGCGGGCAGGGCGCGCGACAACCCACGGGGGGCGGAGCGCCCCCCTCGGAGGGAGATCACGGCGCGGGGCGACGCCCGGGCCGCGACCGCCGGGGCTTCGTCACGAACGAAGCCGGCCGGCTAAATGAGAACCGTGAACGATCGCGCTTTGGATTTCAAAGCGCGCTTTCCCACGGTGATGCGGGCGATGAGGGCGTGGGGACCCGATCCGTAACCCGACCAGTCCAACCACCAATGCCCCACGCTTTCGCGGGCGGGCTGAAACTCCTTGCCGTCGATGGACACCTCGACGCCCGCGCTCGCGCTCGTCGTCAACCGGATCGCGTAGGACGCGCTCGTGACGATTTCGCCTTCCTGGGGATAGTCGACGGCGACGTAGGCCTTGGCGGCCTCGTCCGTGGTCGACGGTCGAGCCTCGGCGGGTTCGGACGAACGCGCCGGCGTTGCCTTCTTCTTGCGTACCATGGTTTTCCTCCCGAACATTAGTACCTCCCGGGAATCCTTGATGTCACTGGGCCACCTGCACCCGCAATCGAATGTCTTCCAGAACGGCCGCCACCGCCTCGCACCGTTCCCGCGGTCCGGAATAAACCGTCGCACTGCCGGTGTGGTGCACCACGTTGGCCAAGGCCAACCCGCGCGTGAAATCGCAACGGATGGCCTTCGTCAACTGCAACGCCACCTCTTGAAACGAATGGCAATCGCAATTAAACAAAATCGTTTTCCACCCCAGGCCCCGGCGCCCGTGATCGGTGGTTTCGGGCCGGTCCGCGGCGGCCCGGGCTCCGATCGACGTCGGACTCATAAGTTCATTTTACCATTTCACTAATAAACATACCGGCTGCCGCCGATAAATTCCCGCAACAGGGAGTCGTCGGGGACGTCGTCGGTCGACGCCGGGGACTTCAACGCCGCCATCAGTCGCTGGAGCCGTTCGGCCCGCAGGAGGGCGTCGGCTTTTTTGGGGTCCCCTTTAAATTTATCAACGATGGCGGGCATGTGGTCCGCCAGGCGCGCCCGGTGGTACGGCAGTTCGTAGGGCAGGGCGCCGTTGAAAATGTAATCCACCTGCTGGATGTAGGGAACGATGTAGCGCAGTTCGCTTCGGCGCACGTAATGCCAATGGCCCACCGTCATGGCCGGGTCGTAGCTGCGGTGCCAGCTGTCCCGGACCATCCGCCGCATGAGACGCAGATCGGCCCAGCGGACGAACTCGCCGTCGGCGTCTTTGATCTGGGTCAGGGCTTCGATGTAAAACTTGAACTTGGTTTCGGGGGCCACGCCCCCCGTCATGCCTTCGTAAAGGCCGTGCAAGCTGTCAATCAGGAGGATTTCGTTCTCCCGAAGGCGGAACTCCCTGGTTTCCTTTTCCCGTCGGCCGGTTTTGAAATTGTAAACGGGCATGCGGATCGCCCGCCCTTCCATCAACTGGCTCAGATGCTCGTTGATCAAGGGCAAGTCCAGGGCCACCGGCATTTCAAAGTCGTAGTCGCCGTATTCGTCCTTGGGTTGTTCGGACAATTCCCGAAAATAATTGTCCAAATTGAGCAGGAGAAAAGGGTGGCCCTTGGATTTGAGGCGCTCGCTGATTTTCATCGTGGTCGTCGTTTTGCCCGAACTGGAGGGCCCGGCCACGATGACCAACCGGACGTCGGGCAGGCGCTTCAACACGATGTCGGCCACGTGGTGGATCTCATCGTGGTAGGCCCGTTCGGCGTCCTTGATAAGCTTTTTCCAACCCCCGGCCATTTGGGCGTTCAAGCCCTCCACCGTGTGGCACCCGTGGTCCACGTTCCAGGACAACACCCGCCAGAGGACTTTGTAGGGGATGTAGTCTTCGACCGCGGTGACTTCGGGCTTCTTCTCCCGCGTGCGGGCCCGCTCCAGGCGGTAGAGGATGAACGCTTTGGCCGTTTTGGCGTGGCCGTTTTCAATGAGCACTTTTTCCACCACGTCCTGGATTTCCTCGACGGAGGGGGTGGAGCCGGCGGGATACGCCGCGCCCAGGGCTTTCATCGCTTGGTCGGCCAGGGCCTCGGAGCGGTCCCGGTCCCGCCCGCCGACGGCCACGGCGGCGCGGTAAATGGCGTTGACGATTTTCAGCTTGTTAAAGGCCACCAATCGGCCGTCGCGCTTGATGATGTGGGTGATCTTGTTCCGCTCGGGCTGAGCGAACAGGTGGAGCTGGGCGTGGGGCGAAGAGGGGTCCATTTTTCCGTCGATCTCGTGGTTATTTTGCCCCATTTGGGGACCCGTCGTCAAGGACCGGGGGCGCGACCCGCTTGCGGGAGGCTCGCCGAAAAGGCATCGTCCCCTATTCCGGAGGACTCCCCATGAACGCACGAACCGCCATGGCTTTTTTCTTTCTCGCGACCGGGACGGCCGCCGCCGCCCGGGCGGCATCGCCCGTCGACGACCTCGACCGCGTTTTGCGGGCCCGGGTCCGGGCCGACGGCCGGGTGGATTACGCGGGACTGCGCGGGGCCGACCGATTGGGCCTGGACGGCTATTTGGCCTGGGCCGCCACGGCCTCCGTCGCCGGGTGGAGCGACGGACGGCGCGCGGCGTTTTGGATCAACACCTACAACGCGCGGGTATTGGCCGTCGTGGCGGGGCGGCCGACGCTCCGATCCATCAGCGAAGATTTCGCCCTTTTCGACGTTCCCTTTGACGCGGCCGGGGAACGGCTTTCCTTGAACGACATTGAGCACCGAATTCTTCGCGGAAAGTCCCGCCAAGGGAAAAAGCCGCTCCCCGCCCTGGGCCCCGCCGTTTTCGATCCCCGGATTCATTTTGCCCTCGTGTGCGGGGCGCGGGATTGTCCCCGCCTAAGGTCTTTCGCCTACACCGAGGAGAATCTGGAAAAAACATCGACGGAAAACGCCGCCGATTTTGCGAACGCCCCCCGGCATCTGCGGATTGAGAACGGGCGTCTGATCGTGTCGAGCCTATTGAATTGGTACGGGGAGGATTTTGAGCCCCTGGGCGGGGCGGCGGCGTATTTGTCCGGTTTGTTGGAGAAGGTTCCCCGCCCCGACGCGGCGGCGATTCGTTCCAAGCTGAAGGGGGGGTTTGACGGGGCCGCGTTTCGTTACGACTGGTCGGTGAACGACGAGAAACCGCGTTAGTCGGGCTTCGCCCGGGCCGACCATCGATCGATGGCCGCGGGCCGGCCGTCGGCGTCCAATCGGCCGAAGGACAACACGCCGGTGGGGCAGTCGGCCACGCAGGCCGAGCACCGGACGCATTCCGGGTCGGCCATGGGCAGGCCTTTGTTGGCGAAGTTCATGACGTCGATGCCTTGGTGGCACACCGAGGTGCACACGTTGCAGGAAATGCACTTCTTTTTATCGGCCAGGATGCGGAATCGCCCGAACCGGGCGTACACGTGCATGAGGGCCGCCAGGGGACAGGCGAAACGGCACCAGACCCGGCCGGAATATTTGAAGTAAAGCCCCACCCCGATCACCCCCCCCGCCAGAATGTCCACCGTCCACTTGTAACTGAAGGGGTTCACCAGCCGGTGGGCGGCGTTTTTCCCCTCGAAGAACAAACCGAAGATATGTTCCAGGGCCCCGCCGGGCCAAACCCAGCCAAAAACACGCAGGACCAACAACGCGCCCGCCCCCGCCAAAAACACCTGGCCGACCATGTTCCACTTGTTGGCGGCCGGCCCGTGTGGCATTTTCGTCCGCTGGGCGTCGCCCAGGGTCTCGGCCAGCCCGCCGCAGGAGCACACCCAGCCGCAGTACCCTCCCTTCCCGAAATAATAAATCGCCCAGGGGATCAGCACGAAGGTCTGAAGGAAGCAAATCCCGAGCCACACCGCGTTGGGGTGCTCGGTGAACACGTTGTAGACGTTGAGCGGGAAGGCGAGGATGAAACCGTAGGCCCGCCAATAGGCCCGGGGGTGGCCCCAGGCGGGCCAGAGCCCCGCGGCGTAGTCGGCGGAGGAGATGTATTTCTCGAACAGCCGGTCCCCCAGGGCTTCCCGCCAGCCGCCGGTGAAAAACCCGTTGTAGCCCAGCCACGGAAGAATGATTTCCGGGAGAAGAAAAAGCGGGATCAATTGAACGAGGAAGAGCGTGAGGGTTTGGCGTTGAACATACGGCGAGGGACGGCGACGAACCCGCCGCCAACCGAAAAAACCCACCAGGGCCGTGTAGACCAGCGTGTAATAGAACGACCGGCTTTTCATGGAAACGGCCACCGTTCCGAAAAGGGTTCGCCGATCCGCGACCCAGGCCGCGACAGCGCCCCCGGCCCGCGACAAGGCCTCCGGCACGCCGCCCGGATAGGTCCAACGGGCCCAGAGAAACTCCAAAAATCCCCCGGCCTTCCAGTCGTAGAGACCCGCCAGGAAAACCATGAACAGCGCCGCGGCCGCCCACCCGGCGGCGCGATGATCCCCGATCAGCGGAAGACCGGATCGCCGGAAAAATTCCACCGGCGCTTCCCGCCCGATGAGGACGAACACCGCGTCGTTGGGCACTTTTTCCCGAAGGCCGCCGTCGCTTTCGAGCGTCACGTCCGCTTCGCCGATGTCCACCACGCGGGTGCCCAGGGCCAGGCGCAGGGTTCCACGGGACGGATCGTCTTCTCCGCGCGGCGGATTCTTTTCCAAAAAGTCGTTCAGTCGGTCGAGGTTGTCGGACTTTGGCCGGGACCACTCTTTTTTTCGGTAACTTAAGAGAACGCGCGCCCCGCCTTCCGCCAGGGCGACGGCGGCCTCCAGGGCCGAATCGCCCCCGCCCACCACCAGGACTCGGCGGCCCGCGTGGTCCCGGGGATCGTGGAGGCGGTTCGTCACCCGGTCCCGATCCTCCCCCGGGACGCCCAACCGGCGGGAATTCCCGCTGCGACCCAAGGCGACGACCGCCCGCCGCGCCGATAGAATTCGGCCATCGGTCAAAAGAACGTCCCAACCGGCCCCCCCGCGTCCAAGACGCTCCGCCCGGCCCGCCACGGGGACGATGCCGGAGGCGGCCCACCGGGATCGAAGATCCTCCAGGAGCGCCTCCTTCACGTTGGCGGTCAGTGGAAGGTCCCCGGCCGGAGTCATTTCCGTGGGGTAGGTGAAGATGGGTTTGGCTTTGGGGAAATTGGCGATGGTGAAGAAGGGTTCGGCGGCTTCGATCACGGCGAATCGAAGCCCGGCTTTTTGGGCCTCGAGGGCCGCGGCGGCGCCGGCCACGCCGACCCCGAGGATCAAAAGGTCGAGGCCCTCCTCCGGCGTCCGCGGGGGAGCCCCCCGACGCTCCGCCGCGATTCGCTGAACCGCCCGGGCGCCGGAATCCGCCGCGAATTTCAGGAGGGGAACGCCCTTCAAATCGCCCACGACGTACACCCCGGAAAGAGCGGTCTCCCCCTGGGCGTCCGTCGACGGCAACGGCTCCACCCGCCCCGCCGGCCAACGGCCGTGAAGCCAGCGGTAATAACGGGCGACGACGTTCAGAGGATTTTTTCGGGCCGGGCCACCAGGTTGGCCACGCCGTTGATCATGAGACTGATGAGGACGATGAACCCCACCCGGGCGAGCGTTTCGGCCCAGAGGACGAACCGGTGGTCCCCCCGCAGAACGTGGACGGTGAGGAGAATCGCCACCGAGGTGGCGGCGGCCACGCCCGTTTTGCGCCGGGATCCGTAAATGGCCGTGGCGAAGGGCGACAAGGCGAGGATGAGCCAGATGGACGGGAAATCCACACCCAAGAGATAGACCAACAGGGCGTTGACCAGCACGTTCAAGGACATCCGGACCCGGACGTTGGGGCCTTTTTTATCCGCGCTCTGGCTTTCCAGAAATTTCGGGAAAACCAGATTCAGAAATCCGCTGAACCCGAGCAGCCCCAGGCACAACGCGCGGACGGTGTCGCCCGCGCCCGAAACGACGATCCCCAACCCCCCGACGATCAGCGCAAAAGGCGTCGCGAAATACCCCACCAGTTTGACCAGACGTTGGCTGTCGGCAATGCTCACGTTTTCATTCATGATGTTCCCCTTGTCAGCGATTTTGTTGGGACGCCTGGCTCGCTTGGCGGGCCGCGTCGATGGCCTGCTGCGTTTGGCGTTGCGTCTGAATCATGTTTTGAATGGCCTGTTGGTTCGCCCGCTCGTTTTGAAGCTGTTGCAGAATCATTTGATTTTGGCGGATGGAATCCTGGAGGCTCCGGTTCATCTGCTCCTGGATCTGCCGCTGCTGTTCCGCCAATTTCTTGTCCTGTTCCTTCTGCTTATCGGTTTTGGCCGCGGCCGCTTCTTTCGACGGCGTGGTGGCCGCCGGGTCCTTGGACGAGGCCGCGGACGATTCCGCCCCCGGGTTTCCCGCTGCCTTCCCCGCGTCGGGTTTGCCGGCGCCGGATTTCCCGCTTTCCCCCGCTTCCGACGACCCGCCGCCCGTTCCCGTGCCGCCGCCGGCGGACGCCGAGCCGCCGGGGCCCCCGCCTTTGCCCGTACCGCCGTCGCCTTCCCCGCCGCCGATTCCCGGGCCGCCTTTTCCGCCGCCGGTCGACGCGCCGCTTCCCGCGGCGCCCGCCCCGGGGCCACCCGGGGCGCCTTTCTTTTTGCACGCCCCGAGAACCACCGCCAACACCGTCAACATCAAAAATATTTTTTTCATGGCTCACCCCATGCGCGCTTCAAGTTGGCCCCGCCAATCCCCTTCGGTCGGCGACGATCGAACGTATTGATCGACGGCGTCCCGAAAATCCGCGGCGTAATCCCAAAACGCCGACACCGGCTGGTGGTCGTCCACCGGCAAACCGATGGTTTCTTTTTCGATGAGCGCGGCGTTGGGGCACGCCCGTTCCGACCCGAAAACAGGCGAAATGTCGGGATAGGCCACGCGGCGAAAGGACCACCCGTGTTCTTCGGCGAACTTCAAAAACCCTTCGGCGGCGAAGCCCGGCAGCCGCACCGGAAAAGCGAACAGGCTGGACCCGCTCCGGTCCATCAAGACCAGGGCCGGATGATTTAACGACGTCTCATACACTTCGGCCCGGGTCCGGCGGGCCCGCACCCCGTCGTCCAATTTATCCAACTCGTCCAAAACGATGGAATCGGTCCAATCGCCCTCGGGCACCGACGCCAGGAGGAGCCGGCGGAATTCTTCGGCGAAAGGGGCGAGCAAGTCCCGGCGGGTCCAGCCGCCGGCCGCCACGAAAGCCGTGAGGGCGTGAAAGGCTTTCATGGCCGCGCTCACTTCCCCCCGGCGTTTTTTGTTTTCCGGGGGGAGGGCGGCCACGAAGGCCCGCGCCCGGGCGGCCAAGACCGGCTCGTCGGTCACCACCGCGCCGCCCATCTCCAGGGGCAGCATTTTCCGAACGAAACTCAAGGTCGCGAGGCGCCCGAATCCCCCCGCGGGGGTTTCGCCCCGTCGCGCCCCGAGCGACAGGGCCGCGTCCTCCACCAGGTCCGCCCCGTGGGCGCGGCACAGGTCGCGCAGCGCGTGGACGTCGTCCATTTTTCCGAACATGTGAATCGGGACCACGGCGCCGACCCGGCCTTTGGATTCGACCAAGGCCCGCTCCACGTCGGACAAATCAAAATTGGCGTCGGACAAATTGACATCGGCGAAGGCCGGCGCCCAACCGGCGTATCCGGCGGCGAAAACGGGGATCGAGCACATGGCCGCCGGAAAGAGCGCCCGCGTTCCCGGGGCCCGGTCCAGGGCGTGGAACGCCGCGGCCAGGGCGGTGGTGCCCCGGTTGGTCAACACGCAGTGGCGGCGGCCCAAACGCCGGGCCAGCGTCTCTTCGATTTCGGCGACCGAAGTCTTGGCCGGGGACACGGCGGTCATCGATCGGGGAACAAACGGTCCAGGTCGAATCCGGCGTCCGTCAAAGCGCTGCGTTCCGTCCGGGAAAATCCGTAGCCGTGGCGTATTTTCTGCAGCACCCGAACGAGGTCGTCGGGCGTCAGGCGGATTTTTTCGTGCACGCGCAGGGGTTCGTTCCGGCGGGAAAATCCGATCAAGGTCGACATCAACTCTTCCCGTTGGGCGGCGTACACGTCGACCGGGGATTCGGTGTCGCGGTTCATGGACGCCATTGTACGATAATCCTCCCGGGCCTCACGGTACCACCTTTTTCAGAAGAAAAACGCATCCCGCCCCGGCCGTCAAAAATCCCAAGGCCCCCGCCACGCTCCACCACCGGTAAAGCGAAACCGCGCCGTCCTCGCCTTTGCCGGAAACGATGAACGGCAAGGAACCGTCAAAGGGCAACATCATGGTGTGCACGGCGGGCTCCACGGGACGGCGGGCGTTGGCCTCGAGCAGTTCGCCCCGCAGTTTGGCCCGCAGGAAGTCCCATTCCTCGATGCTGATTTGCCCGTCCCCGTCGCGGTCGGCCAGGGCCCGCAATTTCGCGGGATCGGCTTTGAGGGACCGAAGTTTTTCGTTCAATTCTTTTTCCGTGTCCCGGGAGGGTTGAATGGTTTCAAACCAGCCCGCCACGTGGACCGGAAAGCTTTCGGCCAACAGTTCCTCGTGGTACCGGTAATGGCCGAACCCGGAAAAAAACGTCGACCCCGTCGGCACGAACTCCGAAGCCGGGTTCGGTGTGTTCCCGGACCAGGACCGATTGACCGCCGGGGTGATGTCGGCCCCGGCGGGAAGCACCAAGGCCTCCCCGGTGCCGTCTTTGACCAGGAAACTGGTGGCGCTTTCGCCGGAATCGATGGTCACCCACCGCTGATTTTTGCCGCTTCCCCGTTTTTCTTCAACCGAATAACGGAACCACACGCAGGGCTGAAGGGACAAGGGGGATTTCAAGGACTTGCCGGGGAGGTTTTCGGCCAGGCCGTCGATTTCGACGTATCCCTGGGGGGCCGAGGCGATTTTGGCGGTCGGCGTGTCTTCCAACAAGCGGTACCGGCGGAAACTTTCCAAAAACCACAGGAAGGAAAAAACGCCCAGGGCGGCCAGGAACGTCCCCCAGCCCCAACAGGCGGCCCCGCCCGACAGCTCCGCCTTGAGGAGCAAATACCCCCAAATCGGGAATACCGCCGCGGCCGCGGCGGCGAGTTTTTTCATGCCGAGAAGAGATTTTTAACGTTGACGTCTTGGGTTTCGGCGGCGTCGAATTTCAGGAATTCAAACGCCTTGAAGGACCCGAACCGGGCCACGAGGGAGTCCGGAAATTGCTCGAGCCGCGTGTTGTTCAAGTTGACGCTTTCGTTGTAGAGTTCGCGACGGTCGGAGATCGTGTTTTCCAGGGAGGAGACCCGGGACTGAAGGCCCATAAAGGTTTGGTTCGTTTTCAGGTCGGGATAGTTCTCGGCCACGGCGAACAGTCCGCCCAACCCCCCCCGCAATTGCCCCTCGGCCTGGCCGAGAGCGGCCACGTTGCCCGCCTCCCGGGCGGAAAACACGGCGGCGCGGGCTTTCATGACTTTTTCCAGGGTGTCCTGCTCGAATTTCATGTATTGCTTGCAGGTTTCAATGAGCTTGGGCAGTTCGTCGTGGCGCTGCTTGAGCACGATGTCGATGTTGGACCACGCCTTGCCGACGTTGTTTTTCAGGCGGACCAACCCGTTGTAAATGCCGACGCAAAACACCATCACCAACACCAACCCCGCCAACGCCACGAACGCCACGATCATAGGTCTTCCTCCTGAACGAATGACCCCCTAAGGGTAATGGAAGTTCTCCCCGCGCGCAACGGGAAAAGTCAATGCACCAAGGAGTGAAAAAAAGCGGCGGACCCGGTGAAAAACAACGCCGCGGCGAGGCCGAGGGCGAAGACCAGCGTGCCCACGGCCAGGGCCGGAAGAAGCATCAACATCAAAGCGCCCACCCGGGACCAACCGTAAACGCGCTGAAGCCCCCACCACCAGAGCGCGTAGGCCGCGCAACGAAAAAGCAATCGGGGCGGCGACGCCAACAGCGCGACGTCCGGCGCGGCGGCCGCCAGGAGTCGAAAGGGCAGTTCGCCCCAAAGCGCCAACCCCGCCCAGCCGGCCACGGCGAGGAAGGAATCAAACCGGCCTTTTTTTCCCGCCAGGCGCGACAACCCGTGTCCGAGAGAAGCCAGGAGGAACCACAGGACCAAACTTCCGGCCACCGTGGACCCGAACCGTCGCAGAAGGACCACGGGGCCGTCGTCCCAGGGAAGGGGATCGGCCAGGGCCCGACCGGCCACGGCCAGGGCCATCACGATCAGACCCGACCCGACGCGGGGGTGGGCGGCCACCTCTTCGAAGGCGCCCGCCGGATCGGCCGTCATTCGACCCAGCAAATCCAGTGCATCGCCGGCGGACCGCCCCGTCGTGTCGTTACTCCCAGACATAAAGGAGAGACCCGCGCACGCCCAGGAGCCGCCGCCACTCGCCCAGAGGCCCTTCGAACACGCTCCCGAAGGCGTCCAACCACCGGTCCCAGGACCGGGAGGGGCCGATGATTTTGGGGTGGGCCGATTTGATTCCCGCCAGGGCCGCGGCTTCTTTGACCGCGTCGTCGTAACTTCCCAGAACGTCCACCAAGCCCGCCGCCCGGGCCTGCTCCCCGGTGAACACCCGCCCGTCGGCCAGGGGGCGCAGCTTGTCCAGGGGCATTTTGCGGCCCCGGGCCACGGCGTCCAAAAATTGCCCGTAGGCGCTGGCGACCAGCCCCTCAAACACGCGCCGTTCCTCGGGATTTAAAGGGCGGTAGGGCGACCCCATGTCTTTCATCGCCCCCGATTTAATGACCGTGGCCTGCACGCCGATTTTTTTGGTGAGCTCTTCAAAATTCATCAGGTGAAAGACCACCCCGATGGATCCCACGAGGGATCCGGGGTTGGCCACCACCCGGTCGGCGGCCGCCGCGACGTAATAGCCGCCGGAGGCGGCAATGTCGCCCAGGGACGCCACCACTTTTTTACCTTCCCCTTTCAGGGCCAGCACGGCCCCGTGGATTTCCTGAACGGCGGCCACGGAGCCGCCGGGCGTGTTGATTCGCAAAACGACGGCCTTGACCTCCGATTGGTCCCGCAATTCCCGAAGGCGGCGAAGAACGCCGTCGGCCGTTCCGTCCCGCAGGCCGCCGCCCATGCCCAGGGCGATGGGGCCCCGGAGGTCGACCACGGCGATGGCGCCGTCCGCCGCGAAGGCGGGCGTGGCCGCGGACTTGCCGGCCCGGACCGCCGTCGACGAACGCGACGGCTTTTGGCCCGAGCGCGCCAACGCCAACGCCAAACAAACGGCGTAAAGCCCCACCACCAACCAACCCCGAACACGCCAGGAACGCCAATTCATGCGACCTCCCAAAAACCCGGACCCCGGTTAAATCCGGCGGCCCGCCGAATCCCCTTCGGCGGGCGACAACGGATCGCCGGAAATCGCGAAGAGCCCGCCCCCCCCGCGAATCGAAAGCGCCCGGCCGCGATGGATCAAGAAATCGGCCATCAGCCGATCGGCGCGGTCGTAATAGGAGCGATCGCCCCGGGTGGGCTCGATGAACGGATTGTACACAATGTGGGTGAAACCCAACCTTTTCAGCTCCCGGCCCAAAGCCTCCGGGGAATTCAAGACGCGGAAGTCCAACACCCCCGGGTTCAACGGGTCGCCCCAGGCGTAGGAACGGTCCAGGAAATAGCCTCGAACGTCTTTGTACATTAAGACGCGCGCTCCCGACGGGAGTTGGGCGTTGGCCTCCCGCGCCAAGGCGAAGGGATCGCCCAGGGTCAGCTCGCAATAGCGGTCCCGGGAGGAAAGGTCCGGCGCGGCCAGGGAGCGCAGGCCCCAAAAAGGGAAAGACTCCGCGTTCACCGAAAGACTTTTCAAAGGGATCAACGGGAAAACGGCCACGGGAACCCAAGCCCACCGGGCCCGAGACCGATCGATCGATTCCTCAAAAAAACCCGCGGTGAAGACCGCCAGGCCGGCGGCCACGGGAAGGGCGTAGCGCCAGGCCGGATAGACGGCCAGCCAGACCAGGGCGAAGAGCCCCAGGGCTCCCAAGAACGCTTTGGGCGCGGCGGACAGGGAGGGACGACGCAACAACCGAAGGAAAAACAGGAAAAAGAAAGGCGTCGTCAAGAAATACGGCTGGTATTTAAAGAGGTCGGCGGCGGACCAGAATTTCCAGGGCAACGACACCAGCGTGCCCAGGGTGAACGGCACGCGCTCCGTGACCGAGGCGGCGATGCGGGCCCAGGCGGCCGCGGCGGCCGGGCCGCCGCCCAGGATCGACGCGGCGTAGGGCCAGAGAGGGTTGCCGGTCGTCCAAAGGTTTCGAAGATACCAGGGGAACCCCGCCCCGGCCGCGCCCAGCAGGAACGCCCCCGCTTCTCCCGCCAAGCGGCGGGCCGCGCCCGGACGATGGGGACCGCCCAAAAGTGCCCGGGCCGAAAGAAGTCCCAGGAGCGCCGGGACCATCCACAAACCGGTCAATTTAACCGAAGCCGCGAGACCGGTCAGGACGCCCGCCATCCCCCAGTTTCGGCGGGCGTCCGCGACGGAAGGGCCGGCCTCCGCGGCCCGGGCCGCCGCAAGAACCAGAGGGAGCGCCGCGGCCAAGTCGGTGGAAGCGTTTCCGATCACCCGTTGAAACACGGGCTGAAGAACCAACACCGCCGCGGCGGCCCCTCCCGCCCGCCGGGAAAAATAACGCGCCCCCAGGGCGGCCACGACCGCGGCCAGGGCGATACCGTGGGCGAAATTGAGCCAATGACAAAAGACATCGCCTTGAACCGCCAGGCCGAGGGTGTAAAGCATTTCGGCGTTCAACGGGTAATGCGAGTTGATGGACCAGGGCAGGCGAAGCAAACGCCCTTCGGTCAGAAAGATCTTCGGAAAAGCCAAGTGGTATGCCAACGAATCCCAGTCCGTGGGCGGCGCGGCGGTGGCGATCAACGCCCGCCAAAATCCGAGGAGAAGGAGGAAGAGGAAGAAAAACTCGACGGGTCGAAGCGGCCGGGCCGCGGCGGACCACAGGGCGGAAAAGCCGTGGGCCTTTTTCCGAAACCGCCAAAGCCCCCCGGCGGAAATCAGGACAAAAACGCCGATCAACAGCGGCCGGGAAAACCCACCGCCCCACCCCAGGGCCATCAGGAAGAAGGCGACGATCCCCTCCCCCAGAACCAACGAAGCGGCCACGCGCTCGATCCTGGAGCCGGAACGCCAGAACCGAGTCAACACCGACTTGCCCAAAGCCACGGCTCCCAATAAAAAAAGACCGGTGAGGATTCCCACTCCCGCAAACCGAAGGGGTTCCAGGACGGCGGCCCCGGACAAAGACCCGGGATGGGCAAAGAGGTATTTCAAAAAAAGAGGGGACTGGATTTGGAGAAAGAGGAACGACAGGGGAAGGGCGACGACGGGACGAAAGAAGCGGGAAGCGGTGGTGGAACTCAAGCCCCCCCCGCGCTCATCGGGGACCGGCCCCCGGGAGGAGGAGGGCGTCCTCGATCCGGCGCCGACTTTCCCGGGCCGCGCGGAAAGCCGCCAGGTAATCCGCGCCGCATTGGCGGGACAAGGTTTCAAGCGTCGCGCCCCCGTCCCGGGCCGCGCCCAAAGCGTCGAAGGTCCACGTGGACCGGCGAACCATCTCGCCAAGGATCAGCACTTCGGTTTTTCCAAAACCTTTTGCCCGCCAGCGGCCGATCGTGGTCGTGCTCACGCCGATGGCCTCGGCCGCGGCGAGGTCAAAAGCGTCTCCGGGAAGGACGGTCGGCGCCTCCCGCTTTTGAGGGAAGTCGGGATCGGCGGCCGACCGGGCTCCAACGGAGACCGACAAAATCAAGGCCGCGGCGCAGAACCCGGTTCTCACTTTTTCTCGACCGATGAAACGGGCGGGACCCCGGGCACGGGATTCGGCTCCGGGGGACCGGCGGGACCGGAATTCGAAGCGCCTTGAATGTACTTCATATGGATTTGGGCGCGTTCGAACTTAAACGCCGGGCGAACCGCCCGGGCCGCCAGGAACGTGCGTCGTCCCCGGGCCGCGGAATGATCGTTGGGACGCCAGCGAAGGACCAGGGCCGCCGACGATTTCTGGGGCGAAAGGTCCACGACCCCGGGCGAGACTTCCAGGTCCGGACCCGACAACAGCTCCACCCGGACCGGGGCGGTCGATGGACGTTCGCCGAAGGCGATCACCGCCGAAAGCGTCCCGCCCGCGCGGGCTTCGTCGGGGGCGGTCAACGTCAAATCGTAGGGCAACGCCTTGTTCAATTCCCGCACCCGGGTCATGGCGGCCCCGCCGGCCAGGAACCATTCCTTGGACGAATAGGGGCCGAGCTGCCGGGGCCCGCTCAAAGCCCGGTTCAAATCGTGGGTGAAGATTCCCCGCACGGGCTTGTCTTTATGAAACCCCGTCACGGCCAGGATCATCCGGTTGTAAAAATCCTCCGGGCCCGCGGGGTTCGTGGTTTTTTGATGCAATCGCCAATCGTAGGTATCGCCCACCACGAGATTCAACTGATCGCGAAGGGCGTAATTCCCCCAGTGTCCGACGAGATTACGGAATTGCTCCCCGGTCGCTTCGTAGAGCATGATGGCGTCGATGTCCAACCCGGCGTCGCGGAACATGACGGGGTCCTGGGCGTGTTCCCAGCCCTTTTGCCAGGAGAGGGTGAAGCCCCAGAGCGGCGTTTTGCCGCCGTATTCCTGGGCGATCTGCCGCAGCACCCGGGCGGAACAGTGGGCTCGGTACCAAAACCATTGATCCGCCAGTTTCCAGCGGGCCGGGTCTTTGGTCTTGAGCAAGGGGGCGACGTAGCGGCCAGGCGCGATCCACTTCATCCGCTCCACTTTCGTCATCTTCGCGTACCGGGCCGGAGGCGTCACGCCGGGCATTTCCCGGACGAAATCCTCCACCAATTCGTTGCCGCCGAAAACGGGGCGGATGTAGTCCAAACCGACGAAATCAACCCCGGGAACGTCCGCCCAGCGGTTCAACATCTTGACGATGTCGTGGGGGCGGCGCGGGTCCAAAATCGAAATGCCCCGGCGGGTCGGGCGATCCAATCCGTAGACGGGACGGCCGTTTTCGTAGTACCAGCCGTATTGGTAATCGGGTGAAAACTGCGGCGGGCCCCCCACCATAAAGGACAGCAGGTAGACCCCCAACTTAAGGCCCCGTTCCCGGCAGGCTTTGCCCAGTTCGATGACGCCTTTCTCGTTGCGCGTCAGCCAGGGGGACGACGTGGAGAGTTTGACGGTGAACCCGCTGGTCTCCGCCCCCTGAACGACCAGGGCGTCGGCGCCCATGAATTCGGCCCATTCGGCCATGGCGGAGGCGCGCTTTTGCCCATCGGGCGCCCGAAACACGTGGAACGACGCGTGGCCCTCGAGGGTCAAGACGCCGAAACCCTTGGGCACGGGTTTGAATTCCCGGGATTGAATTTTAAACGCGGGGGAGGCGGGCGTTTTTTCCCCGGCGGGCCAGGCCCGGGTGTCCAAACGAACGCTGTAAGAACCGTCCGGGGCGTTCCAGGGAACCGGCCAACGGGCCGACCAAGAACGGGTGGCCGTGCTGAATACAAGCGGGGCCTCCCGCAACATGCCGATGGTCGTGACCGGCGTCCCGTCTTTTTCCACCCAGGTGACCCACGGCGAGGTGGACGCGGACAGCTTGTCGAAGAGATTGGAACCGGTGGGAACGCTGAGGGACCATTCCACAAAGGCGTCGTGGAAATAGGCGTCCTGGGTCGTTTTTAGGGTAGGGCCGTCGGATTCGGCGGCGGGGGACAATAGATCGGGGAGACGGGGCATCTTGCCCTGGGCGCAACCGAGCCAGGGCAGGAAGAGGAGAAAGAGAACGAAAAAGACGTTCATCAACCAAAGACCTCAAAACACGGGTTGTTTTTCAAAGGAATTAAATCAACATCCGAACCATTCATCAAAAAAAGCGTGCCCGGGGGGAGTTGAACCCTCAGCCTTTGGCTCCGGAGGCCAACGCTCTATCCAATTGAGCTACGGGCACAAAATTAAAAAGCTCGTCTTTTCGATCCGCTTAATTCGGGAACGAATTTTTATTTTAGGTCATTCCGGCGGAGGCCGTATTCCAGGATCTGGAGCCGATTTTGGAGGATGCGTTAAACCCTGGACCCCGGCTTTCGCCGGGGAGACAAAAAAATAACCCCATGAAAAACCGGGGAAAGCGATTTTACTACTTGCGAAGCAATTCGGGGAGGTCGCCGAAAAGCTGGTCCAGGGCCAAGGACGCTTTGCCGCCGCCCTGGGCGAAATCGGGGCGGCCGCCGCCTTTGCCGCCGATCTTGGCGGCCACCGCCTGGGCGATTTTCCCCGCGTGCCAGCCGGCCTGGGTCAAGGTCGCGGGCAGAGCCACGACGAATGAAATTTTTTCTTCGTTCCCCGTGGCCACCAGCACCCCGGCCCCGTCGGCCTTTTCCTTCAGGCGGTCGGAGAGGGAGCGCAGGGATTTTTCGTCCAGGCCCGGCGCGGCCTGAACGAGCCACCGGGCTCCGCCGACTTCCCGGGCTTCGACGGCCGCCGCGCCCCCGCCCCCCTGGGCGGCCTTCACGCGGAGCTCCTCCATCTCCCGCTCCAGCTGACGTTGCCGTTGAAGAGAGCGGTCGATCCGTTGAACCAGTTCCGACGGCGAGGCCTTCAGCTTCTCCGCGGCCTCCGCCACGGTGCTTTCCATTTGCTGTAAATATTCCAGGGCTTTGATGCCCGCCACGGCCTCCATGCGCCGGACGCCCGCCCCGATGGAGGATTCGGCGACGATTTTGATCAAACCGATTTCCCCCGTGCGCAGAACGTGGATGCCGCCGCACACTTCCGTCGTGGCCTCGCCGAACTTCACGACCCGGACTTTGTCGCCGTATTTGTCCCCGAAAAAAGCCATGGCGCCGACCTTCTGGGCTTCGGCCAGGGACATCTCCGGCGTCGTCTCCGGCCGGGCGATGTCCCGAAGGACGTTGCGGTTGGCGTCGTCCTCAATGCGCCGGAGTTCCGCCAAACTCGGTGTGGCGGTGTGGGTGTAGTCGAACCGGAGCTTGTCCGGGGTGACGATGGACCCGGCCTGGGTGACGTGCGTGCCCAGGACCCGGCGGAGCGCCGCGTGGAGCAAATGGGTGGCCGTGTGGTGCCGGCGAATGGCTTCCCGGCGATCGCCGTCCACGGTGGCCGTCACGGCGTCTCCTTTTGAAATTTTTCCCGAAAGGATCTTAACGCGGTGGACGATGAATCCGTCCACGGGGCGCTGGGTGTCCAACACCTGGGCCTTGCCGGCGGAGCCGGTCACCAAGCCGATGTCGCCCACGGGACCGCCGCCTTCGGGATAGAAGGGCGTTTCCTTCAAAGCGATTTCCCCCTCCTCCCCCTCGGACAGGGTCGAAACGGGTTTGCCCTCTTTCAGGAGAGCCGTGACGGAAACATTCTTCACTTCCGAAACCTCGTAGCCCCGGAACAGGACGTCGCCCAAATCCCGGTGCAACTGGGCGTACAATCCGGTGTCTTCCTGGCCCGAACCTTTCCAGGCGCCCCGGGCGGTGTCCTGGGCTTCCCGGCGGGCGGCTTCCAACTCCTTTTCGTCGAAGGAAAGGCCCCGCTCCGCCAGGATTTCCCGGGTCATGTCCGGCGGGAATCCGTAGGTGTCGTAAAGTTTGAACACCTCGACGCCCCCGAGGGTTTTCCGCCCCTGGGATTTGGCCGAGGAAACCAATTCTTCCAGGCGGGCCGTGCCGCTTTCCAGGGTTTCCAAGAAACGTTCTTCCTCCTGCTTGATCATGGAAACGATGCTTTCCCGCTTCGCCGTCAAGTCGGGGTAAGCGCCGCCCATTTGGTCCACGACGGATTGGGCCAACTGGAACAAAAAGGGTTTTTCCCGCCCGACCAGTCGGCCGTGGCGCACGGCCCGGCGGATCAGCCGGCGCAAAACGTAACCCCGCCCTTCGTTGGAGGGAAGGATGCCGTCGGCGATCATGAAGGTGGAGGCCCGGGCGTGGTCCGGGATGAGCCGGAAGGGAGCGATGGCCGCCCCCGTCAGCCCTTTGGAAGTTTTTCCAGGATCTCCTCGGTTTGGCGGATCAACGGGACGAAGAGGTCCGTTTCGAAATTGGTGAAAACCCCCTGGACCACGGCGGTCAGTCGCTCTAGGCCCATGCCCGTGTCGATGTTCTTTTTGGGGAGGGGCTTGAGCGAACCGTCGGCCTGGCGGTCGAATTGGGTGAAGACGTTGTTCCACACTTCCATCCAGCGGTCGCAGTCGTTTTCCGGGCGGCAGGCCGCGCCCGCGCCGCAGGTGCAGAGGGCCGGGCCCTTGTCGAAGAGGATTTCCGAGCAGGGGCCGCAGGGGCCCGTGGGGCCCATGTTCCAGAAATTGGTGTCCGCGCCCATGCGGACGATGCGGCTTTCCGGCTGAAACTTCTTCCAGAGATCGAAGGCCTCGTCGTCCTCGTTGTAGACCGTGGAGTAAAGGCGGTTTTTGTCGAGGCCCATTTCCTTGGTCAGGAATTCCCAGGCCCAGGCCACGGCTTCGGTTTTGAAGTAATCGCCGAAAGAGAAGTTTCCCAACATTTCGAAAAACGTCAAATGCCGGGCGGTGTAACCCACCCGCTCGATGTCGGTGGTGCGGAGGCATTTCTGGGAGGAGCAGGCCCGGCCGCCCTTCAGCACCTTCTGCCCGAGGAAGTAGGGCTTGAACTGCACCATGCCGGCGGAGGTGAACAGGAGCGTCGGGTCCGAGGACGGGATCAGGCTGTCCGACGGCACGCGGGCGTGCCGTCGTTCGCCCGACTCGAAGTAGCGGAGAAACTTTTCCCGAATCTCGTTGCCGGTGGGCATGGGTTTAATGCTTGAAGTGGCGGACCGAGGTGAAGAGCATGGCGATGCCGTGCTCGTTGGCGGCGGCGATGCTTTCCTCGTCCCGGACGCTGCCGCCCGGCTGGATGATGGCCGCCACGCCCATCTTGGCCGCTTCGTCCACGGTGTCCCGGAAGGGGAAGAAACCGTCGGAGGCCATGACCAGGGGCAGGGGCTTTTTCACGTCGATGCCGGGGGCCGCCATTTTCATGTGGGCCACCTTCATGGAATCGATGCGGCTCATCTGGCCGGCGCCGATGCCGCAGGTCGTGCGGCCCCGCACCAACACGATGGCGTTGGACTTGACCTGCTTGACCACCTGCCAGGCGAAGGCCAGGGACATCTGCTCTTCCGGCGAGGGGGCCCGGCGGGCCACCGACTTGGTTTCCACCGGCCGGGGCAGGTCCTGTTCCTGCATGAGGAACCCGCCGGAAATTTTGCGGATGTCCCACTCGTAGGGGTCGGAGAGAAGCGTGGCCTGCTCCAAAAGGCGGAGGTTGGCTTTCTTGGCGAGGATTTCCCGGGCTTCGGGGTGATACCCGGGGCGATCACGCATTCCAAAAAGAGTTTCGACAGTTCTTGGGCGGTCTCGCCGTCCACGGCGCGGTTGAAACCCACGATGCCGCCGAAGGCGGACACGGAATCCGCCGCCAAAGCCCGACGGAAGGCGTCGACCTGGACCTCGGCTTCGGACACGCCGCAGGGGTTGTTGTGCTTGATCACCACGCTGGCGGGATTGGCGAAGGAGCAGACCAACCGCCAGGCGGCGTCGCAGTCCAAATAGTTGTTGTAGGAGACCTGCTTGCCCTGAAGGACTTTGGCCCCCACGACGCCCCAGGCTTTGTTGCCCGATTCCATGTAGAGGGCGGCTTTCTGGTGGGGGTTCTCGCCGTAGCGGAGGTCCTGCTTTTTCCGAAGGCCCGCCGCGATTTCCACCGGGAAATTCGTGGATTGGGTTTTGTGGCGGAAGTAGTTGGCGATGACGGCGTCGTAATGGGCCGTGTGGCTGAAGGCCTTGGCGGCCAGGCGCTGGCGCGTCTCCGGGGAGAGCTTGCCCCGCTCGTTCAACTCCTCCAGCACCAGGGCGTAATCGTCGGGGTCGCAGAGGGGCGCCACGTGACTGTAGTTCTTGGCCGCGGCGCGGATCAGGGCCGAGCCGCCGATGTCGATGTACTCCAGCATTTCGTCGGGCGGAATGTTGGTGTCGTTGCAGACGGTTTCAAAGGGGTAGAGGTTCACGACCACCAGGTCGATGGGCGGAATGCCGTGTTTTTCCATGTCCTGGCTGTGGGCCGCCTTGTCCCGCAGGGCCAACAAACCGCCGAAGACCTTGGGGTGCAGGGTTTTGACCCGGCCGTCCAGGATTTCGGGAAAGCCCGTGAGGTCCGACACTTCCCGGACGTTGATCTCGGCCTGGCGGAGGGACTTGGCGGTGCCCCCCGTGGACAGGATTTCCACCCCCAGGTTGGACAACCCGTGGGCCAGTTCCACGATCTGATTTTTGCTGGAAACGGAAATAAGCGCTCGCCGAATTTCGACGGTTTTCATTCGTCTTCTCCTTGGTTCGAAAAAAATCGTCGGAGGGCCGAACGGACGTCGTCCGCGTCGAACCCCTGACGGAAAAGGTAGCCTTCCAATCGTCGCCGCGCGACCCGGGGGTCGAGGGCTTTCATCCGGCCCGCCCGGCGTTGCAACGCCGCCCAGGCCCGGTCCGCGTCGGACCCCTTGGCCGTTTCTTCCACGGCCAGGGCGTTTTCCACAGCGTCCGACCCCAGGCCGCGTTTGCGGAGTTCGCGCCGAATGCGGTGATCCCCCTGGTTGGCCCGGCGGCGGCTTCCCACCGCTTGACGGGCCAATTCGGCGTCGTCCACCAATTTCAATTCGGTCAAACGGTCCAAAACGCGGACGACCAGCGCGGCTTCCACGTCTTTGCGTTTCAGGCGATCGGCCAATTCCGACCGGCTCCGGGCCCGGAACTTCAAAAGCCGGAGGGCCAAATCCATGGCGTGGCGAAAGTCGTCGTCGGCCGTCAAGGGAGATGGAGGGGTCGGGGCGGATTCATTTTAACAAATTCGTCAAAGACCGGCCCGGCGGCGAAATTCCGCTTCGTCGATCACCTCGACCCCGAGCTTCTGGGCCTGGCGGAGCTTGGACCCGGCCTCGGCCCCCGCCACGACGAAGGAGGTGGCGGTGGAGACGGACCCCGTCGCCTTCCCCCCCTGGGACCGGACGACCCCTTCGGCCTCCGCCCGGGTGGATTGAGTGAGCGTCCCCGTGAAAACCACGGTTTTCCCCGCCAGGGGCCCGCCGGCCACCGCCGCTTCTTCCCCGGGCTCCAGGCCCAACCGTTTAAACTTGTCCAACAACCGCCGGACGGAAGTCTGGACGAAAAAGGACGTCACGGACTCGGCCATGACCGGCCCCACGTCCGGAAGGGCCTGCAGATCCTCCGCCGTGGCGGCGCGCAGGCGGTCCAGGGTTCGAAAATGACGGGCCAGGGTGAGGGCGCCCTTTTCCCCCACGTCGCGAATGCCCAAACCGTTCAAAAACCGCCCGAGGGAACCCCGTCGGGATTTTTCAATGGCCGCCAACAGATTGTCGGCTTTCTTGTCCTTAAATCCCTCTAGTTCCAACAGATGGTCCTTGGTCAGGGTGTAGATGTCGGCCAGGTCCTTCACCCGGCCCCGGGCCAGGAGCGCCTGAACCACCGCTTCCCCCATCCCCTGAATGTCCATGGCGTCCCGGCTCGCGAAATGGAGCAGGTTTTTCTCGACCTGGGCCGGGCAGGCCGGGTTCGCGCAACGGAAAATCACCTCGCCCTCCTTGGTCTTGACGACGGGCCCCCCGCAGGCCGGGCACGCCTTGGGAATCGGGATGGCTTTTTCCTCCCCCGTCCGGCGGCCCGGGATCACCGATAAAACCTTGGGAATCACTTCCCCCGCCCGCTCGACCAACACCCAGTCGCCGATCCGAAGGCCCAGGCGCTCGATCTCGTCGAAATTGTGAAGGGAAGCGTTGGAGAGGGTCACGCCGCCGCATTCCACCGGCTCCAATTTGGCCACGGGCGTGACGGCCCCGGTCCGGCCCACGGAAAACTCCACGTCCCGCACCCGGGTCGTGGCCTGGGCGGCGGGAAACTTGTAGGCCACCGCCCACCGGGGCGATTTGAAGGTCATCCCGAGGCGGCGTTGAAAAGGGATGCGGTCCACCTTGACCACCGCCCCGTCGGCTTCAAAGGGCAGGTCGGCCCGGGAGTCCCGAAAGCGGGAACAGGCCGCGAGAACCTCTTCAAAGGTCCCGCATCGCGTCGTGTGCGCGTCCACGGGTAGGCCCCAGGCCCGGCAATCTTTTAAGAAATCGTGGTGGTATTCGTGGTCCACGCCGTCGACCACGCCGTAGGAGTGGACGTAATACCGGAGGGGCCGATCGGCGGTGATTCGGGCGTCTTTCTGGCGGAGGCTGCCGGCGGCGAAATTCCGGGGATTGGCGAAACCGGCGGCGGGGTCCTCCGCGGCGATCCGGCGGTTGTAGGTTTCAAAATCCTTTTTGGTCACGAACACTTCGCCCCGCACTTCCAGTCGGGCCGGGGCGCGGCCTTCCAGGCGGAGCGGAATGGCCCGGATGGAGCGGGCGTTGGCGGTGACGTCCTCCCCCGTTTCCCCGTCGCCCCGGGTGGCGGCGCGCACCAAGCGGCCTTTCTCATACAGCAGGGCGAGGCCCAAGCCGTCCACCTTCAGTTCCACCACGTAGCCCGGTTTCTCCTCGGCGCCCAGCAATTTCGCGACCCGGTCCCGCCACTCGATCAACTCCTCCGGGTTGTAGGTGTTGTCCAGGGACAGCATGGGCACCGCGTGGCGCACGGGCTTGAAATCGGTCGTGGCGGCTCCGGACACCCGCTGGGTCGGGGAATCGGCGGTTCGAAGGGCGGGGTGGGCGTCCTCCAGGTCCCGGAGGCGGCGCATCAAACGGTCGTATTCCACGTCCGAAATCTCGGGACGGGCGTCCAGGTAGTAAAGGCGGTCGTGGCGCCGGAGGTCCCGGCGGAGGTCCTCGATTTCTTTTTTAACGGCGGCGGAGGTCATCGGCGCGCGGGGGCGGCGGAGGAATTAAAAAAGTTCGCGCTGTCCTTCGGGGGTTTCCCGCTCCGGGGGCGGGGCGGGGCGTTCGGTTTTGATCTTGTCCAAAATGCCGTTGACGAATTTCCCGGAATCCTGGGTGGAATAGGTTTTGGCGATCTCCACGGCTTCGTCGATCACGACGGACACCGGGGTTTCCAGGCTGTGCATCAGTTCGAAGGCCGCCAGGCGGAGGATGTTCCGGTCGATGGCGGCCATGCGGCTGATTTCCCAATTCTCGGCCACCTTGGCGATGACGGCGTCCAGGGCCGGACGGTGGGCCAGGGCGCCCCGGGCCAATTCGTCGGCGAAATTCTTGGATTTGGGCGGCGCTTCGGAGCCCGCCCAAATAATTTTGGCGGCCTTGTCGCCGGGCAGATTGGCGATGTCCGCCAGATACAAAATTTGAAGGGCGGCCTCCCGGGCCTGTCGGCGCAAACCCATCAGAGGGCTCCCCGGAGGGCCGCGAGGTCCAAGGCGGCGCGCGCCACTTCGGCGCCTTTGTTGCCGGGACCCCGGCCCGAACGGGCCCGGGCCTGCCGGAGGTTCAAAGGGGTCAGCACGCCGAAGAGCACGGGCACGCCGGTGTCCAGGGACACGCGCATCAACCCCTGGGCCGTGGCCTGGGCGATGTAACGGTCGTGGGGCGTTTCGCCCCGGATGACGCACCCCAGGGCGATCACGGCGTCGAATTTTTTGGTTCGGGCGAGGCGCTGGCAGGCCCAGGGAAGTTCAAAGGTCCCCGGGACGTAAAGCTCGACGATGTTCCCGCCCGTCACGCCGCCCGCCCGGAGCGTCGCCCCGCAGGCGGTCCGCAGGGATTCGGTGATGTCGGCGTTGAACCGGGCGGTGACCACGGCGAAACGGCGGCCTCGGCCCGAGGCGGTCGCTGAAGGGAAGGCGGCGCGTCGTCGACTCACGTCAAAGACCCTTCAGCCAATGGCCGAGTTTTTCCGCTTGGCGGCCAAATAGCGGGCGTTGTGGCGGTTGGACGGAATTTCCAGGGAACCCGCTGGGTCACCGTCAATCCGTAGCCCTCGATGCCGACGATTTTTTTGGGGTTGTTGGTGAGGAGCCGCACGCTGGAAAGTCCCAAGTCGGAAAGGATCTGGGCGCCGATGCCGTATTCCCGAAGGTCCGGCGCGAACCCCAATTTCTTGTTGGCCTGCACGGTGTCCAGGCCGGCTTCCTGAAGCGCGTAGGCGTGCAGTTTGTTCGCCAAACCGATGCCGCGCCCCTCCTGGTGCATGTACAGCAGAACGCCCCGGCCCTCTTTCTCGATCCGCTCCAGGGCGCGCTCCAACTGCTCGCCGCAATCGCACCGGTAGGAATGGAGGACGTCTCCGGTGAAACAGGAGGAATGCACGCGCACGAGGACTTTCTTGTGGCCCGACACGTCGCCTTTGACCATGGCCACGTGGTGCTCCCCGGTGGGAATGTCTTCGTAAAGGTGGAGTTTGAAATCCCCGTGCCGGGTGGGAAGCGCCACCGACGCCAGGCGGCGGATGAGCTTCTCGTGCCGCCGGCGGTAGGCGATCAAGTCTTCGATGGTGACCATGGCCAGGCGATGGCGGCGGGAAAATTTCTGGAGGGCGGGCAGGCGGCTCATGGTGCCGTCCTCGTTCATGATCTCGCAGATCACGGCCGCGGGGTACAGCCCGGCCAGCCGCGCCAAATCCACCGCCGCCTCGGTGTGGCCGGAGCGGACCAGGACGCCGCCTTCTTTGTAGCGGAGCGGGAAAATGTGGCCGGGGCGGGACAGGTCCTCGGGGCCGGTGGAGGGATGGATCAACGCCGCCACGGTCCGGGCCCGGTCGTGGGCGGAGATGCCCGTGGTCACGTTTTTCTTGGCGTCGACCGACACGGTGAAGGCGGCTTCCCGGGGAGCCCCGTGCTCCACCATGGCGTTCAGTTTCAGCGCGTCCAGCCGGTCCCCCAGCATGGGAACACAGATCAGGCCCCGGGCTTCCCGGGCCATGAAATTGATGACGGCCGGGGTGGCCTTGGAAGCGGCGACCACCACGTCGCCTTCGTTTTCCCGGCTGGGGTCGTCGACCACCACCAGGGGTTTTCCCCGGCGGTAATCCCGCAGGGCTTCGGCCACGGTCGCGAAGGTCACGGCCGCCGCCAGGCCGAGGTCAATTGGGCCATGTGTTTGGCCATCATGTCCGCCTCGATGTTCACGGGATCTCCGATTTTGAGGGAGCCCAAATTGGTGACGCGTTCGGTGTGCGGGATCACCGCCACGTCGAAACGGCCCTTCCGCGGGCGGACGACCGTCAAGCTGATGCCGTCGACGGCCACCGACCCCTTTGAAACCAAGTAACGGGCCAAGGCCTTCGGCGCTTGGAATCCATAGACCGCCCCTCCCTTGTTGGGGCGGCGGGACACCAGCGTTCCGACGCCGTCCACGTGGCCTTGAACGAAGTGCCCGCCCAGGGGATCCCCCGCCCGGAGGGCGGTTTCCAAATTCACGATTCGCCCCGCCTTCCAATCGCCGAGACTGGTGCGTTGAAGGGTTTCCGGCGATAAATCAAAAACCATTCGGCGTCGACGGGCGGAGCCCACGGATTGGACGACCGTGAGGCACACGCCGTTGACCGCCACGGAATCCCCCAGACGGATTTTGGCCAGGGGGCCTTCGACTTCCAACTTCAACCCGCCCAAACGAAGCACCCGCCCCCGGGCCGCGATGATTCCGGTGAACATCAGAAATACCCGTGGATCAAAACGTCGTCGCCCAGCCGGGTGACCCCGACGTCTTTTAAACGGGGACCCGCGGAGGGACGGGGCCATCCCCGGCCGGCCACGCCCGTGGGCGAACCGCCGCCGCCCAAAAAGGACGGCGCCACAAACACGTAGGCCTCGTCGGCCAGTTTTTCTTCCAAAACGGCCGCCGCCGTGCGACCGCCGCCTTCCACCAGAATCCGGGAAACGCCCCGCCGGGCCAGGGCCCGAAAGGCGTCTTTGAGACGGATCCGGCCGCCGGGGAACGGAAAGACAGAATCTGGGCGCCCCGCCGCTCCAGGGATTTTTTGGAAGCGGCCGGGGACGATTCTCCCGTCAACACCCAGGTGGGGGCGCCTTCGGAGAACACCGCGGCCCGGGGCGAAAGCTTAAGGGAGGACGACAACACCACGCGCAAAGGGTTGGGGCCCCGGCCGTGGCTCGAGAGACCGGGGTTGTCCCGCCGGACGGTCTCGCCGCCGACCAACACCGCGTCCGATTGGGCCCGCAGGCGGTGGCCCAGGGAACGGGCCCTGGGGCCCGAAATCCACCGGGAGGCCCCGGTGCGGGTGGCGGTTTTCCCATCCAGCGTCTGGGCCATTTTGACCACGACGTAGGGCAAGCCGGTCGTCGTCTTCTTAAAGAAAGCGGCGTTTTGTCGACGGACATCGCGTTGAAAAAGCCCGGCGTCCACCCGGATCCCGGCGCGTTTCAGAACGGCCACCCCGCCGCCCCGAAGGCTCGGGTCCCGGGCGCCGATCACGACCCGTCGAACTCCCGCGGCTTTCACGGCGTCCGTGCAGGGCGGGGTTTTGCCCCAGCGAGAGCAGGGTTCCAACGTGACATACAGGGTGGCTCCCCGGGCGCGGGGACCCGCCCGGCGGAGAGCGGCCACCTCGGCGTGGTCGCCGCCGAAGCGGTCGTGCCAGCCTTCGCCCAAAACGCGCGGGCCCCGGGCGACGACGCAACCGACCAGGGGGTTGGGGTGGGCGTTCAATCGGCCGCGTTCGGCCAAATTGAGCGCGCGAATCATGTGGGAGGAATCTTCGGGACGAAACACGGCCGGGGTCTAACGGGAAAGCGAAAAAGAAAGGATCGACGTCGCATAAAACACCCGGCCTCCGGCGAGGGAGGGGTTTTTATTGGAATTCGCGTATATTAGCTTTTCCGAGGGAAGGAAATCAACAAACCAGCGCAAACATTGCTAGGGGCGGACACCGATGGAGACGTTCCTGGCTTGCCCCGCCGAGGACGACCGGATGGTGCGATGGAGACCATTTAAAAATAATCTTTCCATAGGCGAACCTCCAATAACCCCTCAATATCGGCCCACCCAATTACTACGTCCTTTTTTGTATCCACAAATACGAATAGCGCCTCCACATATATCGGATTGGCGAATCTCCGCTCCTCTTTAATTAAATAGGAGTAAGCTTTCACACTTCCATCAATTGGCAATTGAGTTTCAATGAGACTTTTAGGTTCAACGGAATTCGTTCTCATTAAACTCCTCAAATAAGCTCGCGTTTCCTCCGCCGTGCACCCTGGCCAAGGCTTAACTATCTGTTCTTTTATAAACTTCTCGCCATGAAAAACATTATCCATTTCTGCTTTATTCATCCCAACCCGAAGTTAGGCTGTCACGGAACCAACGTTCATGCGATGACAACCCACCACCGCCGTTATTGCAATAGCAAAAAGAATTCTATTTGCTTCCATTCTCATTGCTTTTCCCCGATCACTGCTAAAACCTTTTTCATTGCCATGGCATGCCTACTTTTCGAACCATCTGAGTGTCCAACTTTAGAGCCTTTTGCTCCTCAACATTAACCCGGGGGTTCCCTTTCCCTAGGGGTATCCGGAATTCTGTGAATTCTTTGTTGCGAACAGAATCAGAATATTTCGTCCCAAAGACGAACTTCGGCTAAATTTCCGATATCCGCCCATCCAATCACTTCGCCCTTCTTGGCATCGACAAATACAAATATAGCTTCGACATAAATCGGGTTGGCGAATGGCCGTCTCTCTTTGATCAAATATGAATATGCTCTTACGCTTCCGTTAAAAGGCATTTGTTCTCTAATAAGATTCGGTGGATTGACAAACAAATACTTCCGATGGTTCACAACCACTGCGCGTTCCTCAGCCTCGCTACTGCCTGGACGTGCTTTTACAACTTGTTCTTTTAAAAACTTTTCACCCTTCATCACTTGGTCTAGTTCTGCTTTATTCATTCCTAAACGCAACTTGGCCATCACCGCGCCAACATCCATACGGTGACAACCAAACAACCCAAACAAAATTACAACAAAAAGATTTCCGCTAATTATTCTTCTCATTGCTTTTCCCCCGAACCCAACTGTTGAATCAGCATTTCCACCGTTGCCGACCCATAGATATCGCCATGCTTTTTAATCTGCATGCGATATGGGTTTCGCCAGGCATCCGTAGCGTCTATCGCCCTGAAATCGGGATGACGAACTGGACCTGACGGGCCTACCGATCCCAAAGCCTGGTTAAATTCAGTGCAACGATATAACAATCCAAAAACTAATTCCTGCCTCCTAGAATACACGACGGTTAGGTGGTCAATATTTTGAATGGCCTTCTCGTATTTCCCCCCAACTGAGAGATCCTCGTTGTTAACGGCAGGGACGATCAATACAACGTTGTGGAATTTCACTCCATTTGCAGCGGCGTCCAAAAGCAGGCGAGCTCCCAAACTGTGTGTCACAGCATTTATTTTAATATCTGCCCGAATATTTTTTACGAACCTATCCAATTTCTGAAGGCCTTGCCAAGACATATCGGCTGACTGTTTAGCCCGATCGAAAAAAGCTAATTTTGAAAGCTTATTATCTCCCAAATCGCCAGACCAAGAAACCGTCAAATTGATGTTTTGATACCCCTTTTTGTGCAACTCAGTTGAAAACAAATCTCCGATATTGGGCGAATCCTCACTTGGCACATTGTAACCATGAATGAAGAGATCAATTGCTTTGCTTGTCTTTAGAACAGCCACATAGTCTTTTGGGGCTCTATTGAACTTGACTCCTATTTCCGCCCCCCTTACGTCATTCTCCATTTTAATCTGCGGGGAAATGGGCGTCATTCCGAAACCAGGAATCACTCGATAGCTGTGGCGCATTTCAAACACACCAGATGGCGAAAAATTCGGATCTTCCGGTTCAAGTGCTTTATAGAACTCCAGCCCTTCTTGCCGGCCTTCAAACTCACTATCGGTTTTTTCATAACCCGGAATAGGTTCTTCCTTTACCCGGGCACCATATTTCATAATCACCGCGTCGTAGAGGTTGGATGTTTTTTCATTTAAAAAGTCATCCACGGTTTTGGCTGATTCGGGATAGTTGTGCATGTAGTCGGCCGTGTTTTGACCGGCGCTGCGAGTCACATTCGCCGTCCAGGATCCTGCTTCGTTAGCGGTCTCGGTAACGACCGCTCTTGCCACGTCGGCCGCGCCCGCGGTCTTAGCCGCCGCGCTTTGGGTCACCGTCATTGTCCAGGCCGCCGTTTCATTCGCGGCGTCGGCAACCAGCGCCTTTGCGGCGGTGGCCGCTACGGCGGCTTTTGCGGCTGTTTCTTGGCAACGATTGGCGACACCTGTCTTTAGATCGCTGGCCTTCTGCAACATTCGGTCAAAGAAACCCTGCTTTTCGTGGGCCGCTGTCTCCTCGGGCTTTATCGTGGCGGACGGTGCGACGCCTCTCACTTGGTTCCGCAGGGCGGTGATTTGGCTTCCCAATTGGGCGCCTTGGTCGGGGGTTATGGCGCCTTGGCCCACCAACACCTTGGCGGCGGCGATGGCTATTTGGGCGGAGGCTTCAATGTTTTCGCTCTCCTGGGCAGCCACTTGGCCTTCGGCTTTTTGGGACAACGCCTTGGCCCCAAGCTCCATTCCTCGATAGCCCTTTTGCAATTCCTTTATCGCCGCGGCCTGGCCGGCCAGGGCCTCGGTTTTTATCGTTAGGGCCTCCTGGCGGTGGGCCAGGTCTTTGGTCGCTGTGTCCAGCCCGGCGTAGTCGCCGGCCTTTAGGGCCTGGCCTATTCGGTTGGCTTCTGCCCGCACCGCCAGGGCTTCTTTTTCCAAATCAGTTGGGCGGTCATTCATGTTGATCGTGACCGCGCCGCCCTGCCCTGTCCTTTCCGCTAGGGCCTTGGCGGACGCCCCCAGGGCCTCCGTCCGGTGGGCCATGTCCTGCTTTGTGGTTTCAATGGCGCGCAGGCTCGCTTCGCTTCCCTTGTCCAACTCCCCGGCGGTTTTTTCCAACCGACTTATGTCCACGGGGCTTTCCTCTTGGCTCACAAAATATTTGCCCGCACCCTTCTCCACCACCGCGCTGTTTAGCCTCATCAGCCCCGCCTGCAGGGCAAAGGTCGCTTGGCGGAGCGCCACGGGGTTGTTCATGTCCATCCCCTGGGCCAGGTCTTTGTTCAGGTCCAAGAGCGTGTTTTCAAATTTGAAGCGCCCCCCCGTCGTCTGCCCGTCCGGGGATTTCCATGCCCCCTGGTAGGTCATCTCCCCCGCCTTGAGCTCCCCAAACCCCTCAATGGTCATGGGCGACTTGATCGCAAAAGCCGTGTTGGGGGCCAGGCGGTCAAAGTCCAGGCCCGTTGGTTGAATGACACCGTTCACTTCCGCCATCTTGAGCGGCATCAGCCCGCCGTCTTTCCGCTCCATCCCGCTGAAGGCCTTTTCAAAGCTGGTGCCCTGGATCAACCGCAGTTGATCCCCCTCCACCTTAAAAGTCGCCCCCTCCTCCCAGGTCCGCCCAAAAGCCACGGTCTGCCCCGCCGCCTTAAAGGTCCCGTCCCCGGCGGGCTGTATGTTGCGATAGGCGCTCAAGGTCACCCGTTGGCTGTCGGTCAGGGTCGTCGCCCGGTTGCCAGATCCAAAGGCCCGCTGTATCAAGCCCGCAATCCCCTGCCCAATCTTTTGGAAAGGGTAGGCCATGGCGTGCCCCACCGCTTTTAAGGCATTGCCGATGGTGTTTAAGAGGCCCGGCTTGATAGGCGCCGTCAATGCCTCCGGCTGGGGCGTCGCCCGCAGGGCGTTGGGAACTTTGGGGGCGTTGTTCCCCAGGAAGTCGAATTTGATCGTGGGGGTTTGAAACGTGGGCTTTGGCGCATCCATCCGCCCCAGGGACGTCGCCGTCGGCGCCTGGAACCGCAACGCCAGGGCCGTGTTCTGCATTCTGATTTGCCGGTCCAGTTGGGAGGAGGCGGAGTAGTTCTTCTCCGGCTTGTATTGGTTTTGGTAATCCTGGTAGCGGTTGTTGGCGAGGTAGGAAGTGCGCTCATCCTCCCGGGCAAAGGCCATGGCCATGGGAAGAACCCCGAGAGCGACGCTCAGGGACAGGGAGAGGCTTTTTCGGACGAGGTGCGCGGACAAGGTGTCAAAACCACATACCCGGCGCATAGAAACCTTTTGGTGCGGAATTTGCAATGGAAGTATTTATATTTTAACAGGTTTCAGAGGGAAGTCAATGGACGACCCGGGCAGGAGTGAAATCAACGACCGGCGAAAGGAAACTTCAGCGGGGCGCGGCGAGGACGGTTCGGAGGGTGGTCTGGAAGGAGGTCATGTCGATGGGCTTGTGGAGGATGTGCACGCCTTTTTCTCCATTTCCTGGGCCAAGGAGGTGTTGACCACGTCGCCCGTCATGAAAACGAAGGCGGGGCGGGGTTTGCCCGACCACAAAGTCCAATTCTCGTAAAGCGACAGGCCGGTGCCTTCCCCCAGGCGTATGTCGGTCACCACCAAATCGAAGGGGCCCTGGGAGGCCCGGGCGATGGCGTCTTTGAGGGTGCCCGCGAATTCCACTTTGTTGCCTTCGGATTGAACCACCTTGGCGAGGAACCCCAGGACGTCCGGCTCGTCGTCGACGATCAACACCCGTTTGTTTTTCACGGGCGGCAGGCGCGGCGCGGTGGCCGGCGCCAGGGCGGCCTCCTCGGTCGCGGCGGGAATTTGGAAGTGAAAGACCGTCCCGTGGCCCAGTTCCGTGGTGAAATGAATCCGTCCGCCGTGGTCTTCCACGATCTGGCGGCAAACCGGGAGCCCCAGGCCCGTCCCGCGGCCTTCGGCTTTGGTGGTGAAAAACGGCTCGAACAGCCGGTCCCGCACGGCGTCGGGAACCCCGGGGCCGGTGTCGGCCACATCCACGCACACGGCGCCGCCCTCGGCCCGGGCGGTGATCCGAATGTGCTTTTCCCCCTCCGTGGTCGACATGGCGTCGCAGGCGTTGTTGATCAAATTGACGAAGACTTGTTGCAATTGCTGGAAGTTGCCTTTAACCCGGGGCAGGTCGGCCGGCAATTCGGCCTCCACCCGGACGTTGGCGGCCTTTTTTAGTTTGTACTGGAGAAGGTCCCGGGAGGCCTGGACCACGCGGGTGAGCTCCACCGGTTTCTTTTCGATTTCGCCCTGGCGGACGAAGAGGAGGAGGTTTTCGATGATTTTTTGACAGCGCATGGCGTTTTCCGTGATGATCCGCAGGTCGTCCACGATTTCCTGGGGCTGGACGGCCACGGGCTTGCCGGAGGCTTCGTCGATTTTTTGGCGCATGTCGTCGGTCAAGATGTCGGAATACCCGACCACGGCCTGCAGGGGGTTGTTCAGTTCGTGGGCGATACCGGAAATGAGCTGGCCAACGGCGGACAATTTTTCGGAGCGGATCAACTGCTGCTGCAAACGGCGCGCTTCGGTGATGTCGCGGATCACGAGGGTCCATTCTTTGTTCATCCAGAAATCGGCGTGGGCACCGCCCCAGGACACGGAGAGGTCGAGCAGGCGTCCGTCTTTGGTTTGACCGGGCATGAGGAAGTCCTTCACCGCGCCCCGTTCCATGACCTGGTTGAGCAGGTTTTTGAATTCAGCGCCCCCGCCCTTGGGGAAGAGCACGGTCATGGGCTTGCCCAGCACCTCCGCCGAAGACAAGCCGAATATTTTTTCCGCGCCGCGGTTCCAGGTGTTGATCCAATGCTCCCGGGACAACCCGATGATGGCTTCGGGCGAGTTCTCGAGCACGGTGCGCAGGCGGGATTCCGACTCCGCCAGGTTCTGGAAGAGCATGGCGTTTTCGAGCGCCAGCCCCACGGCGTTCGCGTAGAGCATCAGGCCTTCCCGGTCGGCGTCGGTCAAGGGGCGGCCCGTGAAGAAATTGTCGGCGTTCAGAATGCCCAGCACGCGGTCCTTGCCGCAGATCGGCGCCAGGACGAATTCCCGGGTTTTGGCTTCGGAAACGAAGGAGGGGTTCGTGCGCGCGTCCCGGACCGGGTTTTTGACCACGATGGCCGAGCGGCTCCGGACCACTTCGTTCAAAATGTCCGCGCCGCCCAGGGGCACCCGGCGCTTCCGGAAGGCCGCTTCGGAAAAACCGGCGGCGTCGGAACCGAACAAATACCGGCCCACGATTTCCTTGTGGGCGTGGTCCACCCAGTACATGCCCGTCCGGTCGAAACCAAACCCCCGGGCCACGGCTTCCAGGCAGGTCCGCAAAACGGTTTCCTCGTCCTGACGTTGAATGACGGACTCTTCCATGTCCCGCAAGGCGGTCAATTGGCGGAGGCGGCTCTCCAATTCCTTGTTCCGGATTTCGAGGGTCTCGGCCATCTTGTTGAAGGAAGCGGCCAGGGTGGACAATTCCTCGCTGTTCAAGGTCGGGAACCGAAACGTCAAATCGCCGGAGGCGAACCGGCGGGTGCCTTCGACCATGCTTTGAATGGGGTTCATGAGATCCGACACGCGGAAGACGATCATGGCCATGAGCAACAGGCAGATGCCGACGGAAAAGAGGATCGTCAAATAGGAAATCTGCTTCAAGGGCTGGTCCAAGAATTCGCTGGCGGGGGCGGTGACCGCGACTTTCCAGCGCCAGTTGGTTTCGGACTCCAAAATCGGAGCTTCGCCGCGCAGGGGGTGGGTGAAGCGGGCGTTGGGCACGTCCAACACCGCTTTGCCGTCCGCGTCCTCCAGAAACGCACTGCCCAATTTGCCCACGCGGATGACCCGCAGAATGTCCTCCACGGCCTTCATGTCGCAGTCCGTGACGATGGCGCCCAGGAAGGTGCCGTTGTCGTCAAAGATGGGTTTGGCGTAGCGCTTGACCAGGGGGCCGTATTCCACGATGCGCTGAAGGGGCGGGTCGTAGCGTTTCCCCCGGCGGAGAAAGTCCAGGAACCCAATGGGGAAAGACGCCTGGTAGGTATCGGCCGAAATACCCTGACGGAGGGAGCACACCCGCCGGCCTTCGGGGCTCACGTAGGAGATGTCGTAATAGACTTTGGAGCGTTCGGAAAAGTTCGCGAAGTATTTCTCCAGCTCCCGCCGGTAGACCTCGGCCTCTTGGACGAGGCCGAACCCCCGGTTTTTGTTGTAGTCGGCGATCAACGGCGTTTCGGAGAGGGATTCGAGGTCGCTCAGCCGTTGCTGGAAAAAGGCTTCCAAGGTTCGGGCGGCGTTCAAGGCGTCGCTGTTCATGGTCTGCCGGACGCTGTCGACGATCTGCCTCTTCACGAGGTGGTAGTTGAACACCCCCATGCAGCCGATCAAAAACAACACCGCCGGCAAAACGGGCAGCAAAATGCGGCGACTGAGGCTCCGCCCGCGAAAAAGGCCGACCCAACGCCCCAGGATGGGGAGGAAACGCTTTACATTCCACTTCGCCATAAAAGACTTATTCCCCATTCGCGTTCCGCGGGTTTCCGGAAATAATCTCATTTATCAATACGAAACGATCGAATGGAGGCACCTTGCAAATATAGTGCCGCAAACCGAGAAGCACAATAACGGCGATCATATAAAAGGAAAATTGTTACAACTCATTTATTTACATCAAAATCATATTTTTTATCGAACAAATTCAACACCGGGACAGAGCGGTCGGGAAATTCCCCTCCACCCCTAAAATTGGAATTCGATGGATATTTACTTGGAACCGATGGAAGGGGCTTCTTCGAGCGTGGTGTCGACGAAATGCGCCATGCCGGTGACCGAGGGAACAAAGTGGACTCGGCGATTGACCCCGTAGGTTTTAATCCGTTGGTAGGTAAAGATCCCCAGCGCTTCGTCGTGGACGTAACGGACGAGGGCGCAAAATTTCTTTTCCTGCTCTACCGGGTCCAGGGCCGTCACCGCGTCCAAAAACATCCGGTCGAATTCCGGACTTTTATGGAGGCTGTAGGGCGACTGGGAAAAGAACATGAGCGTGAGCGGGAAAGCAATGTGGGCGATGGGGCTCGGTAGGACGGCCACGCCGATATCCCAGGTGTGGTTTTGAAACGCCTGAAAGATCTCGGCGTCCGGATAGACGCTGAGATCGACTTTGAGTCCGATCACCTCCAGCTGTTTGGCGATGATTTTGGCCGTCCGTTCACCGAAAGGGACCGTCACCATGGTCAAACGAACCGGTGTTTGAACCCCGGCCTCTTTGAGAAGATGTTTGGCTTTGGGGACGTCGAATTTGTAGGGCGTCAGCGAAGGGTCGTAGCCCACCTGGCCGGGGAAGGACAGGCTGGCCATCGGCACGCCGTTCGCGAGCAAATCGTAACGGATCAACTCCTTAACGTTGATGGCGTGATCGATGGCCCGGCGAACGCGCACATCGGCGAGAATTCCCTTGGAGGTATTGAAGTGGCCCGTCACCGTGTACATCGATTCCTTCTTAATGACCTGCGTGGAAGGATTTTCCATCACGCGGAGGGTCATGGTCCCCGGCAAATCGGTCAGGACGTCGGTTTTTCCATCGATCAACGCCTGGACTTGGCTTTCCATGGCGATGAACCGAAAAATCAGTTGATCGAATTTGGGCCATCCGACCCGCCAATAACGCTTGTTGGCGGCCAGGACGATTTCCCGTCCGGGGACATGCCGGAGAAACTTAAAAGGCCCGGTCCCCACGGGACGCTCGGAGAATCCGCGGCTCCCGACTCGTTTGTAATAGTCGGGCGGGACCATAAAGATCAAACCCGCGAACCGGCGCAATAATATTCCGTCGGGAAATCGGGTGACGATGTCGACGGTCGAGGGATCCACGACCTCCACGCGGTCGATGGAGGAAACGAACCCTTTGCCGGGATACACCCCGTTGGGATCGGAAAACGTTTGGGCGCTGAAGCGAACCACCTCGGCGTTGAAGGGTTCCCCGTTGTGAAACTCAACGTCCTTTCGCAAATGAAATCGCAGGCGAAGGGGATCCACCTGCTCCCAGGATTCGGCCAAACAGGGGATCACTTTCCCCTCGGGATCGAACCGCACGAGACCCTCCATCATTTGCTGAAGCAGAACGTGGTTTTTTTCGGTTAACTCGAGGAAGGGGTCCATGGTGCGGGGGTCCTGGGTGTCGTTGCACACGACCACCGTCGCGGGGCCCTCTTTGGCCCGGCCGAGGGCGACCAGGACGAACAGGACCGCCGCGCCGGCAAAGAACCAGCGCACTGGGGATTTAATGAAACGACGGGCTTGGTCGTCCCTGGAGTTCACACGATTCCTCCTCAGCATTACACAAAAAAAACCGGGGCGCCGCCCCGCGGAAAACCGCGCCGGCGGCGCCCCGGAGGGTTCGCGTCGACGTTAGAAACGGTGAATCAATTGCAGGGTCGTTCGAGATCCCTGATAGCGATTTCGGACGGCGAACTCGATGGGGTGGCTCACCACGAGAGTCCACCCGGGAACCCCGTAGTGGACCGCCGGCCCCACGGAGAGGACGCGCTCCTTCGACTTCGTTTGTTTGACGCCGTTCAGTTCGTCCTCCCGCAACTGCTGAAGAACATAACCGGCGGCGCCGACGCGCCATTTTTCCGCCACCTGGCGGGAGAGGGCGAAGTTGGCGTGAACCACCGATCCTGGTTTAAGCCGTCCGAACAAATGGTCCTTGTTCTCCGAGTGCTGCGCATAGAACAGCCGCCAGCTGGTTTCCCATTTTGGGGGAAGGATCAACACGATGGAATAATAGGCTTCCACGGTTCGGAGGTTCGAACCGGGATTGAACATCTGGTCCTTGCTGTATTTGCCCGTCGGGAAGGTGAAGTCCAACTCCACCCGATGGAACACCGGCTTTCCGAACAACGTCCGGCCGTCCCAGTGAAGGGCGGGACCGACGACCAAATCGCCCAATCCGGCGGTGTTGGAATTCAGGGCGAAGGGCCCCGCGGTGCCGCCGCGGGCGGTCAAGGCGGCCACGGGCATCACCACGTCCAGGGCCGGATGCGCCCCCAAGACGTTGATGTCCGCGATGTAATAAAACTGATGCAGTTGGGAGTAGGTGTTCAGCTTTCCCATGCTCGCGACCTTGTTGCCGTCCCCGTCACGGAAATTCTTGCCCTCCGTGAAGATGGCGTAGTTTAAATAGTAAAAGCCCGGGGGCGGGCCTCCGTCCAAGAGGGTGGTGGCGCACATGTTCAACGGCGGTTGCGCCGCCCGCGCCGAAATCCCCATCGCGCCCACCAGCAACGCGCCAATCAACCAACGACCCTTCGCCCACAACGATGTCTGGATCAATCGCCCTCCTTAGTTAACAAACCAGGGAAAGGAAAACCCCGGCGTAAATCAAAAACTGAAGAACCAAGGTGGCGTAAAGCACGGCGCGGGCACCGCGATTCCCCGCGTGATCCATCCGTTTGCCCATTCCGAACCACTGCAAACCCAGGCGGTACCCGGCGAATAACGCGAGAAGGCCGCAAAGAGACACCGCCAAACCGCCACCCGTGGCGATTCGCCCCGCGTTGAATATCACCAAAAGACCGGTGCCGACCACCATAAAAATAAGCCCGCTGCGAAGCGCCCGGAACAAGACCCCCGGGCCCTCCGGCAGGGGATTGCGTTGAGCCCAATCGTACGCGTACCAATGCATGGCGCCGATTTGAGCGAAGTGCGTGCCCCCGGCCAACACCAACAGCGCCGGAATCCCCAAACTCATTTTTTATTGGCCTCTTCCGCCACGAGCGACACGGCGTCCACAAAATGCGGCATGCCCGTCAAATAGGGTGAAAAGCGGACCCGCTTGCTGACCGCGTAGGTTTTGATCCGGCGGTAGAGAAAAATGCCGAGCGCGTCATCGTACACCTTCCGTTCCAATTCCTGGAACGCCTTTTCGCTTTCCGCCGGATCCATGATCGACGTGGCCTTTTCGTACATTCGATCAAACACCGGATCGTGATGCATGCTGAAAAACGAATTGGAATAAAAGAACAACCCCAGGGGAAACGCCACGTGGGCGATGGGGGAGGGAAGCGTCGTCAAGCCCAGGTTCCACGGGCGGCTTTTGAACGCCGAAATGGCTTCCCCCTCCGGAAAAACGTGAATTTCGACGTCAATCCCGATGGCTTCCAATTGCTTTTTAATGATCCGGGCCGGCCGTTCCACAAAAGGAACAAGGAAGATGCCCATGTGGACGGGGGTTTTCACCCCCGCGGCCGCCATCAGGGCCTTGGCCTTCGACAAATCGTATGGATACGGCTGCAAATTGGCATCGTGGCCGATTTGGCCCGGGGCGCAGACCGTGGCCACGATTTCACCGTTCCCCAAGAGGTCGTAACGAATGAATTCCTCTTTATTGAGGGCCAAATTGATGGCCCGGCGCACTCGGACATCGTCGAAGGGCGGCAAGGAGGTGTTGAAATGGCCGCCGACAGTGTAGAGCGCCTCCCGCTTGATCACGCGCGTTTTCGCGTTTTCCTGGACGCGCAGGGTGTAGGTGCCGGGCAATTCCGTCATTAAATCCACGTTGCCCTTCAGCAATTCCCGCATCTGCTCCTCGGCGGTGGGCAAAAACCGCATGACGAGCTCGTCAAAATTCGGCTTTTGGGGCGACCAATAATCCCGATTGGTTTCCAAAACGATTTCCTCGTTCGGCTTCCATTCCTTCATCCGGAAGGGGCCCGTGCCCACGGGGTTCTTCGCGAAGGCCTCCGGCCCCCGGGCCGCGTAGTCTTTGGCGGGAACGAACACCACCAGGCCCGCCAAACGCCGCAACAACAACCCGTCCGGCTGGCGGGTCACGATGTCCACCGTATGATCGTCCAAAACCCGGACTCCTTCAATGCTGCTCAACAATCCGCTGACCGGAGAATGGGTGGCCGGATCGATGAAGTGTTGGAGGGTAAAGCGAACGCTTTCGGCGTCGAAGGGCTCGCCGTTGTGGAATTTCACGTTTTTCCGCAGGAAAAACCGAAGGTGCCTCGGATCCACCTGCTCCCACCGTTCGGCGAGCACGGGAACGACTTGCGCGTTGGCGTCGAACCGAACCAGCCCTTCCATGATTTGTTGGATCAGAGTGTGCTTTTTTTCCGACAACTCGTAAAAAGGATCGAGCGTGAGGGGGTCCCGATTGTCATCGCAAACAACGACGCGTTGAATTTTCCGGGGTTCGCCTCCGGCAAAAACGTTTTGCCCCCCCGTCAACATTAAACCGGCCAGGCCCATTGACACCATCCCGCGAAGTTTCTTCACCAGTGATTCCCCCTTTCCCGCGAAAAAAAAGCCGCGCCCAAGGGGCGCGGCTCGAAAGCCAAAACCAAATCGTGATCGTCGAACGGAGACGGGGGAAGAAGATGGGGTCCCACCACCCAAGACGGTCGGTTTCGGCGAGGACTCATGGTGCTTCCGGGTCCGCCCTCAACCGTTATCCCCGGCCCTGGAAAAAACGTTCCAGCGTCGCCAAACGAATGCCGGTGGGCGGCATCGCTTCCGGATCGGTGCGAACATCGATAACGCAGGGGCGTCCCGAAGCCAGGGCCTGGCGAAGGGCTTTTTCGGTATCGCCCGCGCGATCCACCACAAAAGACAGAGCCCCCACCGCGTCGGCGATTTTCGCCACGTCCAAACGTTGATTGAACTGGGCCGTGTTGAACTTGCCTTTGAATTGAAGCGTTTCGCCGACGTGGACCATGCCGTGCCCGCCGTTGTTCATGACCAGCCAAACGACGGGGATATCGTTTTCCACGGCGGTGTGAACTTCCATGCCGTTCATGGCAAAGGCCCCGTCGCCCACGAGGGCCACCACGGGGCGGTCTTTGGCGGCCACTTTCCCGCCGATGGCCCCGGCCACCGCGTGGCCCATGGAGCCGAAGCCCATGTTGATGAAGAAGGTTCCGGGTTCCCGGACGGGGAAATAGTGGAGGGCCCAGGCCATGACATTGCCGATGTCGCAGAAAACGATGGCGTTGTCGGGGAGGGCCCGGCGCATTTCGGCGATCACGCGTTGAGGCCGAAGGGGCAGGGATTCGTCCTCCATGCTCTTGGCGTCCATGATGCGGGGGTGCATGGCCTTCAGGGCCCGCACCGCGGCCAGGCGGTAGCCGAAATCCATGGTGGTGTCCAACCAACGGGAGTCGCGCTCAATTTGATAGTTCAATTCCAGAAGGACTTGTTTGGCGTCGCCCACCAAGCCGACCTTCACGGGGAAATTTTTTCCGATTTCCCGGGGGTCCACGTCGATGTGCATCAGTTCCTTCCCGTTCATAAAGCGGGGGTCCCAGGCGTGGGAGCCCGCTTCGCTGAAGCTGGTGCCGATGGCCAAGACCAAGTCCGTTTCGTCGGAGAGGAGAACCGCGTCCGCCTGGGGCGAGCCGGCCAATCCGAAAATGCCCAGGGACAAAATGTGGTCTTCGGGAAACACCCCTTTGGCTTTGGGCGTCGTGGCCACCGGGATTTTGAGGCGTTCGGCCAACACTTTAAGTTCATCGTAGGCCCGAGAGAGATGCACGCCGTACCCCGCCAAAATGGCGGGACGATGGGCGCGGAGCAAAAGTTTGGCGGCTTCCTTCACCGACCGGCGGTCGAACACCTCGGCCTGGGGCCGATACTGGGACGGCGTCCGAAGGTCCACCGGAACCGGACGTTTCACCATGTCGGCGGGGAGGCTTAAATGGATGGGGCCCGGGCGGCCGGACAGGCCCGTGCGAAGCAAGTGCCGGGTCAATTCGGCGATTTTCTCCGGGGCCATGAGCATCACGCTGGCCTTGGTCAGGTCCTTATACATGTCGACGATGTCGATGCCCAAAGGCGAGCTTTCCTGGGCCGCGCCCTTGCCGAAGGCGGCCAAGGCGATTTGGGCGGTTAAAATTAGGATGGGAACGGAATCGCGAAAGGCGCAGGCCACGCCCGTCATGGCGTTGGTGGCGCCGGGGCCGGTGGTGGTGCAACAGACCCCCAGGCGCCCGGACACCCGGGCGTAACCGTCGGCCATGAAGGCGGCGCCTTCTTCGTGCTTGGTGATGATGGGGCGCATTTTCCCGCGGTCGAAAATGCCCTCATACAAGGGCATCAGGGGACCGCCGGGAATGCCGAAAATCGTGTCCACGCCCTCCTGCTCCAAATAGGCCAGCAACATTTGGACGGCGGGCAGGGTTTCGGGCGCCGCCCCCGGCAGAACGGTCGGCAAGACGGCCGGCACGGGGACCGAAGCCGCGGCGGTGGCGATTTCTTTGATCGTCGAACGATGGGGTTGGGACTTGGGAACGGGATTTTTGGATCGATCGCGGGTGGACATGTCAGTGCGCCCCCACCGTTTTAAGTTTGGCGGCCGGGAGGAGGCCCAGCAGGTCCATGGCCGACGTCAGCACATCGGCCATTTTAAAGGGTTTGAGGAAAAAAGCGTGGCTGTTCTTTTTAAAGGCTTCGAGCCGTTCGTTGGTCAGACGCTGGCCCGTCATGCCGATGACCTTGACGCCCTGGGTTTTGGGATCCGACCGGAGAGTGGCCAAAACGCGGGTTCCGTCCACCAAGGGCATGGCGACGTCCAACAAAACAAGATCGGGGGGGGTTTTGCCGATGTCCAAGAGGGCTTCGACGCCGTCGCGGGTCCAGCGGACGTCCAAATCCTTGGAGGCGCGTTGAAGGGAGCGGACCAGCAATTGGCCCAAATCCGTTTCGTCTTCCACCACCAACACCCGGCGGCGGCCCGCGCCCAGTTCCATGGGGATGGGAAGGTTGTATTTCTTGAGAAACTCGAGGAAGTCCGATTCCAGCACTCGCCGATGCCCCCCTGGGGTGGTGTAGGCTTTGATCCGTTGCTGATTGGCCCACTTAATGACCGTCGTGGGGCGGACGCTGCACATCTCGGCGATTTGAAAAGTGGTGAACACCCGCTCCCGCTTCTCCCGCATCGGAAGCCCCCAAAAATCCGTAGTGTAATTAGTGTAACTTGTACAACTTAAGCTTCCCCTCGAAAAATAAGTATAGTCCGGCCTCCCCCCCCTGTCAAGGCGGGTCGGCCAAAGTGTTGCAAGATCGTTTCAGTGGATTTTAAAGAACCGCGTTAGTGACCGGCGAGTCCCGCGGAACCCCGGCCCACGCTGTGGTAAAGGAAGCCCAAGGCCGCGGCGGCGGCGGGATCGAAGAGGTTTCGTCCGTCGACGAGAACCGGCGTGCGCAAAAGGGCTTTGACGCGGGAAAGTTCGATGGCCTTGTACTCTTTCCACTCGGTGGCGACCAGAAGGGCGTCGGCCTCCCGAACGGCGTCCAGAGGGGATTTGACGAAGCGGACCCCCGGCAGGAGCGGGCCGGCCTTTTCCATGGCCACGGGATCGTGGGCGTTCACCTTGCACCCTTCGGCCTGGAGGGCGTGGATGATGTCCAGGGCGGGGGCGTTTCGCAAATCGTCGGTGTCGGGCTTAAAGGCCAGCCCCCAGACGGCCACGGTTTTCCCCCGCAAATTCCAAAGGGCTTGCCGAAGGCGCTCCACCGCCCAATGGCGCTGGTGTTCGTTGATCTCCCGCACCGCCTTGAGAAGTTTAAAATCCACCCCCACCCCTTCGGCCATTTTAATGAAAGCGCTCACGTCCTTGGGAAAGCAGGACCCGCCGTAGCCCAACCCCGCCCGAAGGAAGGAGGCCCCGATCCGGGCGTCGTAGCCCATCCCCTTGGCCACCAGGGACACGTCGGCCCCGACCCGTTCGCAGAGGGCGGCCACGGCGTTGATGAAGGAAATTTTGGTCGCCAGGAAGGAATTGGAGGCGTGCTTGATTAGCTCCGCGCTTTTGATGTCGGTCACGACGAAGGGCGCCTTGATGGGGGCGTAGAGCTCCCGCATCACTTTTTCGGCCCGTTCGGATTCGACCCCCACCACGATGCGGTCGGGTTTTGAAAAGTCCTGGACGGCGGTGCCTTCCCGCAGAAATTCGGGGTTCGAAACCACGTCGAACTCCACGCCTTTTTTACCGTGCAGGCGGAGGGTCTGGCGGACCTTGGCGCCGGTGTTGACCGGCACCGTGGACTTCTCGACGATGACGGTGTAGCGGTGGAGGTTTTGCGCCACCTGGCGCGCGACGGTCTCCACGAAGGACAAATCGGCTTCGCCGTTGGGGAGCGGCGGGGTGTTCACGGCGATGAAGACCAATTCCGCCGACTTCATGGCCTCTTTCAAATCGCCCGTGAAGGAGAGCCGGCCTTTTTTGCGGTTGGCGGCCACCACCGCGTCCAAACCCGGTTCGTAGATGGGCAAGCCGCCCTTTTTCAAGGTCGCCACTTTGGCCTTGTCCGCGTCGACGCAGACGACCCGATGTCCGATGTCCGCCAGGCAGGCCCCGGTGACCAGGCCCACGTATCCCGTGCCGACGACCGCTACGTGTTTGGGTTTCATGACTTCTCCTTGTTCTTGGGGAGGCGGCCGCCGTATTGTTTTTGGTAATAGGCGCCGAAGGATCGATCCTTCACCCGCCGCCACCAGGGTTCCTGGGACCGGTACCATTCGATCAAACCGGGCAATTCCCGCTCAAAGGGCCGACGGATCCGCCAACCCAGTTCCCGCCGTATTTTTCCGGCGTCGGGGGCGTAGCGGCGGTCGTGGCCGGCCCGGTCCTTCACAAAGGCCAACAGGGTCGCGGGAGCGCCCAGGGCCTTTAAAATCGCCCGGGCCACGTCGATGTTGCGGAATTCCCGGTCGGCCGCGATGTTGTAAATCCCCCCCGGCCGGCCCCGTCGGAGAACCCGTTCCAGGGCCTCGCAGTGGTCCCGCACGTGAATCCAGTTCCGCACGTTGTCGCCCTTCCCGTAGAGGGGCAGGGGGCGCCGGTCCAGGGCGTTGGTGATGAAGAGCGGCAGAAACTTTTCCGGGTGCTGGCGCGGACCGAAATTGTTGGTGCACCGGGTCACGATCGTCGGGAACCCGTGGGTGAGCCACTGGGCCAAAACGAGATGGTCCGAGGCGGCCTTGGAGGCGGCGTAGGGGCTCGTGGGATTCAACACCGCCGTTTCGGGGCTCCGCCCCTTTTCCACGGAACCATAGACCTCGTCGGTCGACACGTGAAGGAACCGCCGCACCCCCGCCAACCGGGCGGCGTTCACCAGCACGTGGGTGCCCTCGACGTTGGTGCGCAAAAAGGGCGCGGCGTCCAGGAGGGAGCGGTCCACGTGGGTTTCGGCGGCGAAATGGACCACCGCCTCCGCCCCCACCAAGGCCCGGTCCACGTCGGCCCGGCGGCCGATGTCCCCCTTCAAAAACCGGTGCCGCGGGGACTTCAGGGCGTCGCCCAAATTGGCCCGGTCGCCCGCGTAGGTCAACTTGTCCAGGGTGACGACCCGGTCGTTCCGGTGGTTTTCCAGCCAATGATTGACGAAATGGGACCCGATGAAGCCCGCGCCGCCCGTCACTAAAATTTTCATGCGCCCTATCAGTACGCGTCCCGGGTGTCCCGGGCGGGATGGAATTGCTGTTCGTCGGGCAGGGCGGTCCGTTGCTTCAATTCCAGATTCGTTTTCAGGTCGACGCGCAAAAAGACCTCGTTGACGCCGGGGCGCTCGCGATAGGTCACGCGAACCACCCAGCAGTGAAGGTCCCGGCGAACGATGAGGTTTTTTTCACGGAAATCAATTTTATTGTAACGGAAATGCCCCCGGCCCGTGGCGGTGTATTGCACGTCGCCCGACAGCCACCAGCCCCGCGTCAAATTAAAGGCGGCGCCCTGGGAAATATCCAGCTCTCCGGGACGGCCGACATTGTAGCTAATTCCGTTGGAAAAATAGGTTTTGTCGTCGGAACCGAAGCGCAGGGTGGCCGCGGTGGTTTGGGGCTGGCGCACGGGATAGAGCCGAACGGTTTCGCGCAGGAACGCCTTGACCCAGGGGCGGGGCTGGGCGCTCACTTCCAAAGCCGGCGGCGTGAAACGTTGGCGGGGCGATTGGTAGTTCAGGTTCGGCGTGTCCCGAAGGTCGTAGGCGGTCGTGGCCCGGGCCCAAAAAGACGATCCGGCCCGGTAGGAGCCGAAAAACGCCAGGTCGTTTTGTTCCAAACCCCGGTCGGCCGCCAGGGTGTCCCGGTGGAAGGTGTTGGGGCTCCAGCGGACTTTGTAGCGGTGGGTCAAGTCGTAATCCAGGGAGCGCGTCACCCGGTGGCGCCAATTGAGGTTGGTGAACCCCCGCCCCCGGGTGACGTCCGCCGGGTCCAGGACGGTTCCCGAATCGGTGTGGGACTGCCATTGCTCCGTCACCCCGGCCGAGGGTTCCAGGGTGAGGGATTTCGTGAGGGGCAGGCGCCATTTGAGACCCAGCGTGCCGTCGCCGTATTGGCGGTAGGTGTCTTTATCGGGGTTGATGGGGTTGGGGGTCAACCCCGACAAGGACGGCCGAAGGTATTCGTTCCGGAAATTGGCCGAGGTGTTGAAATAAAAGTTGCTGCGGCCGAGGCGAATCGGGCTGGACTGGACGCTCACCTGGGGCAGGACGGTCCGCTGGGTCACGAACCGCTTCTGGTCCGCGTCGAAGGAGCGATCGTGCTCCAGCGAAATCCGCGACGTGAATATGGAGCCGCTCCGGGTGAGGGCCAGGCTGGATTCCCCCAACTGGCGCACCCGGTCGTAATCGTCCCGCACGAAGGTGTTGTTCACGTCCCGGTCGCTTTGAAAGGCCACGTTGGATTGGACGGACCAGCGTTGGGCGATTTGCTGCCAGTGCCCCACCCGGACGTTCCACCGGCGGCCGTTGGTCAACCGGTCTTCGATGGTGTAGCCGGAGACGGACCCCCGAACCTTCGGGTGGTTGTAGGCGAACTCCCCGCCGTAGCCGTTGCCGGACTTGGAGTAATAATCCCAGAGGACGCTGGCCCGGGTTTCGTCCGAAATCGGATAGGTGAATACCGACTTGGCGAAATAGCCGTTCCGGGCGCTGTTGCCCGGATCCACCGTCAACGTCCAGCGGTTGTCTTTCAGGGATTTGCTGTAGTAGGGCCAGTAGAACACCGGGTCGTGGCCCGCCGCGAAACGGGCGTTGGAGACGGACAGGCGCTTTTTCGTCCAGTATTTGGCCCGGCGGGCGCGGAAGTGGTAGTGGGGCGGGTCCAGGTCGCAACTGGTGAAGGCCGCGCGCTCCAGGCGGTAAAGGTCCGGGCCCAATCGCTTGACCCGACGGGCCCAGACGCGCCAGGGGCCCTGTTGAACGAAAATGTTGGAAAGCACCCCGGTCGAAGCGCCCCAGTCGTAGTCGATATCGTCGGCCAACACCCGGGCGCCGCCTTCTTCCAAATAGACGTGCCCCCGGGCCTGGGCCACCCGGCTGGAGAGGTAAAGAGTCAAGTCGTCGGCTTCCAGGCGGGTGGTGCTCGAGAGCAAAACGGCGTTCCCCCGGGCGATCACGGCGTTATCGGTGGACCGGAATTCCAGGTAATCGCAGGTGAGAGTGGCGGTGGTCAGGGCGACCGTGGATTCTGGAACGACGAAGGATTCTTCGGCCCGTCCCCGGGCCGTCCCCCCCAGGACAAGAAGGCCGAGCACCGCGCCGCGCCCAAACCCTTTTCGCGTCATGGATTAAGGAACGAGGAGCGCCGCGCCGGCCACGCCCAGATCGGCGCTCCGACTCGAAACGGATATTTTGACCGCCCGGGCGGGGGTGGCGAAGGCCCGCGCCGCCATGGCCCGGCGGGCGGCGGGAAGGAAAAGCGGCGCGCCCCGGGCCACGCCCCCCGCGAGCAAGATCGCCTCGGGATTGAAAATATTGAGCACGTTGGCCAAAGCGACGCCCAGCGCCCGGGAGGCCCGCTGCCAGGCGGCCCGGGCGATCCGGTCCCCGGCCCGGGCGCGGTCTTCCAAAATTTTGGGGTCCAGTTCTCCCGCCGCGCGGCCGGCCCGTCGGTACTCGCGCCGGGCCCAGGCCACCATCGCCGCCCCGCCCAAATAGGCCTCCAGGCAGCCGCGGTTGCCGCAGGCGCAGGGGGCGCCGTCGGCTTCGATCACCATGTGGCCCAGTTCCCCGGCGGTGCCGGAGGCGCCGCGGTAAAGGCGTCCGTCCAAAATGAGCCCGCCCCCCACGCCGGTCCCCAGGGTGAAGGCCACCAAATTTTTGACGCGCCCCCGAAATTCCAAATGATAGGCGCCCCAGGCGGCGGCGTTGGCGTCGTTTTCGATGAAGAGCGGCTTGGGAAATCGGTTCTTTCGGAACAGGGCGGCCAGGGGAACGTTGTTCCATCGGAGGTTCGGGGCGAAACGGACGACGCCCTTGACGGGGTCCACGTCGCCCGCCACGCCGACGCCGGTGCCCCGCAGGGGGCGGTTCAACCACGGGGCCACGGCCTTCTTCAAGGCCGCGACCAGGGCCGCCGGGCGGCGGTCGGTCTCGACGCGTTGAAGTTTCCGAATCGCTCCCCGTTCGTCGACCAGGGCCAATTTGACCTGGGTGCCGCCCAGGTCAATCCCCAGTCTCAATCCGTTTCGCATGGTGTCTCTCTTACGCCGCTTTCCGGGCGGGCGTTTTTTTTGAAAAGCGTTTCATCATTTCGCCCACCAAATACAGGGACCCCGTGACCAGCACGGGACCGGCCCCGAAGATCGCGCCGACTTCCCGGCGGTCGTTTAAATTATTCACCGTCGCGGTCGGGCGCCGCCGGGCCCACAGCCGCCGAAGCTCCTCCGCCGTTCGGGACCGGGGCGTGGGCAGGGCGGTCACGAACACCCGCCGGGCGAGGGGGGCCAGGTGTTTCGCCATGGCGGCGGCGTCTTTGTCTTTCAAGCAACCGAAAAGAAGCGTCGCTTTTTCCCGGCCCCAGGCGGAGGTCCGCCAGGCCCGGGCCAGGGCCCGGGCGGCGTCGGCGTTGTGGGCGCCGTCCAGGACCACGGGGCCCCGGCGGTCCACCACGTCGAAACGGCCCGGCCAACGGGCCCCGGCGATTCCCCGACGGAGCGCCGCCTCCGGGATTTTCCACCCCCGGGCGATCAAGGCCGCCGACACCGCCACGGCCAGGGCGGCGTTTTGAACTTGATGGGGGCCGCGAAAAGGAACGACCAAATTCGAAAATTGAAACCCCGGCCCTTGAACGGACATTCTCCCGTCGCCGTCTTTTCGACCGGGCGCTGAACGAACCCGAAGTTCCCGGCCCAGGGTCCAGAGCGGGACGCCGGTCTCTTCCGCCCAGCGATCGCTCTCCTTCCAAAATCCCCTGGGAAGGTGTTGAACCATCACTGTGCCCGCGCGCCCCACTTCGCGCTTCTCCCGGTAAATGTGCCGGCGGGTGGGCCCGAGCCACTCCCGGTGGTCCAGCCCGATGGAGGTCACGACGGTCACTTCCGGCGCGGGATGGGCGTTGGTGGCGTCCCATCGGCCGCCCAGGCCCACTTCCAACACCGCGAGGTCCACGCCGGCTTCGGCGAAGGCCAAAAAGGCCAGAGCCGTTTGGGCTTCAAATTCGGAAAGGCCCGTCCCCCGGGCGGCCCGACGCACACGGGCTTCGAGCCGCCGCCACCGGGCATTGGAAATGGGAACGCCGTCCAGACGGACGCGTTCCCGCAGATCCATCAAATGGGGCGAGGTGTAAAGACCGGTGCGGTGACCCGCCGCGCGGAGGGTCGACTCGACCATCGCCGCGACGGACCCTTTGCCGTTGGTCCCGGCGACGATCACCGCGGCAAAAGAGTCCTCGGGGTGGCCCAAACGGGAGAGGACCTTCCGGATCCGCTCCAGGCCGGGCCGAATCAAGGGAGGGGAGGCGTCAGACGGCCGCCGCGGCGGCTTTGCGCGCGGCCATGAAAAAGGCCGCCAATTCCGACAGGCGCCCTTTGAGATGGGCGCGGTCCACGACCACGTCCACCATGCCGTGCTTGAGCAGGAATTCCGACTGTTGAAAGCCCTGGGGCAGGGTCTGGCGGATGGTTTGCTCGATGACCCGGGGGCCCGCAAAAGCGACCAAGGCCTTGGGTTCGGCCACGATCACGTCGCCCAGCATGGCGAAGCTCGCGGTCACGCCGCCCGTGGTGGGGTCGGTCACGACGGAAATAAACGGCAGGCGCGCCTTATCCAACCGGGCCAGGGCCGCGCTGGTTTTGGCCATTTGGAACAAAGAGAGGATGCCCTCCTGCATGCGGGCGCCGCCCGAGGCCGAGACGACGATCACCGGCAGTTGGTCTTTCAGGCCGCGCTCGATGGCGAGGGTGACTTTTTCCCCCACGACGCTGCCCATGCTGCCGCCCATGAAGCCGAAATCCAAGACCGCCAGGGCCACGGGCTGTCCGTTGATTTGGGCGACGCCGGCCAAAATGGCCTCGCGTTCGCCGGTTTTCTTTTTGCTTTCCTTCAGGCGCTGAACGTAGGGCGCGGTGTCCACGAAGCCCAGGGGGTCCACGCCGGACAAGTCCGGGGCGATTTCCTGGAAGGTGCCCTCGTCCACCAACTGGGCCACGCGTTCCCGGGCCGTGGTGCGCAGGGGCGTGCCGCACTTGGAGCAGACCTTGAGGTTCTTCTCCAGTTCCTTGTTGTAAATGATTTGCTCGCACTTGGGACACTTGGTCCACAAGCCGTGCGGGACGGATTTCTTTTTTCCGGATTCGTCGACGGGCATGATTCTCTCCTAACGGCAATGTCGTTTACTTAAGGTTCGTCACCCCGGCGCAGGCCGGGGTCCAGGGTTTTAATCGGTTCTGAAATAACGCCTTTGAGACTGGATACCGGCTTTCGCCGGTATGACGGCCTATGTGAACCGCATTTCTCCTAACAATCCATGGACTGGCGCAGAGCGCGGGCCAAACCGGCCACCGATTCTTTGTTTCTTAAGCGTTGAATAAAAGCCGAACCCACGATGACGCCGTCGGCCAAGGGCGCCAGGCGCCGGGCGTCCGCCGGGGTCGCCACCCCGAACCCCACGGCCACGGGCACGGGCGATCCCCGGCGAAGGTCTTTTAAGAAAGCCGGAAGGTCCGAAGAAAAACCTTTGCGGGCCCCGGTCACGCCGGTCACGGACACCGCGTAGAGAAACCCGCCGCTTTGGCGGGCGATCCATCGCCGCCGGGCCGGCGGCGTGGTGGGGGCCACCAAATGAATCAAGTGAATTCCCACCTTCGTCAGAGCCGCCCGCAGGGGGCCGGCCTCTTCGGGAATCAAATCGGGAACGATGAGCCCGTCCACCCCCGACGCCCGGGCCTCCCGGGCGAACCGGGCGAACCCCCGATGGGCCACGGGGTTCATATAGGTCATGAGCACCAGGGGCACGTTGTGTTTCCGTTGAAATCCCCGGGCCCAACTCAAAATCTTATCCGGGGTCGCGCCGCCCTCCAGGGCCTTCTGGGAGGCGAACTGAATGGTGGGCCCGTCGGCGATGGGGTCCGAAAAGGGAACCCCGATTTCCAGAATATCCACGCCGGCGCGCACCAAATCCTTGGCGGCGCGGTCCATCCCGGACAGGGTGGGAAACCCCCCGGTCAAATAGGCGATGAAAGCGGGGCGCTTTTCTTTCTTTAAATCCGCAAACACGCCGTCAATTCGATTTAAAATACGCTGCGACAAAAGAAATCCTTCCCCCAAGAAAGAGGCACGGACACTATTTTAATATGAAACCGCTTATAAAGGAAGGAGGAAAGAAAAACAGGCTGATTTTTAAATACGTTTTAAGAAGGCGGATTCGGCGTCTTGGCCGCTCGAAACCTTTTTATAAGGTCGTCCACGATCAGGGCGTCCATCATGGCCGGCCCCGGGTCCTTCTCGTCGTTCAGCAACATTTCCCGGTAGCGACGCAGAGCCACCAGGAGGTGGGAGATCTGCAGGTCCGTGAAGGAGAAGTCCGCCATCGCCCTATCGGAATTGGAAAGACAGGTTCAAGAGGTGGGTGTAACCCAAATCCCCGTCCGGGAGAAAGGCGTAATCCAATCCGATTTTCCGAAAAAGGACTCCCGCGCCCGCCGAGAAACCCGCCGCGGTGCCCTGGTCTTTGGTTCGGGTCGTGTAACCGCCGCGCAGAAACGCGCGGCCGCCGCGAAAATCCCGGTGATATTCCAACCCGCCGCCGTAGGTCGGGTCGGCCTTTTGAACCCGCTCGGTGTCGAAGACGGCTTCCCAGCCGGGGCGGGGAACGTAGGCCACCCCCGCGCGGAGCAAGGCCGGAAGGGATTCGCCGCGAGCGGCGTATTTGAGTTTTCCTCCCCAGTTGTCGGCGGCGACGCCCACCCGCAACGTGCCTTCCCAAAGCGCCGGGGACAGATACCCCACGCCGCCCGCGAGCGTCGAGGCTGTGTGTTGAATTTTGCTTCGGATGTATTTGAGCGAAACGCCGATCCCGTGGCCTTGAACGGTTCGGGCCAGGGCCACGGTTCCGGCGGTGTCCGCGGGCGAAAAACTTCCCGTTTCTTGGGCCGCGGCGTCCAACCGGGACAGGGAACCCACGGAGGCGTGTTGGAGAAGAACGCCCAGGGCCCAGGCCCCGGAAAGCCGCCGACCGACGGCGGCCGCGTCGTAGGACAATTCATTGTTGAGGAAACTGCCGTGGGAGAGGAGGGCGTTGCCCCCGTTCAGGCGAGAGAGGGCCCCGGGATTCCAGTAGACGGCGGAGGCGTCGTCCACCAAGGCCACGGAGGCTTGGCCCAAGGCCGCCGCCCGGGCCCCGACCCCGAGCCGGAGAATAGCGGCGGGGCGTGTTCCCGCGCCGGCCGCGGAAAGCGTCGACGGCGCCAGGGGAAGGACAAGCGATAGGAGCGCGAAGCGCGAAAAGCCTGCGGAAAAAGGCACGGGCGGCTAAAAAGCGAATCCGACGGCGACGGCCGGGCCGATGAAGTTGCCCTTTTCTTCCCGCCAACGGGGCGATTTTTCCCACTTCTTCTTAATACGGGAATATTTGAGGCCCACTTCCAAATTCCATCGGGATTGCCACTGCCATTGGTAGCCGCCGGAAACCCCGGCTTCCCGATGGGTGTAGCGATCGTAATCGATGCCGTCGATGGTTTCGTTGTGGTCCAGCCGGTATTTTGAAAAAAACGGCCCCACGTAGGGGGAGGAACCACTCTTCCAAAAATAGTATTTCACCCCCACGGTTGAATAGCCCGCGCCGAGGCCGAGGTGTTCCCATCGGAATTCCGCGCCCAACACCCCGGTGAAGGGCGAAAACCCGATCTTGGGCGAGAGGGTCCAGGTTTTGTTTTCCCCCAGGAGGGCGGCCGACGACGGAAACGGACAAAGGACCGTTCCGACCAGCAACGCGCCCAGGGCCCGGTAATTTTTCCTCATTTCAATGGTTCAGGAATTGCTGAAGCTGAACCATGTCCTTGTCTCCCCGGCCGGAAAGGCCGACCACGACGGACTGGTTTTTTTTCATTCGGCGGCAAAGCTTCGGCAAATACCCCACGGCGTGGACGGACTCCAGGGCGCCGGAGAGGCCTTCGGTTTCGTTCAACAATTTAAACCCCGCCAGGGCCTCCTTGTCCGTGGCGGCCACGTAGGTGGCGCGGCCGGTGTCCTTGTAGAAGGAGTGTTCCGGGCCCACCGCCGGGTAATCGAGCCCGGCCGAAATGGAGTGGGTGCCCAGGACCTGGCCGTTCTCGTCCTGCATCAAATACGTCCGGGCGCCGTGAAGCACGCCGGGCGTTCCCGTGCACAGGGTGGCCGCGTGGCGGCCCGTGCGAAGGCCGTCGCCGCCGGCTTCGACGCCGTAAAACTTCACCTTGGGGTGGTCGTAAAAAGGCGCGAAAAGGCCGATGGCGTTGGACCCGCCGCCGACGCAGGCCACCAGGGCGTCGGGGTCCCGCCCCTCGGCTTTTTTCATCTGCCACCGGACCTCCCGGCCGATGACGCTTTGAAACTCCCGGACCAGCCAGGGGTAGGGGTGGGGCCCCACGACGGAACCCAGACAGTAAAACGTGGTGCGGACGTTCGTGACCCAGTCCCGCATGGCTTCGTTGATGGCGTCTTTGAGCGTGCGGGACCCGGTGGTTACGGGAATGACCTTGGCCCCCATGCTTCGCATGCGGAACACGTTGAGCGATTGGCGTTCGATGTCCTCGGCGCCCATGTAGACTTCGCAGGCCAGGCCCAGCCGCGCGCAGGCCGTGGCGGTGCCGACCCCGTGCTGGCCGGCGCCGGTTTCGGCGATGACGCGCTTTTTCCCCAGCCGCTTGGCGAGCAGGACCTGCCCGAGCGTGTTGTTGATCTTGTGGGCGCCGGTGTGGCAGAGGTCTTCGCGCTTTAAGTAGACCCGGGGTCCGTCGAGGCGCCCGGTCAAATTTTTGGCAAAAAGGAGCGGGGTCGGCCGTCCGGCGAATTTTGACAGGAGGTCGTTCAACTCTTTTTTGAACGCCGGGTCCCGGTGCAGGCGGCGAAAAGCCGCTTCCAGCTCTTCCAAGGGCGCCACCAGGGTTTCGGGCACGAATCGCCCGCCGTAGTCGCCGAAGTAACCGCGGCGGTCGGGAAGATCGGCCAGGAGCATCGAAGGCCGTGTTAAGGGATGTTTTGTTTTCATTGAAGGTCTCCGAAAAAAATTCCACCGACCCACCGTTGAAGCCCGACCGCCCAGCCGCGAACCGACGTTTTACGCCCTGGGCCCCGGCCTTCGCCGGGGCGACGAACCTTAGTGGACGATGGAATCATACAAATCGAGCCATCGGGGATTGGTTTTTTCTATCAAATTCAATTTCCATTTCCGCTTCCATTCCTTCATGGCCTTTTCCCGTCGGATCGCCGACTCCATGGTCGGATGCATTTCATACCAAACCAAATAGTGCACGGCGTATTTCTTTGTGAAACCAGGGACCAAATTGTTCTTGTGCTCCCCGACGCGCTTCACAGGATCGGAGGTTACTCCAACATAGAGGGTCCCATTTCGACCGCTGGCCAAAAGGTACACGCAGGGGGTCTTGGGCATGGGATCCGCTCATCCTTTGCCTTAAATGCCTTATATTCGCGAATGGCCCGGATGTTTCGTGAGGACGGCGGTCTCAAAGGCTCGTCGCCCCGGCGAAGGCCGGGGCCCAGTCCTTGAAACAGAATTCAAGCGGACAACTTACCCCAGGGTTCCGAGCCATTTTTAATTGGTTCCCAAGGGCGTGGGTTTTCAAGAAAATTTCACCACTTCCAGGAATTTTTTCATTTTGTCGTAATCCTTCCGCTTCGGGGATTTTTCGACCCCGCTGGCCACGTCCACGGCGAAGGGCTGGGCGGCTTCGACGGCGGCCTCCACGTTCTCCGGGGTGAGCCCGCCGGCCAGGAAGATCGGAACGCCGAAGGATTTCGCCCGGGCCGCCAGCTCCCAGGGAAAGGTTTGGCCGGTGCCGCCGGGCTGGCCCTCCACCCGGGCGTCCAAGAGGACGTATTTGCACACCTCTTGAAAGGCGGCCAGGGGCTCCAGGTCGGCTTCGCCGCCGATGCGGAAGGCCCGCATCACAAAACTTTCCAGCTGCCCGGCGATGGCCCGGCAATCGTCCGGCGTCTGGTCCCCGTGGAGTTGAATTCCGCCCAGACCGACTTTTTGGGCGATCTTCACGATCTCCGCCGGGGTTTGATTGACGAACACCCCCACCAGGGGAACGAAGGGCGGCACTTTTTTGGCGATCCGGGCCGCCAGGTCCACGGACACTTTCCGGGGACTTTCCGAATGGAAATTGAGCCCGATGAAGTGGGCGCCCAGGTTCACCGCCCAGGTCGCGTCCTCCTCGTTGGTGATGCCGCAGATCTTTGCCTTCATCATTGTCCCGCCTCCACGAGAACCCGCGTCGCGGATTCCAAATCGCTTTGCCGGAGCAGGGATTCCCCCACCAGCACGGCCCGGGCCCCCAGGGCCCGAATTTTTTTGATGTCCTCCGCCGTTTTGATCCCGCTTTCGGCCACGGCCGTCACGCCCGGAGGCACCCGGGGGAGCAACGTCTCAAACGCCCCGGGGTTCATCGTTAAATCCTTCAAATTCCGACTGTTGATGCCGACCAGCATCGCGCCGACGTCCAGGGCCCGCCGCAATTCCAGGGCGTCGTGGGCCTCCACCAGGGGCGTCATGCCCCATTCCTTGACGATGGAGAGAAGCGCCCGCAGGGTTTTGTCCTCCAACAGGGCGACGATCAAAAGAACGGCGTCGGCGCCGAAGGCCCGGGCCTCGTGAATTTGATAGGGGTCGACGACGAAATCTTTTCTCAAAACAGGCAGTCCCGAGGCCGCCTTGGCTTTTCCGAGGTGGTCCGGTTCGCCGAGAAAATAATTTTCCTCCGTCAAGATCGAGAGGGCCCGGGCCCCGGCGGCGGCGTAGGATTTGGCCCCCGCGGCCACGTCGTAGTCGGGACGGAGAAGGCCCCCGGAGGGGCTCGCTTTTTTGAGTTCCGCGATGACCGACACGCGGTTCGGTTGGCGGACGGCCGAAAGGAAGTCAAGCGGGCGCGGTTTTTCCCGGGCCCGTTTCTCGAGGACCGCCAGGGGCACCGCCCGCTGTTTGTCCGGGAGGGCGGCCCGCACCCGGGCGACGATTCGGTCCAACCCCTTGGTTTCGCTCACGGGGTATTGGAAAGAACGGCCAGCCGCTCCAGTTTTTCCCGGGCGGCGCCGGTGTCGATGGAGGCCTCGGCCGCGCGGCGGCCGTGCATCAGGGTCTTTAAATCGGCCCGGCCCGCGGCGCGACCCGCCACCCAAACGGCGGCCGCGGCGTTGGCCACCACGGCGTCCCGCTGGGGGCCGGATTCGCCCTTCAACACGCGGCGAATGATGTCGGCGTTGGTTTCCTTGTCCCCGCCCACCAACACCGACGCCGGGACCCGCTTGAACCCGAAATCCTTGGGCGTCAACGTGCGGTGGGTGATGCGTCCCCCGCGAATGTCCGCCACCTTCGTGTTGCCGGAAAGCGTGATTTCGTCGTGCCCCGCGCCGTGGACCACCAGGGATTCCCGGGTGCCCAATCGAACCAGGACCTTGGCCAACACCTCCACCATGCGCGGGGAGAAAACGCCCACCACCTGGGCGTTGGCCCCGGCGGGGTTCGTGAGGGGGCCCAGCACGTTGAAAACGGTTCGAACGCCCAACTCCCGGCGAACGGGGCCGGCGAACTTCATGGCGGGGTGGAAGGCGGGGGCGAACAGAAAACCGATGCCGATCTCTTTCAAACACCGTTCCACCACCGAGGGCGCCGGGTCCACCCGCACCCCCAGGACCTCCAGGACGTCGGCGCTCCCGCACTGGGAGGAGATGGAGCGGTTGCCGTGCTTGGCCACGGTGAAACCGGCCCCGGCCACCACAAAAGCCGCGGCGGTCGAAATGTTGAAACTGCCCTGCTTATCCCCGCCGGTGCCGCAGGTATCGGCGATGACCGAAACCTCGGGCAGGTGGATGCGGGTGGCGGCCGACCGCATGGCCTCCGCCGCCCCGGCGATTTCCTCCACGGTCTCGCCCTTCATGCGGAGGGCCACCAAGAAACCCGCGATCTGGCTCGGAGGGACGTGACCCCCGAAAATCTCGGCCACGGATTCCCGGGCTTCGTCGAAAGTCAGGTCGTGGCGATCGACCAATTTGGCGATGGCGGTTTGAATCATCGGTTTGCGTCCTATTCTTTTATCTTTGTTCGTTTGTTTTCGCTCGTCATTCCCGAATGGTCTTGTCGGGAATCCAGTTTCAAGGCTGGATTCCGGCCAACCCCTTGCCGGAATGAGAAAGGGGAAGTCCCGGAATATTTACCGGTAAATTCCGATTCGGGACATTCATCGAGTCTTAAAGTTGTATCTCGTCACTCAAATCTTTCCAAAGGGGGTTGAATTGTTCAATGAGGCGCAATTTCCACTTCCGATTCCATTTTTTGAGGGCCTTTTCACGCTGAATCGCCAAAGTCATGGAGGATTGAAGTTCGTACCAAACAAGGCGGTGGACACCGTATTTTTTGCTGAAACCATCCACCACGTCGTGTTTGTGCTCCCATACTCGCTTGGCCAATTGCGAGGTCACTCCCAGGTACAAGGTCCCCTGCGGGCGACTGGCCAGGAGGTATACACAGGGATATTTCTCCATCGCCACATTTTACCGAATAAGGCTGGATTCCCGACAAAGTCATTCGGGAATGACGGAACTTCTTGTCAATCGCCGATACGCATGCCGATAAAATTTTTAAGAAGGGCCCGTCCCCCTTCGGTGAGCACGCTCTCCGGGTGAAACTGAACGCCTTCCAACGCGGGCAGTTTTCGATGGCGGACGCCCATGATTTCGCCGTCCTCGGAGGTCGCCGTCACGATCAAATCTCGGGGGCGGGATTTCTTTTCGATGACCAGGGAGTGGTAGCGGGTGGCCGTGAAGGGGTTCTTCAACCCCTTGAACACGCCCTTCCCGTCGTGGCGGATTTGCGAAGTCTTCCCGTGCATCAATTTTTTGGCCCGGACGATTTTGCCGCCGAAGGCGTAGCCCAGGGATTGGTGGCCGAGGCACACACCCAAAATGGGGATTTTTCCGGCGTATTCGCGGATGACGTCAACGGAAATGCCGGCTTCCTTGGGGGTGCAGGGGCCCGGGGAGATCAAAATCCGTTCGGGCGCCATCCGCGCGATGTCGGCGACTTCGATTTCGTCGTTCCGGACCACCCGGACGTCCTGCTTCAACTCGCCCAAATATTGGACGAGGTTGTAAGTGAAGGAATCGTAGTTATCGATCACCAAGATCATCTTTTTTCCTCAACTATAAAAACTCACGAAATTTTTATTTCAACTGGAAAATCACCGTCGTGGGCCTCCCCGGCCCACACCCGGCACCAACATCCCAGGCGCTTCGCCCTGGACCCGAGAAATCCAAGTCGTGGGCCTCCCCGGCCCACACCCGGGATACTTTTCTTTGGACGCCCAAAGAAAAGTATCCAAAAGAAAGTCGCCCCCGACGGCTTCCGCGCGCTTTTTTGAAGGAGCCCGGACCAACTCCCGGCCCTCAACTTCCCACGGGCCGGATCGGACAGGCCCGGGCCCGCGATCTTCAAAAAAGCGTGCTCAGAACGCCTCAAGGGGGGGCCCAAATTCAAAACCAGAACCGTCAACTTCAAATTTCGGCACTTATAAGGTTTAGGCTTTTGCCTCTAAGCCCCCCTTAAGGCGATTCGAGCACGACGTTTTGACGGCAGCGGCGCGGCCCGTTGTGCCGCCGATAGGCCGTTGAGGCGTGCCGGTCCCGGTTTGGCGGCGGCAGCCGACAGGGAACCGGGGCCGACGTTTGGCCCACGTGAGGGCCGCCCGTCAAAACGGCGCGCGCAGGCCGACCGGGGCACGTTTTCTTTCCCCCATTTCTTTTGCGTGCCCAAAAGAAATGGGGCGGGGTGCGGGGCGCGCAGCCCCGCGACGTTGAATCAATATTTCCCCTAAAAGGGATAATGCAAAATCAAAAACTAAATTTTTGTTCCCGCCAACCTCAACGCGGCGACCAAGGCCGCCATCTTGTTTTGCGTCTCTTCAAATTCCGTGGCGGGCACCGAATCGGCCACGATGCCGGCGCCGGCCTGCAGGTGGGCCATGCCCTTTTGGAGCAAAATGGTGCGGATGGCGATGGCCACGTCCATGTTCCCCGTGTAGGAGAAATACCCCACGGCCCCGCCGTACAGGCCCCGGCGCGTGGGTTCCAATTCCTCGATGATCTCCATGGCGCGGATTTTGGGCGCGCCGGAGAGCGTGCCCGCGGGAAAGGTCGCCCGGAAAAGGTCGAAAGCATCCCGCCCGGCCGCCAGTTCCGAGGTCACCTTGGAGACGATGTGCATGACGTGGCTGTAACGCTCCACGGTCATGAAATCCGGAACCTTCACCGACCCGGGCTTGGACACCCGGCCCAGGTCGTTTCGGGCCAAATCCACCAGCATCAAATGTTCCGCCCGTTCCTTGGGGTCCCGGAGAAGTTCCCGGGCCAGGCGCTCGTCCTCCGCCGGGGTGGCGCCCCGGGGGCGCGTGCCGGCGATGGGGCGCGTTTCGGCCCGGCCGTCCTCCAGCCGCACCAGCATCTCGGGGCTGGAGCCGATGACGTGGGTGTCGCCGTCCCGGAAAAAATACATGTAAGGCGAGGGGTTGATCCGGCGGAGAGCCCGGTAAATTTCCAGGGGGTGGGCCGGGGTTTTAACGCTCACCCGGCGGGACGGCACCACTTGAATGATGTCGCCCGCGGCGATGTAGGCCTTGGCCCGGACGACGCTTTCCAGAAAACGTTTCCGTTCCGCGGGGTTGACCGGCAGGGGGCGGCGGTCCGCGGGGGCCACCGGGGTCAGGGGCGGGGCGGCGGGGCGGATCCGCTCCACCCGGGCCCGCAGTTCCCGAACCGTGCGTTGGTAAAGGGAATCCAAGGACACGCCCTTGGGAATTCGCACCGTGCGCACCAGCCGCACCGTGTGGGCCACGTGGTCAAAAATAAAAAGGTCCCCGGTCAAAAAGAAAACGAAGTCGGGCAGGCCGAGGGCGTCGGCGGCCCGAAGGGGCAGGCGTTCGAAATGGCGGACGATGTCGTAGCCGATGAACCCCACGGCCCCGCCGTAAAAACGCGGCAGGCCCGGCACCTCGGGCGACCGGCGGTGTCGCACGGCCTCCCGCAGGGCGGCCAGGGGACCCACGCCGCCGTCGGGGCTCGGGGCGCCGGCGGCCCTGGAACGGAGGACGACCTGGGGTTCGAAAGCGGCGAAGGAATAGCGGCCCAAATGTTCGCCCCCTTCCACGCTTTCCAAAAGGAAACACTGGGGGCTTTTCGCATAAAGGCCGTGGAACAGGCCCAGGGGCGTCACTTCGTCGGCCAGGCACTCCACCGCCACGGGCACGGCGTTGTACCGCCGGGCCAGGCGTTTGAATTCCGACAGGCTCGGGGTGATCACGCGGGGCCCATCACTTTGCCCTTCACCGCCGACACGGGGATGAAATAGCGGTGTTTCCCCTGGGCGTCCTTCCAGTCCCGGCTGTCGCCGGATTCGTCCCGGTTGTCGCCGAGGAGCACGAGATGTCCCGGGGGAACCGTGCCCATGTCCAGGTCGTCCCCGTCCAACAACTCGCCGGCCCGGGTGTGCCGGACGTAGGGTTCCTCCAGGGGTTTTCCATTCAGGATCACCTGTTTTTTCTCAATGCGCAGGGTGTCGCCGCCGACCGCGATCACCCGCTTGACCAATTCTTTTTGTTCAACGGGCGACGGGAAGAGAACGATTTCTCCGCGCTGGGGCCCGCGCACGCGGTAGACCACCTTGTTGACGAACACGTGCAGGCCGACGTGGAGCGTGGGCTCCATGGAGCCGGTGGCGATGTAAATGCCTTCCACGGCGTAGGCCCGAAGGACCCACGCGCCCAGGGCGCCCAAAAACACCAGGTACAAAATCCGCTTCATTTATTTTTTATAGACCTTGGCGGGGTCGAAGAGGATCTCGCCCCGGACGTCGATTTCGTTTTTGTCCGTCACGTGGTGGAAAAAGCAGGACTTCCGCCCCGTGTGGCAGGCCGCGCCGCCGATTTGGTTCACGCGGATCAGGACGCAATCCTTGTCGCAATCCAGGGCGATGGATTTCACTTCCTGGAAGTTGCCGCTCTCCTCGCCCTTCCGCCACATCTTGTTGCGGGACCGGCTGAAAAAAACGCCCCGGCGGCGCTCCACGGTTTCCCGCAGGGCCTCCTTGTTCATGTAGGCCACCATGAGCAAGGTGCCGTCCTTGTCGTCCTGCACCACGGCGGGCACGAGGCCCTTGTCGTCAAATTTAACGCTTTCGATCCATTCCAAGCTCACGGGATTCTCCTGATGGGAATTTTCCGCCCGGCCAGGTAGCGCCGAAGGCGGTTGATGGACAACTCACGAAAATGAAACAGCGACGCGGCCAGGGCCGCGTCGGCGCCGGCGCGGAAGGCGTCGGCGAAATGGCTCGGCCGTCCCGCCCCGCCGGAAGCGATGACGGGAACCCGGACGGCCCGGCAGACGGCGCGGAGCAAGTCCGTGTCGTAGCCGGCCTTGGTGCCGTCGGCGTCCATGCTGGTCAACAAAATTTCCCCGGCGCCCCGACGCACGGTTTCCCGGGCCCAGGCCACGGCGTTTTTGCCGGTGGCGGTTCGGCCGCCGTGGATGAAAACCTCCCAGCGGCCCCGGCCCGTGCGCTTGGCGTCGATGGCGGCCACCACGCATTGGGAACCCACCGCGCCCGCGGCTTCCTTAAAGAGCGCCGGGCGTTGCACCCCCGCGGTGTTGATGGACACTTTATCGGCCCCGGCGGACAGGAGCGTGCGGACGTCGGCCACCGTGCGCACCCCGCCCCCGACGGTCAGGGGGATGAACACCTGTTCGGCGGTGCGGGTCACCACGTCCAACAGGATGGGCCGCTTTTGGGAGGACGCGGTGATGTCCAAAAACACCAACTCGTCGGCCCCCTCGGCGTTGTAGCGGCGGGCCACCTCCACCGGGTCGCCCGCGTCCCGGAGGTTCAGGAACTTGGTGCCTTTCACCACCCGGCCCCCGTCGACGTCCAGACAGGGAATGAGGCGCCGGGTAAGGCCCGAAATCATTTTGCGATCGCCAGGGCGTCGGGCAGATTGATTTTCCCGGCGTAGAGCGATTTCCCGAGGATGGCGCCCTTGAGACCCTTGACCTCCAGGGCCTTCAACGCCCGAAGGTCGTCCAAGGACGAAATCCCTCCGGAGGCGTAGACGCCCATGTGGGTCATGGCCAGCACTTCGGCGATGGATTTCACGTTGGGCCCTTTGAGCGTGCCGTCCTGCTTGATGTCCGTGTAGACGATTTCCCGGAACCCCAGGTTGTCGATGGTCTTGATGACGTCGGCCAGGGTGTGTCCGGAATCGGCCTGCCAGCCTTCGATCATCACTTCGCCGTTCACGGCGTCCAGGGAAGCCATGAGGCGGCCGGGGTATTCGGCCAGGGTCGTCTTGATCCATTGGGGGTATTTCAAGATGGCGGTCCCCACGATGGCGCGGCCGATGCCGCGGTCCAAAACTTTTTTCACGGTGTCCGGGTCCCGCAGGCCGCCGCCGAACTCCACGACGACGTTCACCGCGTCCTTGATTCGGTACACCAGGTCCAGGTTGGCCGGATGGCCCGTAAAAGCGCCGTCCAGGTCCACCACGTGCAGGCGCTGGGCGCCCTGGGCCACCCACCGCTTGGCCATCTCCACCGGATCCGAGGAATACACCGTTTCTTGTTTCGGGTCCCCGTGCGTCAAACGGACGACGGAACCCGCTTTGATGTCAATGGCAGGAATAATGAGCATCGGTCACCTCCGGGCCCACGACTGGATCAATTTTTTAAGGCACAACAACCCGGCCGTGCCGCTCTTCTCCGGGTGAAATTGGGTGGCCACCGCCGCGCCCCGCACGATGGCCGAACAAAAATCCGTTCCGTAGGGCGTCCGAGCGCCCTCCCACTCCCGCTCGGCGGGAACCGGGTAATAGGAGTGGACGAAGTAATAGTAGCCGTCGGCGCCGAATAGTTTTTTGGCCCGTTCGCCCCGGGGGCGCGCTTGGTTCCACCCCATGTGGGGAATCTTAAGGCCGCTCCCGGGAGCGAAGCGCCGGACCCGGCCGGGGATCCACCCCAACCCGGGAACCCCGGGGGCTTCGTCGCTTCGATCAAACAAAATCTGCAGGCCCAGACAAACACCCAAAAAGGGACGGTCTTCCTTGAGCCAGCCCTTCAAAAACGAGACCAACCCCCGGGCCTTAAGCGTCGCCATGGCCCGGTCGAAGCGGCCCTGTCCCGGCACCACCAGCACGTCGGCCTTGTCCAACACCGACCGCCGGTCGGACACGACCACCCGGCCACCCGAGGCTTCCAGGGACTTGGCCACGGAATGGATGTTGCCCATGCCGTAATCCACCACGGCCAAACGCGGAACGGTCACGGGGCGGGGGGCCCCTTTTTCAGGTTCTCCAAAATTTCTTTCAGCAATCGGTTCGTTTCCTCCAGGAGGGCCCGCTGTTTGGGCACGGCTTCCTCCTGCAGGGCCACGCTGCGCCGGGAAAGCTGGATCGATTCCTCGATTTGCTTGAAATTCCGGCGGACGCGTTTTCCCGACACGAACAGGACCCCCATGAAATAAAGCAGCAGGAAGATCCAGAGATAATTCAAATACGTCGACAGGCCGGACCAGAGGGACCGTCGGGCCGGAACGGTGGCGTTCCGCACGGATTTAAAATACTCCACCGTCGGAAGCCAGCGGTGGCCCTTGGCGTCGTGATAAAGCGTGTGGGTCTGGGTCCACAGGGCGTAGCTTTGGGCGTAGCGCATCAAGTCGTCCTTGGACCAGCCCACCAGCTCCACTTCCGCGAAACCGTATTTCCCCACCGTCGGCAAATCCTCGTCGTCCCCGAAGCCCTCGTTGACGGTGACGTTCAACACCTTGAGTTCCCCATCGAAAGGAAACCGCGTGGTCTTAAAATGGTAGCGACCCGGGGCCTTTTTCTCGAACACCACGGTTTTGGGGTCGCTCTTCTGGGTCCCCTCCCAGGCTTGAAGGAACGCCTCTTCCACCGTGGCGGTGGAGGCGGCCCGGGCCCGAAGGACCAGGGCCCCGGCGGCCAACAACCCGATCAACAAGCCCCGAAGCAATTTCACAGAGCGCCTTTGGTGGACGGAACGGCGGAGCCGCGGCGCGGATCGATCCGCACCGCCATGGCGAGGGCCCGGCCAAACCCCTTGAAGATGGATTCGGCGATGTGGTGGTTGTTCCGTCCCTGGAGCAGTTTGATGTGCAGGTTCATCTTCGCGTTCATGGCCACGGCTTGGAAGAAATCGTCGAAAAGCTCGAAGGAGATGGGCGGCTTGTTTTGAAGGTGGAACTTCACCTTGAAATCAAAATAAGGGCGGCCGGACAAATCCAGCGCCACGTAGGACAGGGTCTCGTCCATGGTCGTGAGGGCTTTGCCCTTCAAGTCGGGCCGAAAATCCTGGCCGTAACGCACGAGGCCCCGTTTGTCGCCCAGGGCTTCGACCAGAACGTCCCCCAGAGTCAAACCGATGTCCTCCACCAGGTGGTGGTCGTCGATGTGGGTGTCGCCCGTGGCTTGGACGGTCAAATCAATATTGCCGTGCTTGGCGAAAAGCTCCAGCATGTGGTCCAGGAACGGGAGGGTCGTGGACACCTTGTAGCGACCGGACCCGTCCAAATTCAAACGAAGGCGGACCTGGGTTTCTTTCGTGACGCGGTTTTTTTCGGACACGCGGTCTTTCATTTCACTCTCGCTTTGAGGGACGCGGCGTGATAAACCAGCCCCTCGGCTTCGGCCAGGAGGGCGACGCGCGGCGCGGCCTTTTTCATGGCCGCCCGGGACACCCCGATGACGCTGGAGCGTTTCAAAAAGGTTTGAACCGACAGCCCCGAGGAAAACCGGGCCGACCGACCCGTGGGAAGCACGTGGGAGGGGCCCGCCCAATAATCCCCGGCCGCCACGGGCGACCAGGGGCCCAGGAACACGGCGCCCGCGTTGCCGATTTTTTTCAAGAGTCCTTCGGGGTTTTTAACCGCCAAGGACAGGTGTTCCGGGGCCGCGTCTTCGGCCAAACGCGCCGCGGCCGCCCAATCGGCGGCTTTTTTAAATCGGCATTGATTTCGGAATTTCGGCTCCACCGCCGCCTTCACGGCGGAAAGGACCCGGGAATCCGTGGAGATCACGACCGCCCGGGCGGCGGGGTCGTGCTCCGCTTGGGCCATCATGTCCGCGGCCACCAGCGCCGCCGGAACCGACGCGTCGGCCAGAAGGACGATTTCGCTGGGACCCGCCAGCATGTCGATGCCGACCACGCCGAACACCTGCCGCTTGGCTTCCGTCACCCAGGCGCCGCCCGGCCCGGCGATGATGTCCACGGGGCGGATGGTTTCGGTGCCGAAGGCCAGGGCGCCGATGGCGGCCACGCCGCCGATGCTTAAAATTTCATCCACGCCCGCCAGGGCGCAGGCGCCCAACACCTCGTCGGTCAAATGGCGCGGGGGCGTGACCACCACCACGCGTTTCACCCCCGCCGCTTTGGCGGGAACCGCGGTCATCAACACGGTGGAGGGGTAGGCGAACCGGCCGCCGGGGACGTAAAGGCCCGCCGAGGCCACCGGGCGGACTTCCTGTCCCACCACCAGGCCCCCGCCCTTCAACCGCCAGGACCGGGACGCAAAGCGTCGTTCCGCGGCGTGAAAACGGGCGATGTTCCCCTGGGCCATTTCCAGAACCCCGCGTCGCTGGGCGGGGAGTCGCCGAAGGGCCCGGCGCGCTTCCTCCAAGGGAATCCGCCATTGCCGGGGCGTCAGGAACGCGCCGTCGAACCGCCGGAGCAGGGACGCCACCCCTTTGTCCCCCCGGCGGCGAACCTCTTCCAGGAGTCGAGCCACGGTGTTTTTCATGAAGGAGGAATTATACAAAAAGTGTTTGAAATCCGTCGGAAAAGACGGGGCGAATCGAGGGGCCTGGCCCCGGGGGAAGGCCGGCCGACTCGGGGGACTTAGGGTCGGCGGGCGAGGCTCGTTCCGGAACGGCGAATGTGGATCAGCCGGGAATCTTCAACGAAAACGTTGCGGAGGTTCCCGTCCGCGTCCTCAAACCAAAGAGCGGAGCCGGCATCCCCGGAAGTGACCCCCACCAAACGGCCGTAATCCTTGGGAATGGAGGCCGCCGTCCGGTAATGACTGAAATGGGAATTGTCCCCGGCTTCGTTGAATTCCACTTTTTCCTCGACCGTGTCGGGGTAATAGTAAACGCCGTTTCGAAAGGAACGGAGGGACGCGCCCGCCGCCAACCCCACCCCCAAACCCAACACCGCCGCCACCGCCGTGACTTTCTTCATTTCGGCCTCCCGAAGGAATTCCAAGAACCGACCAACCGCTGAAAAACCCTTCCGTTCGTCGTTCCGGAATAATTTTATCCGAAATTCGGATTTTTTCTCCAACGGAAGAGAACGCCGGGATTCCGGCCAAAGGCATGCCGGAAAGACGGTCGGGGGGGGCCGCGGGCCGCTAAATATCCGCCCGCTCCAAATTGGCTTTGCCGAGCATCAGCGGCCCCGCCACGGCCACCACGTTCACGACCAGAAGGGCCGCCCCCACCAGGACCACCGGCTCCCAGGACCAGAGGGAACGGCCGGCCACCCGGGAAAAATAATAGAGGCGCATTATCACGGCCTCCAGCGAGAGCGTGAGGCCCACGTAGAAAAGGGCGGCCACCATGTAGATCATCCCGCCGGCCGAGGTTTGGATTTGGGCGACGTTTTCCAGATTGAAGCGGGGGAAAAGGGCGCCGAAGCCGACGCCCATGCCCGCCAAGGCCCCGGCCATGACGAACACCGTGCCGTTGGAAAGCCAAACGATGAAGGGGTCGACGTTCAAGAATTTATTGGACACCCACACCAACAGGACGCCCGCCACGCTCAAGGGCAGAAACCCCGAAAGGAATTTCCCCCCCAGGACGGACCAGAGGCTCATGGGCGCCGACCGTATGGCCCACCAGGCGCGTCCCTCGAGGCTGATTTCGGGGAACACGAAGCGGAGGGCGACCGACGCCAGGACGAACCCCACCATGCCGATGTTCAAGAAGGAAACGAGCCCCCGCAGATAGGGCGTGTCCAGGGGCAATTTGCGGATGCTGATCAAATAGACCGCCACGATGGACATCAGCATCAAAAGCTGGGACCACTGGTTGGAGTCCCGTCGGAAAATGGCGAAATCTTTTCCGAGGAGCGCCCGAACCCGGGGGCCGAAAAAACCCGGAACCCAGCGCCACTCCGCGCCCAGGGGCGTCACGGTGCGCCGGCGCCCGCCCTCCTGGGCGGCGGCCCAGCCGGAATAATAGGCCCGTTCCCCGAAGGCCACGAGCAAGGCGCCCGCGGCCACGGCCACGGCCGCCAACAGCGCGCCGTAGCTCAAAACCTCGCCCAACCGACCGGCGGCGTAGCTCGACACCGCCAGGGACATCCACCAGGAGGGCAGATACGGCGCCGTGGGCGCCTCCAATTGGGCGATGTATTGGATGATCACTTCCAGGTTGTCGGCCCGGACGAACCGCGCCGGCGCGGCCCACCGGGCCCAGAGGAATAGCCCCGTGCCGATCACGATGGCCAAGGTCAGCATGACCTCCCGCACCCGCCGGGCGGGAAAGACGCTCATGAGCGTCATCGAAAGCCCGATCCCCAGGGCGCTCGCCGTCCAGGCGAAAGGCACGGCGAGCCCCATCAATAGAAAGTAAAAACCGGCGCCTTGACCGGTGACCCGGCCGTAGGCGCCCAGAAAGGGAACCAGAGCCACCATCACCATCCACGACGAAAAAACCGCCGTTTCCAGGGATTTGAAAAAAAAGAGCGTCCGGTGGGGAAGGGGCGTGTGAATCAACATGGACAGGTCCCGGGCGAAAAAAAGCGTGGTGAAGGCCGCCAGGGCGCTGGAAAAGACAATCATGAAAAACGTCGTGAGGAAGGCCATGGACAATACTTTCAGGAGGAGCAGGGTCCCGATGATTTCCACCGACCGCAGGGCCGTCAACACCCGGACGAAACCGAAATACAGCAGGACCAGGAAGAGAAGGCCCAGCAGGGCGAACCCGCCGGTCTTGAGGGTTTCGCCCGAGGTGGAGCGGGTGAGCCAATTCTTGAGTTTGAGAAACTGGATTCGAAAGAGGAAGATCACTCGGAGAGGTATTTGAGGAGCGAACGGTATTCGTCGCCGCCGGTCAGTCGGAGGAAGACGTCCTCCAGGGACCCCGCGCGCTGGGACTGGGACCGCAGTTCCTCCACGGTGCCGATGCGGGTCATCCGGCCCTTTTCGACGATGCCGATCCGGTGGCAGAGTTTTTCGGCGATTTCCAGCACGTGGGTGCACATGAAAATCGTCACCCCGCCTTTGGACAATTCCTGGAAAATGTCTTTGACCAGGCGGGCGCTTTTGGGGTCCAGGCCGACCATGGGTTCGTCCAGAAAGAGAACTTTGGGTTCGTGGAGGAGAACCCCGGCCAGGACCAACTTCTGCCGCATGCCGTGGGAATAAGACTCCACCAATTCGTCGCCCATGTCCTCCAGTTCAAACATCCGGAGCAGTTCGGGGATCCGTTTGATTTGGCGGCGCGGGTCCACTTCGTAAAGATCGCCGATGAAGCGGAGAAACTCTTTTCCCGTGAGGTGGGGATAGACGTAGGGCTGGTCCGGAACGAGCCCCATGATTTTCTTGGCTCCCCGAGGGTCCCGCTGCACGTCGATGCCGCCGATCCAGGACCGGCCCGCCGTGGGCTTCAGCAGGCCCGTGAGCAGTTTGACCGTCGTGGTTTTCCCCGCGCCGTTGGGCCCCAGGAACCCGAAAATTTCCCCCGCCGGGACCTCGAGGTCGAGCCGGTCCACGGCCACGACGTCCTGGAATTTTTTAAGAAGCCCCTCGGTTTTGATCAAAGGAAAGCCCGGGCCGCCCAGAGGCCCAAACCGGAAAGCAAGGGGAGGGTGAAATTATCGTCGGGCGGAAGATCCAGCGCTTCGAGGGCGGTGGCCCCCAGGGCCCCCCAGAGGACTTCGGCGCGGCCGAAGGGCGAATTGAGGGTCAGCGCGCCCACGGCCCAGCAACCCAGGAAAGCGGCCAAACTGCCCTCGAGGCTCTTGGCCCCGATGCGAAACCGCCCCCAATTTCGTCCCACGAAGCCGGCCAGGCCGTCGCCCACCGTCAAATAAAGCATGGACGCCAAGACGATGTCCCGGGCCGGAACCAGGGCCACGACCCCGACGCACCCCCCCAAGGTCCAAAAAATGCCCGACGGTTTGTCGATTTCTTTTTCCCGATGAATGCCGCCGAAGCGGCTCAAAAGGAATTCGTTGACCCGGGGGTTTCGCAGGCGCACGGCCTCCACGACGGCCGAAACGCCCAAAGCGGCGCCCAACACCCACAAGGTCGTGGTCCGCCCGGACCAGGCGTAGAGGAGCGCGTAGCCGGCGCTCAAGGAATGAAAGAGTTTCCGGGCGCCCTCGTTCTGGAAAACGTTCATTGGACCTCCCGGGCCCATGCCATCAACCGGCGGCCGCCAGCGACGGACAGGGCCCCCAGGCCCTCGGCCAGCCCCCGGGTGCGGCGGGCGCTTTCCAGGGCGAACTCCATCCATCGAACGGAAGATGGAAAAAGCAGGGACAACAGTACGGCCACCGTGAGGGTATTGCAAAAAAGGATGGCCACCAGCGAGAAATACACTCCCGCGTGGTGAAGGTCCGGCTGGTGTTGGCGCAGGGCATAGACGGTCAAGGCAAAATGGAAAGCCAGGGTGGCGCCCACCCCGACGCCGAACCACACGGGCGGCGTCGGGAAACCCGCGTAGCGATTAACGAAAAGGTAGAGGCCGACCACGAGCATCGTGTAAAGCGGCAGGCAGTAGGGCGCCAGGGCGACCACGACGTTGGTGTTGGAGAGTTGCACCTCCCCGCCTTTTTCCGAGACATAAAGGGATTTCACCTTGTAGCCGGAGACCATGGCCGCCAGGGCGTGGGTCAACTCGTGGCCGAAAACGTAGAGGGAAATGGGGCGGCGGAAGGCGAAATGGATCAGCCCGTATCCGAGGACGCCGCCCGCCAGCGGCGCCCAGGCCGTCCACTCCCGGGGCAAACGGAGAAAAACGGGGGCCAAGGCCATCCACAATCCCGCGGTGGGCAGGGCCAGAGCCGTGCCCAAGACGGGGTAAAAGACGCCGGAGAGGACGGGGAGGGGACCGGAGGACTTTTTTCGGAAACGCTGGCGCAACGCCGTGGTCAGCCGGCGGCCGCGCCGGGTTTTTCCCGAAGGTACTTCACGAAGCGGTTTTGACCGTCGACCAAAACGATTTTCGTTTTGGGGGCCCGCCGGGCGTGCTCGAAGGTCATCAGGATGACCTGGTGGCCTTTCTGGATGAGGTGGCTGGCCGCGCCGTTGGCGCAGATTTCGCCGGACCCCCGGGCGCCTTTGATCAAGTAGGTTTCCAGGCGGGCCCCGTTGGTGTTGTCGACCACCAGGATCCGCTCGTGTTCGGCCATGTCCGCCTTTTCCAGCAGGGCGACGTCGACCGTCATGGACCCGACGTAATTTAAATTGGCGTCGGTGACCGTGGCGTTGTGGATTTTGGAGCGAAGGAAAACGCGCATGAAAGCGTCATTGTATCACAATCGTCGGAACGCTCAACGCCAATCCGTCCCGGAGCGCCGCGTGGGCGTCGGCGAAACGGGCGGCCGGAACGACGACCCAGACCCCGTCGCCCGCGCCGGCGGGCCGGGGGTCGGCCCCGACGCGGGCCGGAATGCCCCGAAATTCCAGAATCGCCCGGGCCCGGTCGGCTTCCTTCCACCGGCGGGCGCTGTAGACCACCCGCTCCCCGGCCGCCAGGCCCGGTTCCTCGTCCCAATGGGTGGGCCGGGTGGGGAGTTTCCGGGCGGCCACGTCCCGGCGCCATCGCTCTTTGAGCGCGGGGGCCATCAGCCGGGCGGCCCGGGTCCAACGGTTTTCCGGCGGGGCGAAAAGACGGTAAGTGTCCTGGTACCATTGGGCGGCCAGCCCGGAGGGCGGGCGGCTTAAGGTCAGCGCGTGGCGCTCCCGCAACAGGTCCATTTCCAGGGTGAAGTCCCCGGGCGAAAGGCGCCCGGCGTTTTTTTCCCGGGCCAGTCGCGCCTGGCCGCTGCGGAAATCCTCGTCGGCGTCCCGGCGCTCTTTGGCGGGGTCCGCGGCCCAGGCCGTGTACCGCTCGGCCTCCCGGTAGGCTTCCCGGGCCCGGGCGCCGGTGTCCAACCACAAAACGGCGTAGACGCCGGCGGCGCCGAAGAGCACCGTCCAAAGGGCGGCGGCCCACCGGCGGCGGAACAGGGATTGGGAAAGTTGGGCGGGGACGGGGAGGACCGTCAAGGGATGGCCTCGCGCGTCCAAGCTCGGCCTCCATTCGCACGGAACATCTTCCCGTGCGAATACGGGAGGGTCTTTTTAGCCAGGGGGGCCCTCCGCGTCAAGGGATGGCCTCGCGCGTCCAAGCTCGGCCTCCATTCGCACGGAACATCTTCCCCGTAGTCTTCCAGGGGCCCTCCGCGTCAAGGGATGGCCTCGTATCCCCGGACTCGGCCCCCATTCGCACGGAACATCTTCCCGTGCGAATACGGGAGGGTCTTTTTAGCCAGGGGGGCCCTCCGCGTCAAGGGATGGCCTCGTATCCCCGGACTCGGCCCCCATTCGCACGGAACATCTTCCCGTGCGAATACGGGAGGGTCTTTTTAGCCAGGGGGGCCCTCCGCGTCAAATCAACGGCTGTCCAGCATGGCTTTCACCTGCCGGAGGAGTTCGTCGGAACGAACGGGCTTGGTGAAAACTTTTTGAACGTTTTTGGCTTTGGCCAGGAGCTCCCGGGCGGGGCCGGCGTCGGCGTAGGCGCTCACGACGGTCACGGGAATTTTGGCGGTGTCGTTCCGCTCCGCCATTTTTTCCAACACCCCGAAGCCGTCCAAGCCGGGCATCATCAAATCCAGGAGGACCGCGCCCGGGTGGTGCTGGACGATCATGTCGAGGCCTTTTTGACCGTCGGTGGCGGAGTAAACCTCGTACCCCTCCATCTCCAGGGTCGTGGCCAGGAATTCCAAAATGGCTTCGTCGTCCTCCACCACGAGGACGACGGACTTCTTATCGGGCGCGTCGGGCATGGGCCGTCAATCCTTCCGGAACAGGAGGGCCCGCTTGACGTCGGCGATGGCGCCCGTGATGTCGATGTCCCGGGGGCAGGCTTCGACGCAGTTGAACACGGTGCGGCATTTCCACACCCCGTCCCGCCCGTCCAACAGCTCCAGGCGTTCGGCGGCGGCCCGGTCGCGGTCGTCGAAAATAAATCGGTGGGCGTTCACGATGGCGGCGGGGCCCACGTAGGCCGGGTCCGCCCAGAAGGACGGGCAACTGGTCGTGCAGGCGCCGCAAAGGATGCACTTGGTGGTGTCGTCGAAGCGGGCCCGGGCGTCGGGCGACTGGAGGCGTTCGCCTTCGGTGACCGGTTCCTCGTTGATCAAAAAGGGTTTCAACGAGCGGAACTTGGCCAGAAAGGGTTCCATGTCCACGATCAAATCTTTGATGACCCGGAACCCCTTCATGGGTTCCAAGGTAATGACCGGGGCCACGTCCTGGACCAACACTTTGCAGGCCAGGCGGTTTCGGCCGTTGATGCGCATGGCGTCGGAACCGCAGATGCCGTGGGCGCAGGAGCGCCGATAGGCCAGGGGCCCTTCCTGGGTCCATTTGACTTCGTTCAAGGCGTCCAACACCCGATCCGTGGGGGCCACGTCGACCGTGTAGGTTTCCCAACGCTCGGGCAGGCCTTTTTCCGGGTCCACGCGCCGTATTTTGAGGGTGACCTTCATTAGTATTTCCGTTCCTGGGGTTGAAATTTCGTGATCACCACGGGCTTGTAGTCCAAGGCGACCCCCGAGGCTGTTTTGGTGGCGAGGGTGTGCTTTAAAAATTGGACGTCGTCCCGCTTGGGGAAATCCTCCCGGGCGTGGGCGCCCCGGGATTCCTTCCGGGCGATGGCGCTGGCCACCGTGCATTCGGCCAGATCGATGAGGTTTTCCAATTCCAGGGCCTCGAGCAGTTCGGTGTTGAATTGTTTCCCCTTGTCCGACACGCCGACGCCCGCGTAACGCGTTCGGCATTCGGCGATTTTGGCCTGGACTTTTTTGAGGCCCGCTTCCGAGCGGTAGACGCCGCAATCGTCCATCATGGCCGCCTGAAGCTCGGCCCGGAGAGACGCCGCCGATTGCTTGGCGGGGTTGGCCAGGAGGCGGGCCACCCGTTCGCGGATGTCCGCGGCGGGATCCGCCGGGAGGGGCGGGAAATCGTTTTTGGCCGCGAAATCGGCCATGGCCATGCCGGACCGGCGGCCGAAGACCAAAATGTCCACCAGGGAGTTGGTCCCGAGGCGGTTGGCGCCGTGGACCGAAACGCAGGCCACTTCGCCGGCGGCGTAGAAACCGGGGAGAACGGTGTTTTTGGCGTCGACGATGACTTCGCCGTCCACCGTCGTGGGAATCCCCCCCATGGCGTAGTGGGCGGTGGCTTGAATGGGGATCAAATCCGTCACCGGGTCCAGGCCCATGTAGGTGCGGACGAAATCGGTGATGTCGGGCAGTTTTTCCTCGATGACCTGGGCGCCCAGGTGGCGCAGGTCCAAATGGACGTAGTCTTTCCCGTCGACGCCGCGCCCTTCGCGGATTTCCTGGTGGATGAAGCGGGAAATCATGTCCCGGGGCGCCAGGTCGAGCATGGTGGGGGCGTAACGCTCCATAAAGCGCTCGCCTTTCCCGTTCAACAGCTTTCCCCCCTCGCCGCGGCAGGCCTCGGAGAGCAAAATGCCCATTTTGTAGATGCCGGTGGGGTGGAACTGGAAAAATTCCATGTCCTCCAGGGGCAGGCCCCGGCGGTAGGCGATGGCCATGCCGTCGCCCGTCAGGGCGTGGGCGTTGGAGGTGATCTTGAACATGCGGCCCGAGCCGCCCGTGGCGAAGAGCACCGACTTGGCGTGGAACACGTGCAGTTCGCCGGTGGAGATTTGATAGGCCACGACGCCGGCGCAACGGCCGCCGACGACAATCAAATCCACGACGTGGTATTCGTCGAAAAAAGTGACGTTGTTCTTAATGCACTGCTGGTAAAGGGTCTGGAGGATCATGTGGCCGGTGCGGTCGGCGGCGTAGCAGGCCCGGCGGACGGGTCCTTTGCCGAAGTCCCGGGTGTGGCCGCCGAAACGACGCTGGTCGATGCGACCGTCTTCGGTTCGATTAAAGGGAAGGCCCAAATGTTCCAGTTCGATGACCGTGCTGACGGCGTCCCGGCAGAGGATTTCGGCGGCGTCCTGGTCCACGAGGTAGTCCCCGCCCTTGACCGTGTCGAACATGTGCCAATCGGGCGAGTCCTCTTCGGTGTTGCCCAAGGCCGCGCTCACGCCGCCCTGGGCCGCGCCCGTGTGGGAGCGGGTGGGGTAGAGTTTGCTTAAGACCGCCACGGAAGAGCCTTTGCGTTGAGCCAACGCCAGGGCCGCGTAAAGCCCCGCGCCGCCGGCGCCGACGATCAGGCAATCAAAGCGATGATGAGAGGTCCGTGTCATTGGGAAGCACCGTGTCCTGGGGGTGATCGGGTTGGAAAGCGAAAACCACGTAAAGGCCGAGGATCAAAAGGACCAGGGTCAGGAGCCCCATGAACCAGGTGGCGGCGGTCCGCCAGCCGCTCTTAAGGTAGTCGTTTAAGACCACCCGCAGGCCGTTGTAACCGTGCAAAAGGGCCAGGACCAGCATCAGCCCGTCGTAGGTCCGCCAGAAGGGCGTGGCGTACCGGGCCGCGACGAAGGCGTAGTCCACCGTGTCGATGCTGTTGATCAAATGCATGATGGCCAGGTGGCCCAGGGCGAGAACCAGGAGCACGAGGCCCGAGGCGCGCATGAAGAACCAGGCGAAGCGCTCGAACCCGCCGGAGGGGACCGGACGACCGGCGTTGGGAGAGAGGGCCGTCATCGGGGGTTCGCTTCCAGGTAATGGTGGGCCATGATGATCACGACCGGGATCATGAGGAGGACGAACAGAATCCAGGTGCCGCGGACCAGGGCCCGGTGGTGCCGGGTGGCCCGGGGCCAAAAATCAACCACGATCAAGCGAACGCCGTTCAACGTGTGGAAGAGGACGGACGCCACGAGAAACACTTCGCTCAGGCGGAAAAGGGGATGGCGGTAGATGGCCATGACGCGGTTGAAGACCTCGGGGCCCCAACCGAGGAGCGCCGTGTCCACGATGTGGGCCAGGAGGAAGACCAAGACGCCCAAACCCGTCAGGCGGTGGAAAAGGAACGTCCAGTGGCCGAACCCGCCGCGGTAACGGACGAGGTCGGAAGTTTCTACGAGAAGTCGTTTCATGGGAAAGTCAAAGTTTATCAAGGGGCCGACACGCTGTCAAGAAAACGACCCCGAGGGGTCGACGGAAATTACGCTTGAATTTGAAGGAAGGCCAAACGCCGGAGCGCGGCGTCGAGGTCCGCGCTGACCAACCCGGCCAGCGGCACCAGGGACACGAGCCAGTCCGCCAGGAACCTCCGCTCGGCCGGAACGATTCGATCGAGCGAAACGCCCACGAGGGTCAAGGGGAGCGCGACGTCCCCGTCAAAGCGCCGCAAGGAGCGCACGGAAAGACCGTCGGTCCGGAAAACTTTCTGGGCGGCGGAAGTGCCCCGGACCCACACCCGAAAGACGACGCGATGGCCGGGACGAATCAATCCCGGGAACTCTCGATTCAACCGGGCCTCGGCTTTGGAGAGGATCGCGCCGTCGGATTCCTCCGGCGAGGACCGGAGCCCCTCCCAGTCGACCAGCAAATGGGTGGTGCCGCCGGCGGGGGCCCCCCGGGAAAGTTCCAAAGCGCGGACGGTCGCGGCCCGTTCGGCGGCCCGGGCGTCGTCGAAAAGGGGCGAGAGGTCAATGGCCTTGACGGACCGGCGGTTCAGCTCGGCGGCCTGGAATCGAAGCGACCAGAGAGCTCGACGGAACGCGTTGTAAGCGCCGACAAAGGCCGCCGGATCGCCGCCGGAGCCGGAGTTCCGCAAAAGGTCCAACCCGGCCGCCGCCGCGGAGGTGTTGTTTTCCCCCCAGGGGTGGTTGAGCTCGTCCAACACCGCCGCCAAACGGGCGGCGTCCCGCGCGGAAGCGCCCGATGACGGGACCGCTCCGGCGCGAACGTCCGCGTCCGCCCACCGGGCCAGCCAACGGGCCAACTCCCCGGTTTCCTCCGACGTCGGCCCGGCGATCGGCGCGTACGCCCCGCCCGCCCAATCGGCGAGGGTCAGCGTTTGGAGCACCGGCATTCCCTCGAAAGGAGCGGGCGAAAGCCGTTCCAGGGCGTCCCGAAAGGAACGCCGCTGACCCTCGGTCAAATCGGCATCGATGGCGGCGGACCGGCCTTCCGAAGCGGAGCGGGCCAAGGGCTCCCGCACCCGAACGCGCCAACCGTAGCCGAACCCCTCGGTCAAACGGTCCCGAAGTCTCTGAAACGACTCCCCCGGGTATTTGAATTCCAGGACGGCGTTTTCCAGGGCCTCCGGAACGGGCCATTCCCGGGACCGCAGGGGGAATTGGGCGTGCCGGTCGGCCCGGGCGCCCGGACCGGGGCGGTTTTGAAGGAAATCCGTGACGTCGTCGGTGACGTAGACGCCGTTGGCCCGGCGCAGGGTTTCCAGACGGGTCAAATAATTTTCCGCTTGGGCGTAGGCTTCGGGCATCGTCATCGGGGCCCGTTGGTAATAAACGTCCCAGGCTTCGTCCACCCCATCGCGCTTTTCCACCAGGTCGCTCTCGCGGAAAACCACGGTCCGCGTTCGCGCGCCGGGGCGGCCGGGGTGGGACCACGGGAATTCCAACAGGACGTCGTTGCCGTTCCGGCCGACCGCCACCGCCGCCGGGTCGATCCCGAGGGAGGAAAGTTCCCGCCACAGCGCCTCGGCCATTCGTTCGCCGGGAACCAGCCGGGTGAATCCGGCGAACCCGGCCTTGTGCTTGGCTTCCGCGTAGGAGGCCGTGGCGCGGTCCAAATATTTTTTGTCCTTGCCGAAGACGGCCCGCAGGAGTTCCGGGGAAAAACCGTATTTCCGGTCGATCATCCACACCCGTTCGCCGTCGGTGGACAATAGAACGTTGGACAGATCGACCCCGGCGCCGCCGTACACCACGCGGCGCCCCTCCGCGGCCAGACCCGATTGGTCCCGCAAAATCCCCCACACGCCCAAATCGTGGGCGACGAAGGACGGGTGCAACAAGCCGCCGGCGTCCCCCCCGCGGGGGGCCCCCGGGACCACGAAGGGGGTGAGCACCATGGCCAGGGAGCCGATCCACGGGTTGTCCCACAGGGACGCGAGTCCGCGCCCGGTGAGGAATTCCACCCCGGGCCAGAGACCGCCGGGGATCGCCGCCGCCAACCAGGCGATGGGAGCCAAGAGCGCGAGAAACAGCGCCGTGTTTCGCACGGCGTCCCGGCCGCGCGCTTCGCCCTTCGCCGATTCGCGGGCGAGGTCGAACATGGCCTCCAGGAAATGGTCGTGGCGGGGAAGCGTCGCCGCGTCCGTCAAACCGGCGGAGAAAACCAGGTTCGCCATTCTTTTCACCAGAGCGGTCCGCCGTTTTTCAAACGCCCCTTCCCGGCTCAACAACAAAGACAAGAGGGCGGCGTCGGCGTTCACCAGCGATCCGTAGAGAGTCGCCGCGTCCGCCGGGAATTTGTCGTTAAAAAGGATTTCGGCGGCCAGCAGGGCGTCCCGGGTCCGGGCCAATCCCGTGGCGGAACGGTCTTCGCCGCCCAAGACCCGCTGGAGAAGCCGGGCCACCTCGACCGGCGCCGAGCGGCGCTCCTCGGGCGACCAGGTTCCCCAATGGGCCGCCCAATAGGCCACCGCCCCGCGGGCCCGGGCGCGGACCTCCGCCGCGGTCGGGAGCGCCGGGGCGAAGGCGACCGCTTCGGCGCGGGGCGCCGCCACGGTTCGGCCCAACGCGTCGGTCAAGGCCGTCGCGGCCGCCGCCAAGCTCGCGCCCCGGTCGCCGCGCCAAACGGACGACTCGGGACGGTCCAGCGGGTCGCCGAAGACCATGGGTCCATAGGCTTTAAAAGGCTCGCGCACTTTGGCCTGAACCGCCCGCGCCAGGAGCACGGGACCCGCGGCGGACAAAAGGATGGAAAGCGTCCAGACGCTGTTTTGATGGGACTGGGTTCGAATCCGGCGGACGGCCCCGGTGAAGGGGCTTTCCAGATAAATGCCCTGACCGTCGTTGAGAGTGGCCTTGACCGTTCGCTGTTGCAAATTGAAAGCGGCCGCGCGGGCTTCCAAATCCGGCGCTTGACCGGCCGACCACTCGCCGGCCCGGGCCGCGGCCTCCTCCAAAAGCGCCAGGGGGTCCAGAACGGCGGCCCCTTCGATCTGGGACGGGGTTTGAAATACGCCGAGCGGAGTCAACCCGCCCATTTTCTTGCCGTCTTCCGCCTGGCGAAGTCCGCCCAGGGCGAAGGCGTGGAGCTTCAGCGGATCCGCGGCGTCTTGAAGGACCAACACGGGACCCCGGCGTGCCACGAACTGGAAGCGGGGGCGGTAGGCGCCGCCGGGACGAAATCCCGCGACGGTCAAATGCGCCCGTTCGCTCCGGCGAAGGCGTCGGGCGGTTTCCGCGGGGAGCAACAGACTGAGCACGCCCGAACCGTCAACCAGGATCTCCTCGGCCTCGCGGTTGAAAGATCCCAAGTCCCGAACCAGGGCGGCGGAGGGCGCGCCCGCCGGTTCCGCCACCAAATCGCCGATCCGGCGCGCCAACCTCTTTCGCGTGGCCAGGTCCCCCTCCTTCGCCCGGGCGTGGGCGAGGGATTCCCGGGGGCTGCGTTCCAGTTTTCCGCCCCATTGACGGACGACGTCGTCCAATTCGAAAAAGACCGTGCGGTCCCCTTGGGTCACCCGAAGCGCCTCCCCCGCGACGTCCAGACGGGCCTTGCCGGGAGTGAACGCGCGGCTTTCCAGTCGGATCAAGCGATTGCCCGTGGCCGGATCGACCAAGGCCCCGCCGCTTCGGGCTTCGCCGCCGAGAACGAGATTCACCGACAGGCCGCCCGGCGCGGGGACCGCCCGGCCGTTCCGCCGGTCGTTCAGCCATCGGGCCAGACGCACCCGCTCGGGGGCTTCCCGGGCGGCGTCGGAATAGCTCTCAAAAGGGTCCGCCAGGAGGGCGGCCGAACCGCCGCCGTTCCGGGCCCGGCCGGAACGGAAGGGTTCCAGGGAAAAAGCCCAGGTGCGATCGGTGGCCGGATCCGACAAATAAAGGAGGGGCGGCCAAAATTCGTCGCTCGAGAAACGAACCCGGTGCACGCCCGGCGGCGGCCCGGCCAGCGACAGGGAAAAAGGCCGCCCCCCGACGCTGGTTTTGAAATAAGCCATGCGGGTCCGTTCCCGGGGACCGGCGGTCGGTTTGTACGCCAATCGAATCTCGTGGGCCCGGGGCTGCCCCGCGGCCCAACGACCCGGACCCGTCCGGTCGGGGGAGGCGGTCCGGCCCGGATCGGTGGCGAGGTCCAGCAACAGGCGAAATTCGTCGGTCACGACCGGTTGGAGAGAACCCAAAAAGACGCCCCCCGCCAGGGCCAGGCCCTGGGACAAATCGCCGAACCCCCAATGGGCCGCGGCCAGCGCCGCCGCGCCGGCCAGGAAGAAGGCCAACGGGGGGCCCCACCCTTTTCGGGCGGGGGCCGTTGAAACGGGAGCCGCTTGGGGCGGATACGTCCGGGGCCGGCGAACGCGGACATCCCAACCGTAGCCCTCGCTGATCCCTCGATCGCTGTCGGAAGGCCGGGCGGGGGTTCCGGCATGGCGGACCGCCAGGTAATGAGGCCGGTCGGGGTCTTCGGGCAAAGGGAGCTCTTCGCTGTCGAGCGGAAAATCCTTCCGATGATCGCGCACGGAGCCGAAAACAGTGTCCGAAAAATCATCCGTGGCAAAAAGCCCGCCGGGCCGCATCCCCGCGGACAAAGCCACGAGGAAATTCGGACGATCCCGGTAGCGGGCGGGCAAATCCAATCCGGCGCGTTGGTAGTAGACGTCAAAGGGCCAATCCAAGCGGTCGGCAATTTTCAAGAGATCGTTGTCCCGAAACACGAACCGCCGGGGCCGCGCCGCGCCGCCCGTCGGATGGCGCCAAGGAAATTCCAACACCAGGTCCTTCCCCTCCTGGTCGAAATGGACGGCGTCGGGATCCACCCTCAGAGCGGTCAGTTCCGCCCAAAGGTGAGCGGCGATGGCGTTCGCGTGGGTCAACCGATCGACCCGGCCAAAGCCGCTGGAATATTTAAACCGTCGGTAAAAATCCGATTTTTCGGCCAAAACCGCGGCGCCCAATCCCCGAGCGCCCTGGACGGCCGATCGATCCAAACCGCGATGATGGGACACCATCAAAAATTCGTCGCCGTCGGTGGACAGAAGCGCGTTGGAAACGTCCACCCCGGAACCGCCGTAGAGGACCCGGCGGCCGTCGGCGGGGCGCGGGGGCATGAGGGAATGAACGGCCAGATCGTGGCGGACGTAGGCGTCGTGCAACAGGTCCGTGGCAAAAGACGTTTCTCCCTCCCGGGATTCCGGGCCCCGCCACCGGCCGCGCACCGCGAAACCGTTCAGGACCGCCCCGCTTAAAAAGGGAATCTTTTCCCGGGCGAGCCATTGGTAAAACCCCGGAGAATTCCATATCGGCGGAGCCGTCCAATCCGACGCCGGATCGGACAGGCGCCGGACCCGCAAAGTCGACGAATCAAACAGACGGACCCAGGGCGGACGCAGGAAATCCATTTGAAGAGTCCTCAGTTCGAGTTCGCCTCCCGGGACGCGGGCGGCGATCGCTCCCAGGGCGGCCGCGTCCCATTCGGGACGGTCGAAAGAATCCTCCATATGAAGACCCCGAACCACCGCCCCCCCGTCTTCCGTCAAAGACACCGCGGCCTCGCCGATGAATCTTCCACCGTGTTTCAACACCCACGGGCCCCCGTCGGTCGAAGGCTCTACGTCCACCGACGGCAACGGCCGCGCGGACTCCGCGGCGGCCTCCTTCGGCTGGAGCGTCGGCGCCGGGAGACCGCCGTCCCCCTCCAAGGTCCGGGCCCGCAGGCGGGTGCCGTAGGCGTCGTCCGTCGAAAGCCACGACAAATCGTCCCCCGTTCGGGAGACGCCGTAAAGGGCCGCCAACAGCGCGGATTCCCCGGGGATTTCCGCCGGGCGGGCCGTGAGCGGGAATTGCCCGGCCCGGTCCCGGGCGAGGGCGGCCGGCGCCTTGCCCTGATCGTCGGTCAGGAGATTGGCCTTCCCCGGCGCCGGGGCTTTTTTCGCCAGGGCGCGGCCGACCAAGCCCCAGAAGGGTTCCTTGGACGGGTAATTCAAGGGGATCGTCATGGCGGCCTTGTGGAAATAGCCGTCCAGACCGTCCTCCAAAAGGTCGGCGTAGGCCTCCGTATCCTGGGCCTTGGCTTCCACCAAAAAGACGACCCGGTTCTTCCCTTCCCACTGGAAAAAGAGAACCAGGCGGCCCTTGGCGTCGGAGGAAACGATCACGCTTTTCGGATCCACCCCCAATTCGTGCCATTCGGCTTCCAGGGCGAGAAGCGCGTTGGCCGGCATCGTCATGTCGGAGCCCAGGGCGTAACCGTGTTGGCGCTTTTGACGGCTGTACGGCGTCTCCGCCGGGGGCAAGGCCTCGGCGAAAGCGGCGCGCACCGCCTCGGCCCGGGGGAGCCGGGTGGTGGAAACGAGGATCAATTTGGACGGCGCCCAAATCCGGAAGGCGCTGGAGAGGTCCACGCCGCCCGCGGCGTAAAGGACGGTGCCGCCGGTGTTCACGACTTGACGGAGCCGATCGAAGTAGGCTTCCCGGGCCGGCGACAGAAGGCGGACCTTCTCTTCCCCCGCGGGCCCGCCGAGGGCGCCCAATAAAAACGGCGAAACGGCCAAGGACACGGCGCCCGTCCAAGCGTTGTCCCACAGGAGCGAAGCGGGGATCGCCGCGACCAGGTCCCCCGCGGCGGTGTCCCGAAGAAAATAGGCCGCCAAACCGGTCCCGACCGCGGCCAACAGCTTCAAAACGGTGGAAGGGGGCGTTCGCGGAATGACCCGGGCGCGGGGCGGGTGCTCCGGAAATCGGCGCAACCGGAGGTGCCAACCGTACCCCTCGGCGGATCGAAAGTCGCCCCGGAATTCGGGGTGGGCGTTTTGGGGTTCGCGGGCCCGCCGAACCGAAAGGTAATACGGTTCGCCGGCGGAGGAGGGCACCGCCACTTCCTCGGCGACCAGGGGGAAGTAACCCGATCGGTTGTGCCGTCCCCCGAGGAACCCGTGATCGGAAATGTCGTCGGTGAGGAACACCCCCCCGGGGCGCAGGCGACGGGACAACACCACCGGGTAACTGTCGGGTTTCCAATAATGATCCGGCAGCCGCATGGGCGCGCGCTGGTAATAAACATCGAAATCCCAATCGATTTTTCCGGCGTCCAGCAGCAGATCCATATTTTGCAGAACCACCCGGCGATGGCGGGCCGAAGGTTCCCGGGGGTGGCGCCAGGTGAAATCAAGGACCAAGTCGTTCCCGACGGTTTGCCGGCCGACGGTGGCCGGATCGATCCCCAGGGAAACGAACTCCCGCCACAAATGCCGGGCCACCACCGCCGGGGTTTCCAGATACTCGTAGCGGCCCCACCCCTGTTCGTATTTAAAAATCCGGTAGGGCGTGGTGAGCGCGCGCAATTCCTCGGGGTCCCGGGCCCACTCGGCGTCCAGGAGCGCCCGGGTCAGGCCGCGATAATCGGCCAGCATGTGAATTTCATCTCCGTCGGTGGAAAGCAATGCGTTGGAGACGTCGACGCCGGCGCCGCCGTAAAGCACCCGGCGTTCCGTCCCGCGCGGGGGCAGGAGCGCGTGAAGGGCCAGATCGTAACGGACGTAGACCGTGTGAAGGAGATTGCCCGCGGGGTATTCCAGGGAAGCCGACCGATCGCCGCCCGTGTCCCGCGGGATTTTGCGGATCACGTACCACCGGGGCAGGGACCGGGAAGGTTCGCCGGAAGGCGCCGAGTCCGGGGAAAGGGGCAGGGCTTTGGCTTGGTATGTGAACCGGGGGTCGGTGCGGGACAAGCGCGCCAGGAACGCCGGCGCCCGGCGTTGAAGGTCGGTGTCGTTGTCCATAAAGGACAGGACCAGGGCGCCCTCGTCCTTGAGCATGTCGAGCGCGGGGGCCAAAAGGGCCAGATCGTTGATGCGGTGGATGAAAACCAGGTCCTGGGAACCGTCGGCGAGCCCCGCCCGCAAACGGTCTTCGATTTCGATGACGTCCCCTTCGATCACCCCGTGCCGCCGGCCTTCGGCGGAGACGCGGCGGTCGATGCTCGTGAGGCTTTCGAACGGGAATCCCAGGCCGATGAGCTCCTCGGCCACCGCGAGGCCGAAGGAGCCGTCGCCGGCGCCGAGATCCGCGATCCGGAGGGGCACTTCCTCGGGGACGGTGCGGCTCAACCAGTCGCGGAGGGAGACCGGCGCGGGACCGGCGCCGGGAAGCGTCCCGATCGGGCCGACCGCCATGGCGACGGCCGCTCCGGGAAGGAGGGTCCCACCGAGACTCACGGCGTCGAGGGCCCGGGTCCAGGCCTCGGCCGCCGGGGACGTCCAATCCGCGGGAACGCCCAACGCCAGGGCGGCCAAACCGACGGCGGCCACGGCCAGCAACAGGGGAACGCTCGCGCCGCCCCGCTGATCCTTCGGCCCCGGGGCGGGGCCCGGGGAACCCGGCGTTTCCGGCGCGGCCACGGCGATGACCGCCGCGCCCAGGGCGGTGGCGTCCTCCAGATATCGCACGCGAACCGCCGGACCCGACGCCCCGAGGGCGGCCCGCAGGGACCGCTCAAATTCCTCGGCGTAGCCCGGGGATTTTGCGTAAAAACGGCCATCCACGCCCAGGGACCGGGGGCGACCGGACGAATCGGCCGACAACAGCGCCCCGGCCACCGCGGCCGCCACCCAGCGCGCCGAACGGGCCACTCCCTCCCGCACCGTGGCTTGAAGCCGTTGGAGGCGCTCCGGGGTCGCCGCGGCCTCCGGCATTCCAAGGGTCTTGACCGCGAAAGCGCGAACGACCTTCAACTCCCGGGAGGCGTCGGCGGCCACGGCCGACAGGGACTCGGCTCGGAGAAGGAAGGGGTGTTCCAGGGCCGTTCCGGCCGACCAACCTTCGGTCCGGGCGTCGCCGAGAATTTGCCGTCGGAGGGTTTCCCCGAGGTAAAGGGAGGCGGCTTCCTTTTCCAGGGTGGGGCTCAAGGACAAGACCCGGCTCCAAATCGCCGCGCCGTCGGGGTCCGCCGATCGGAGGGCCGCGCCCAGGTCCCATTGGCCCAGCTCCAGGTTGTGCGCGTCGCCGTCCCAACGGACGGCCGCGTTGACCCCGGTTCCCAGAATGAGGCCCGCGTCCGCCGTCGCAAAAGCGCCGCCGCCCGAGGCGTCGGCGTAGGAAACCCCGGCCAAGGCGCCCACGGCGTCGTTGACCAGGGCGTTCACCGACAGGGCGGAACCCCGTCGGGCCAGGGCCTCCCGCAACAGCGCCGCCACGTCCCGGCCCTCCACCCCGGCGGCCGTGATTTCCTTGGTCCACCGGGTCAATCGTCCGGCGTCCAGGGCGGTGGGCTCCACGGGGAAGGAAAAAACAAAGGCGACCCGGTCGAGGCCCGGCGCTTCGGCGGCGATCTTTTGGGCCGCCTCGGCCACCCGGTCGAAGAGGCGGTCCCCCGGTCCCCGTTTTTCCGCGGCGGTGAAGGTGAATTCCGCCGCGTCGCCCAGGCGGTAGCCGCCCCCGCCTTCCAAATCCACGACCCGGAACTTGACGCGCGTCCCGCCCCAGTCGATCACCAACACCCGGCCTTTTTCATTGCCGGTGAGCGCGGGGAGGTGCGCCGGCCAACGGGAGGCCGACGAAGGCTCCCCCCGGCGGGCGGCGTCGATGTCGCCGCGCGCCCGCTGGGCCAAACGGACCAACACGTCGTCCCGATCCAGGGGCCAGGCCGGGCCGTAAGCCCCGCGGTTGGTCGACGCGGCGTAGCGGCGTTCAAATTCGGACTTCCCGGAATCCCGCTCGACCCGCTCCAGCCCTTGAACCAAATGGGACAGTTTGAAAAGCGCCGAGTTGAAATATTTTCCGGTCACCTGCCGCCAGGCGCCTTGCGGTCGTCCCACCGTCAAAGGACCCAGGGCCGTCACGAGGACGTTGACCCGGCGGCCGAAATAGTAGGCCGCGGAACGCAGCGTTTTGAGGGCGTCGACCATGGGCCCATGCCATTCGTCCAGCCGGCCGTGGCCGGCCGCGGCCATGACGGATCGGCGCGTTTCCCGAACCTCCGAAAGCCGATCCCCGAAGAACCGGCAGGCGAAATCAAAAAAGCGGTCGCTCGTGAGATGCACGTCGCACCGGTAGGGCGCGTCCCCGGGCTCCAGCGGCCGGGCCGTCAGGATCAGACGTTCGTTACGAACTTCCACGGTCCATCGTCGGCTCCGACCCAGGATTTTCCCGAGGACCGCCCGAAACGCGTCCCGGCCCTGGGACCCGGACGACGCCGACAGTCGAACATAAAAATGATCGGGGCTTTCGGCGATTCGCGGAGTCAGCCGAGGGCTCCAAAGAGCCAGGACGTCCGGAACGTTCGTCGTTCCCCCCAAAGCCGACGCCCACGCCGCGGCCACCCAACGAAGGAACCGGCCGGCGTCGGGGCCGTTGGGCTCCGTTCCGCGGCCAAAGACCGGATCCGCCACGAATTCGTCCACGGCCCGGGACACCACGGACCGCGACGCTTCCAACGTTTCGGCCCGGGCCTTTTTCAACGGCCAGAGGTCCACGCGCTCGGACCCGTTGGACCAGGATCGGGAACGGAAAAGATCGAGATAGGCTTTGACCCGGCCGAAATGAAGCCGGCGCGGTCCGTCGTAGAGGAAATAGACCACGGGGCCCACGCCCGGCCGCCACTCGATGTGTCGGCGGTGGGTCAGGTCGGCGTCGCCCAGCCGGCGGAACACCCAGCGGGCGCCGTCGAAAGGATCGTCCAGGAAGGCGTGTCCGCTGGCGTCGTTCTTTCGCGGCGCTTCGGCCGCGTTGAATTGATCCGCCCGGCGGCGAAAATCCTCCAGCGCGGCGCCCGTGGGATGCAGGCGGAGACGCTCGGCCTGGCGGATCAAAAGCGCCGGCGTCCGTTCCGCGGCGGCCAACGCCGCCCGGGCGCTCGTCCCGTCGGCGACCCAATCCAGCGCGACGGTCTTTTGGCCCGACCCCCACAGTCGCCGCCAACGGCCGAAGGCCAGAACGCGCGCCTGGCCGCGGCGGGACAGGACCAGAACCGGACCGGCCCCCCAGAGCCACTCCACCGAGAGGCGATAGGTCGCCCCCGCGGACAAAACCCCGTCCGGCGCGGTCGCCTTGCGGGGGGCCGGAACGGCTTCCGAAAAACTGAACGGCAGGCGCCCCGTTTCGTCCGTCGTCACCGTGAACGCCCGGGCGTTGAACGCCCGGCGCTCCCGTTGGCGATCGGCGGGTTCCTCGTCCTCCGCCAGGGCGTCCGGGGAAAGAGCCCATTGAACGAAAGGCTCCAACGCCTCGGTGAGCATGGATTTCTCCACCCGCACCACGCCGGATTCCCCGGCGCTGTAAAAGTTTTGAACGTCGCCCTCGACCGGAAACGGGGGAACCCGGTAGGGGATGGACGGTCCGTCCGGGTCCGCGTTGACAAACACGATTTTAAGGCCCAGGGAATCCCGCTCCACCCGGGGCCGGTAGGTCCCGGGCGGCAATCCGTTGAATTTCAGGAGCCGCCGCGTGCGGGGACCGTGGACGTCGTACGCCTCCCCGGAGGACCCGATGCGGACGACGGGGGCGTCGGCGTTTTGGGCGGCAACGGCCTCCTCCGACAAACCCTCCGCGAGATCGGCCGGCGACCGGGACCCCCATCGAAGAAGAAAAGCCGAGAAGCCCAGATGGGCGGCCAATTCTGCCCGCGCCCGGTCCAACGAGTCGAAGACCCAGAGGCCCTCGGCGTTGATCTCGGATTTCGCCAACGGGGCGCCCACGGCCGGCCCCACCGAAAAAGTCAACGTGCGGCCCCCGGGGAGGGTGAGCGCCAGCACGGCGTCGTGCCCCGGGAACGCCAGGGGCGTCGCCCGCACGCGGTCCGACTGGAATTCCACGCTCTGAAAATTCAGCCGTTGCCCCTTTCGCAGGGTCACGTAGAAAAAGCGGTTGTCGCCCCGGTCGGTTTTCCGGCGAACGTAAATTTTGCCTTCGTAGCCGGCGGCGGCGAATTCGTCGAAGGCCCGGCGGCGTTCCTCGTCGAAAGGACGGGTCGGGTCCGCGGCGTCCCGGAGGAGGACGGAGAGGCGCTCCCGCCATTTCTCTTCCGCGGCCCGCGCGCGGAGCCCGTCGAAATCCGCCGTCGGAAGGGGCGAAAGAACGACGGTTCCTTGGGGGCCCGCCAGGGTTTCGGCGTACCGCCGGACGGCGAAAACGACGGGGTCGCCCCCGGGCCGCTCGCCGTAAAGGAGCAGGCCTTCGCCCGGGTGCCAGGCCCAGCGAAGGGCGAAGCGCGGGGCGCCGGTCAAGCGGACAAATCGGAAATACCGCCCCCGCTCGCCCGACCACAGGTCCACCCGTCCGGAGGAGGAAGGGACGAAGAACCAGCCCCGGGCGTTGAATCGATCGAGGGCGTCCCGGAACGCGTCGGGCAATTCCTCCGGGGCGAGGGCGACGTCCAGCGGCAGCGCGTCGAAGACAAGGTTGAGGAAATCCCGCCGCCCGTCCTTGTCGGCCCGCAAATTGCCGGAGAAATCGGCGGGCGCCGGGGGCGGCTCGACGGGCCGGAGATCGCCGGCGGCGGCCCGAAGAATCTCTTCCAACCGGGCGGCCTCTTCCCGGGACAGCCGCGCGGGATGGGCCAGCCAATCCTTCGCCCGGGCCGTCCATTGCCGGCGGCGGGATTGGACCTCGGGGTTTTCCTTAAAGAAACGCCCGGCCCGGTTTAACCGCACCGCTTGAACGTATTTTTCCATCCAATCGCCGTGAACCGAGCGATCGCCGAAGGCCCGTTCCAACCGGAGCAGGGCGCGCACCGACCCCCAGAAATCCGTCCCGGCCTCGGGGCGAAGCTCCGCCAAATAGGCCCGGGCGGGCCGCTCGCCGGTCACGTGGACTTTCAGCCGGACGGTTTTGTATTCCCGTCCGCCCCGGGACCGTAAATGAATCTGCGCCTCCACCCCGTCCGGGAGGAAGGTGGTCTCGCCGAGGACCGACTCGCCCGCGACCGAAAGGGATTGGCCCACCCGGCCGAGGAACGCCGCGACGGCTTCCCGGGGCAAAGCCTGAGGCGCCGCCTCGGCCGAGGAAAAATCGTAGGCCAGCAGAAGGCGAAGATCCACGGGGCACCCCCGGCCGTCCCAGTCGCCGGGAACAAGGAAAGGCGTTCCGGATTCCGAATGGCCGTTCACGGGCACTTCCGTCGCGCGGGCGGCCGCTTCCACCGCCGCCCAGAACCGCTCCCAATTAAAGCGGTCTTTCTTGAAATCGTAGAGGGGCGAAGCGGGCGGCTCCGACCCCCGGCCCCCGGCGACGGCGGCCAAAGCGGGCGCCATGGCCCATAAACTGTTGATCCCGTCCCCGCCGCCGGCCGCCGCGGCCCAGAGGTCCGGCGACCAAAGAAGGCCGCCGGCGGCCGCCAGGAGCGCCCCAAAGCCCAACGAGGGAAAACGCGTTGATTTTCCCCGCCCGGAACGCCCCGCCAGACGGGCGGTCGCCGCCGCCAAGGCGGCCGGAGCGGCGGCCAACGCCCCCAGAAGAGAGCCCGCGGTCCACAACGCCGACCCGCCTTCGCGGACGTTTCCCGGAAGGAATCGAACGCGCTTCAGCGCGCCGTAGGAATGCGCGTCGTTGAGCCGGCCGGGCCGGACGCCGTCCGAAGTCGCCTCTTCCGATCCGTGGCGGGTCTTGAGGATTTCCCCCATCCAGCGGGATTCGTCGGGGACGTAGCGACGCTCCGCCCGGGCCACGGGAAAGTCTCTGGCGTGGTCCATCACCCCGTGCACTTTGGAATTGACGATATCGTCGGTGACGAAAAACAGCCCGTGGGGTCCGGCCCGGTCCGCGATGCCGCGCGCCAGGAAAGAGTTTTCGCCGGCGAGGTACGCCCGGGGGATTTCGAGACCGGCGTTTTGGAAATAGGCGTCCAGGGCGAACCCGGGGCGTCCAAGACGTCGGCGTAGGTCTCGGGCCGGGTCACGTCGGCGTTCACGAGGACCAGCCGGCGCCGCCGGGCCGCCGAATCGGACGGGTGGCGCCAGGGGAACATCAACACCGGGCGGCCGGCGGCCGTTTCCCCCACGCGGACTTTGTCGGCGGGAACCCCCAGGCCTTCCAACTCGTCCATCAGCGCGAGCAGGATTCGGTTCTGGTTTTCCAGCCAATCGGCCCGGGAAAAACCGTAACGGCGTTTGGCCTGTTGGTAATCCGCGAGCGTTTCCCGATCCTCGGCGTCCAACCCGGCGGCGAATTTACGCCGCACCGCGTCCGGCGTGAGCCAATCGGGGTAGAAGGAAACGAAGTAGGCGTTGACGGGGTTCAGGGCCGGAAAGACGTTGGACACGTCGGCGCCCGCCCCGCCGTAGAGGGCGGTGAAGGGGTCCCGGTTCCGGGGGTTGACGACGCCGTGGATGGCCAGGGCGTATTCCACGTACGGGGGGGCCAGGACGGGGGTCGCCAGCGCCGGGGAGACCCCCGCGGGGATCGACATCATCGGGCCCCGACCGAAGACCAGGACGGCGGCGTTCCAAAAGGCGTGGAGGAAGGTGTTGTATTCCTCGCCGGGAGCCGCGACGAAGGCGGCGGTGAAAAGCAGGGCGGGAAGAACGCGGGTCAGGGTGTCGGGCCAGGATTCCTTGTTGAAGGCGCGGTGGGCCACGACGAATACGGGGACGGCGATGAACCACTGAAAAAGCGGCAACCAGGACGCGTGGTCCCACCCCGTCAAAGACAGGGCGGCGCCCAACAAGGGGGAATCAAATACGGCCCGTCGAAAGATCCACTCCTCCACCCAGGGGACGAAGAAGACCGTGAGGAAAGCGTACGCCCCCTGCCCCCAGAACCCCCGCCCGGCGAGGCCCACCAGCGCGTCGTTGAGCAACGACGAAGGCCGGCCCGCGCCCCGATCGATTTTTTCCAGGAAAGCGGCGTTCGCCTTGGCGTCGTCCGACCCCATGAAACCCCGGAGCCGCAGGGTCAGCCGTTCCACATACATTCGAAACGCTTCGCTCCGGAGGACCACGGGGAAGGCGTTCGGCGCCACGCGGCCTTTCGCCTCGCCGAACAACAAAACCCGATGGAATTCGTCCAAGGGGCCGTTGGTGTAGCGGTCCACCCGGAGGGCGTCCAACACGAGGGAGCGCGCCTCCGCCGTCGTCTCGACTTCCCGGCCGCGTCGCGCGTCGGCGGCTTTTTCGCGGACGCGGTCCAACGATTCCCGGGCCCAGCGGAGGAATCCCCCCCAGGGGGTCCCCCCGCCGATCCACACGCGCACGGAGGAGGAGCGGCCGCGCCCCCGGCCGAGCACGAGAAAAGATCCGTCCCGCCCCACGCGGTAGCCGTAGCGGCCGTTCAGGCGTTGGCGGAAAACGTTGTAGGCCTCGTCGCGCAACCACCCGTCCCCGCCCGCCGGAACGCCGTCGAAGAAGACCAGGAGATCGGCGGCCGCCTCCGCGCCGCCCAGAATGTTCGCGCCGTCGGTCAGAACCACCGCGCGAACCCGCCCCCGGGGGGCGCTCCCCCGGGCCTCGCCCACGGCGTTTTCAATAAAACGCCTCAACGCCGGGCCGACCGGCAGGTCCTCCGGCGGACGACGGCCGTACACCGGATCGACGACGATTTCCGCCGCGCGGCGGGCCAACACCCCCGGCAACCCCCGAACGGTTTCCAACCGGGCGCCGGGGAACAATTCGACCGCGCGGCCCCCGCGGCGGTGGGAACGCCCGAGGGCGTCGGGAATGTCCCACAACACGCGGACGGGCGCCGTGGAGCGGCGCGGCGCCCGCCGGAGAACGAAAACGGCCACGGGCCCCAGGCGGCGATGGTTCACGAGGCGGATTTCATACACCGTGCCGGTCTCGCCCATCCATTTGGCGTGGACCGTTCCGCCGTCGAAGGGGTCGTTGAGGATCAGGACGTTGTTGACGCCGACGGTCGCCTCCCGCTCCGCGGCCGGAAGGCGGTTGAAAGCCTCGAACAACCGGTCGACGCCCGCGCCCCCCTCCGCCTCTCCCCCGGTCAAGGTCATGGCCCGACGAAGGACCAACACCGCGTTTTTCTCCAGGGCCGATCGAGCGGCGTCCGCGGTGGGGTAGGTTCCCTCGCCCACCCGGGACATCCGCGGCCGCGTGACCCCCGCCCAGGGCGCGCGACGAACGCCCCCGAAACCGAAAACGGAAACGGGGCCGCCGTCGGCGGGCTCCACGAACAGGAGGAGGCCCGCTCCCCACACCCATTCCAGGGACACCCGGTGGTCGGCGTTCGGCGCCAAGGCGGCGTTGGACGTGTGAATTTCAAGGATTCCCCCCAACCCCGCCGGGAAATCAAGAGACAGCTCCCCGTCGCCGTTGGTGCGGAGCACCGCGCCGAACCCGTTGAAGGTTTTCCGCTTTTCGGCGACGTCGGCCGGCTCTTCGGTCCGCCAGAGGAATTGCGGGGAGAGGGCGTCGGCCGCGAGGGCCCGCCACCGTTCGACCACGGCGCGGCGGCGGCGCCATTCCATCCCTTTTTCGGTGGTGGGCCGGAGATACGCCATACGGCGGCCGTCGCGCAAAACGTCCGGGGCGTACCACACGGGGTCTCCCCCGGCCACCGGCGTGAGCGAAAAACGAACCCCGGCCGACCCGTCGAATTCGAAGGTCGCCCGATTGGGCCCCGGGGTCGCCCGTTCCAAATACAAAGTGTATTTTTGGGCGACGGCCTCGCCGGCCGCCGCCCGGGGGGACCGGAGGGGCAAAAGGCCCGACGGAGGAACGTTCAAAACGAGCGGGGCCGCGTGGAAGGCCCGGACCGCCGCCGCGGCCTCTTCCGCGGGGACCGACGCGGGATCCCGGCGGGAGAACTCGAACACGGCCCGGGCAAAGGCCAAACGCCGGGGAAGTTCCCGATCGGCCTCCGCCACCGACGCGAAGGCCTCCAAGAAATCGGCGTTGGTCCGCCCTTTCTTTTCGGGGGCGGTGCGGTAGCGTTCGAGGCCGTAGGCCAGAACCCCTTGATCGCCTTCGACCAACATCACCGGCCCCCACCCGTCCACCCACCGGGGACGAACCGTTTGGACATCGCCGGTCAAGGCGTCCGACTGGAAAATCAGCGGTCGTCCCGACCGGGGCGTGGTGTAGAGCATCCGGTCTTCGCCCATGGTCGTCACGGGAAGGGGAACCCCCGTTTTGGAAAGCGCTTCGACCTCGACCAAAAGCTGTTTCTCGGGGCGGTCGGTGTTCAAGAGCGCCGCCAAAAGGGCGTTCAACCTCTGTCGTTTGGCCTGAACGGCCCGATCGTCGGCCAGGGACGAAAGGGTTTCGGCCGACCGGGGCGAATAGGAACCGAGCTCGCCGGCCGCCACGCGCTCCCGGTGGCGGTGCAGATCAAAAAACAGCTCGTCCCCGGCCCACATCACCAAGCCCAGGCCCGGGCGCCATTCCACCCGGACGGGCAAGGAAACCCCGGCCGGCAACGGACCGAAACGAAAAAGGCGGACTTTTTGACGCACGAATTCGACGTTCCCGGACCGGGGGGGCCGAAGGCTCTCGCCCCGGGCGTTCCATCGGTCCAGATCCGCCAGGAACGGGGCCGGCAAATTCTCCATCGACGCCGCGGGGTCGAGGCGCAAACCCGCCCGAACCAAAGCGAGGAGATCGTCCAACACCTCGGGGCGTTCCCGCAGATCCCCCCCCGTGGCGGCCACCGGGGCCGGTTCGTGGACGGGGCGCTCCAAGCGGTCCATCGCCCGGGCGGCGGAGTCCTCGCTCAACGGTCTTTCGGGATCCCCCAGCGGCGGCATTTGCCCCTCGGCCCGGGTCAAAGCCTCCGACAATTCCCGGCCCTTGCGTCCGAGGCGGACCACCCGTCGGTATTCCTCGAAGAGCCGGGACCATTCCGGTTCGGAACCGAAATAGCGAAGGCGTTGCAATCGCCGTCCCAAATCGTCGGATTCCCGGGGAGACCCCAGCAAAGCGCGAAGACCTTCGGCGGGGGGCCGCGCGGTGGCGTAAAAACGGATCGGCACCCGAACCTCCCGGCCCCGTTGCCCGCCGCGGATCACCAAGGTTCCCCGGCGAATCCCATCGCTTCCCAGAAGGTCCGTGATCACCCCCCCGGTCGATTCGGTCAAGCGGGGCAGGGCGGCGCGAAGAAATTGGAAGAGGGGCGCGGCCGGACCGCGGCCGGGGGTTTCGGGAACGGACACCAACACGTCCAGGCACGGCGGAGCGCCGCGCTCGTCCGGCCAATCGCCGTCCAACACGAAGGCCCGGGCGCCCACGCTTTCGGCCGCGCGGCCGAACGCCGTCCGAAGCGGCGAACGGCGAAACACCCGGTGGTAAAAATCGTAGAGGCGCTCCACGGGAGGCGAGGTTTCGCCGAGCGTGGACATGAGCGGGACCGCGTCGGTCCACCGCCCGCCCGGCCGGACGCCATCGCGCCGCCGATAGAGCGCCGCCGCGTTCCACGCCGCGTGCACAAAAACGTGAAGGAAGGAGGTCGGGGCCAGGAAATAAAATCCCGTAAAAAGCAGGGCGGGAATCGCCCGGGACAACGTCGCGGGCCAGGACTCCCGGTTGAAAAGACGGTGGGCCAAAACGAAGCCCGGCACGGCGACGAAAAGCTGGGCGGCCGAAATCCACGCCCCGCCGTTTAATCCGAGGAGGGCGAACACGGCTCCCAAAAATTGACCGGCCCCGGCGCTGAAAACACCGTTTCGAAAGAGCGTTTCCTCCAGAAAAGGCACGACGCCGACCGTCAACAGGCCGTGGGCCCAGGTGCCCCGGGGAAGGCCCCACACGCTCGGGCCGCGGCCCCGCCATTTTTCCAAGCCCGAACCGGCCAGGGATTGGGCGGCGACCGAACCCGCGGGAGCGGCCCGGGGCTTGACCGCGGTGACGACGAAGCGGCCGGGCGCCAGCGCGCGGGGTTCGATGTCGACGAAACCGGCGAAACGCAGCAATTCGCCCGCGTCGCGCCCGAGCAAGGGGGCGGTCCGGCCGTCCTCCGGCGTTTGTGCCGCGGTCCAGGTGATCAAGATTCGACCGCCCGGGCGGAGGGTTTCCCGGGCTTCCCTCATGGACCGGTCCAGGAGGTCCTGGCGGAGGGTGAACCCGTCGTCGCCTTCCCAGGCGCCGGGATTTTCCTTGACGTAGGCGGCGTTGTGCCAATAGTGGGGATCGACGATATACTGCAGGGAATCGTTGTACACCAGAAGGTCCAGGTTCCCCCGGCCGAATTCCGGGGTGGCGCTCAAGTCCGTGGCGTCGCCGTGAATCGACCAAACGCCGTCTTCAATTTGTTTCGGAGCGCCGTTCAGGAAATCCACGGCGTAGACCGTGGAGAGGCCTCCGGCCCGGAGGCCGATCGCCGGTTCGAAGTGGGACGAGGTGGCGATGTCCGCCCCCCGGCCGCCTTTCAATCCGTGGGTTTCAACGAATTCCCGATAGAACCCCGCTTCGGTTTGGTGGGCCCCTTGGAGACGGCGGGCGATGTCCTTCACCACCTCCCGCACCGAACGGTTCGCGTCCACCCGCATCGAGGAAAGAAATTCCTTCTCGAGCCCGACGACGCCGGACGCCCGGTCCCGCTCGGCGAGGCGGCGGGGGGCGACGCCCGTGCGTTCGGCCCGAAGGGCGTCGTCCGCCTCGAGGAAAAAGGGAACCACCCCTTCGGGGGAACGGTCCGCGAGCGCGGGCCGGGTGACCACCAGCACCGCCCCGTTGTAACGATTGGCGGACCGGGCCTGGTCCAACGTGGCGCCGATCTTTTCCACCAACGCTTCCTGGACGCCCGGGTAGCCGGCGATGCGATCGAGCCAAAGCGTGTTTTCCGCCGATCGGTCGATCAACGCCCGCACCCGGTCCCGGTAGGTCGCCCCCTCTCCGTCGGGCTCGGCGGTGCTCGCGCCCCCCACGCGCAGGGGCTCCCGGGTCAAATCCACTTCCGCCAAAATGGACCGGGCGTAGCGGGACACCCGTTCGGGGTCGGTCAAATTCGTCCCCCGATAGCGCGTGAGCATCTCGTAGAGAACGACCCGCATCAAAAATCCCGCCCGCAGGTAGCGGAGCCCGAGGCGGCTGGCCAGGGACCGGGCCACCGCCTCCTTGCGGGTTCCGGCCAAGCCGCCCAGAACGATGACCAGACGGTTTTTCCAAGACAGGTCGGGAACGGGGGCGTTCAACACCGGCAGGGTGAACCAGGCCTCCGCGTTCGGATCGCCGTCCCGGGGGCCCCAGTCGCCGCCCACGGATTCCAACGCCGATTGAAAACGCGCGTCCGCCGTCCACGCCCCTTCCCGGCGGAGGGTGGTGCGCACGCCGACCCGAAGTTCGTTGGCGCGGGTCAGGGAAAGGCTCAAGGTGACCCAATCCACTTCGCTCGTCGCGCGGCGGCCCGCCACCTCGACGGCCTCCTCCACGAAATGCCGCAGGCCCGTCAAAAGGAGGCCGTCGTAGGCGAAGACCTTCCCCATTTTTTCGATCTCGGGAGAGACCCGGAGGCGCACCGCCACGTACCCCCCGGCGGTCTCCTCCTCCAAAATCAAACGCTCGCTCTCCACCAGCGCCGGCAAATCCACGAAATCCATGGACCGGTCCGTCCAATCGACCGCCTCCCGGACGCGGGCGAAGGCGTCGTCCAAAATCCGGGCGGCGGGCGCGAGGTCGAAACCCTCCCGGGGCCGGGCCATCAGCGCCCGGGCCAGGCGAAGCCGGAGGTATTGCCGGTGCAAAACGTCCAAGCGCTCCGCCGGAGAACGGCGACGGTCCGCTCCCGCGCTCAATTGATGGGCGGCTTCCCGGAAGATCAAGAGAGCCTTCAGGGCCTCCAGGAATTCGTCGTTGCCCAAGAACCCCAGCTTTCCCCGCACCCGATGGTCCGAAAAATTCACCGCCGGGTCGCCGCTCATCCATCGGCGGCCCCGGGGGAACAGGTCCGAGAAATCGTGGGGACGGGGATGGTCGGCGTTGTAGCGGGACAAATAGTCCAGCACGAGGGGTTCGAGGGCGGTCCGCGCTTCGGGGGTCAAGGGGGCGTTTCGAACGAGGTCCAAAACGGCGGATTGCGCCTCCCGGGCCCAGCCGGCGCTGTCCCGGGCGAGGGGATCGACGGATTCGGCGGACACGCCGTCCATGGCCACGTCGGAATCGAAGAGGTCCCACGCGGCGGAGGGGGCGCGCTCCTCGGCCAAGAGGTCCCGCTCCGGCGCGGCTTCCCGGAGGGCCATGCGGAAACCGTACGGGTTGTCCAGGGGGAACGTGTCGTCCAGGAGGTCCAAGGGCCCGGCCGCCTGAAGCTGTCGCTCCGTCACCCGGGCGGCCGCTCGCTCCTCGTCGGGGATGGGCACCTCGAGCAGGGGAAAGGGAAAAACGGTTTTTCGATCGATGGGGTGGCGCGAGCCCCAGTTGCGGGCGTAGGGGTTGATCGCGAACCGGCCCCCGGGCGCCATCCGACGATTCAAAACCGCGACCAAGCGGGGATCCGATTCAAGCATCAACGGGATCAATTCCCCGGCCCGCTGGTAAACGATGTCCAGCGCCGGCAGGGTTTGCAGCGTCCGCTCCAGATCCGCCGGCGCGGTGGCCGTCCCGTCGATGAACACCACGGTCCGCTCCCGGGGCGCCTCGCCCGCGTGGCCCCACACGAATCGCGCGCCGAGGTGGCCGTCGGGAGTTTCGAAGGCCGTCACCGAACGGGGATCCACGCCCAGGGCTTTCCATTCGACGGCCAAGGCGGCCAGGAAACGACCCGGGGTGGACACGTGGGGGCCGTAGGCGTATCCCCAAAGGCGTTTAAAATCCGAATAACTTTTTTTAAACCCCGGCCCGGCCCACCAGCGGGGGTGCGTGAGGAGGAAGCGCGTCGAGTTTTGAAGAAAGCGGCGAAAGACGTCCCCGGTCAAGCGTTGGCGTTCGCCCACGCTCCGATAATTTTGGGCGAGGAAGTAGGCCCGGTCCACGTTGGTCGAAAGGAAAAAGTTGGAGAGGTCCGCTCCGGCGCCCAGGTAAAGGCCCACCGAGCGTCGACCCTCGGGGTCCAGGGCCTGGCGGACCGCTTCGTCGTAGGCCACGTGGGCGGCGTCCAACAACCCGGCGCGCACCGGCCGGTCGTCCCGCGGGGCCGGCCCGCGGGGCGCCGTCCCGCCGGGGCCCCGCCGACGCAAAACGCCGAGGCCGAAGAATGGTCCGACGGCCATGGCGAAGGCCGCCGGTTCGGACGCCCCGCCCAGGGCCCCCAGGGCGTCGGAAACGCCGCGGGCCAGGGCCGTGTATTCCGGCGAGAGCAAACCGGCGAACAGCGCGCCCGCCGTCGCGACCAAGGCCAAAACCCCCAACACGTTGCCCGGCGTCGATCGGCCCCGGAGCCATCCGGGCACCGCCGCCAGAGGCTGGGGCAATTTCTCGTAGACCCACAGGGCCCCGCCCAAAGCGATGTTCAAATGAAGATCGAGGGACATCTGAAGAGGGACGTCTTTTCCCGTCGCGTCGTTGACGCGGTCCAACACCGCCCGCTCCCCGGGCAAAAGGCGCGAATCCATGGACGGCCGGAACCCGTTCCGGGCGAAGGCCCGGTGGGCGCGCTCCAACCAGGTGGAGGTCCGCAACCCGCCTTCGATCAACACCACCGGAACGCCGGCCGGGATTTTCCGAATGAAGGATTCAAACCAGCCTTCCAGGCGGCCCCCCTCCCGGCGGTTCCATTCCAGGAGAAAGTAAAAAGGGAAACGAAGGAAGACGGCGTCGCCGGGCCGCATCAGGGCGATCCAATCGTCCAGCACGGTGGTGGCCATCAGATCGGCCCGGGTGTGTTCGATCGAGTCGGGGGACAAAACCCCGGGCCACGGAGGGGTTCCGGAATCCTCGGCGATACTGCGGGAAACGGTGCGGGCCCGTTGGTAATTGTTCAAAACCATCGGGAGTCCCAGTCGGAAATCGCCGGTCCAAATTTGGCGGACGTAGGCGCCGGGGAGGAGGTCGGCCCCGGTCAGGGGGTAGAAAAGCCGGGCGTCCCGATGCAGAACCCCCGTGGCCACGAGCAGTCGAACCTGATTGTGATAAAGGGAAAACCAATCCGCGGCCTCGAGCGTTGAAACGAGGCCGTCCAACAGGCGCGTCACCGATTCGCCGCCCAGGTCGGGGCCCGGGCGGCCCCGCACGTCGACGGGGACGGCCATTGGAAGGCTCGTCAATCCGCCGCGGGAATCGAAACTCACCAGGTCGTCGAAGGCCTCCCCGTCGGCGGGAGTGAGGGCTCCGGTCCAGGGGTCCACCCCCCGGGACAGATTGTTTTGGTAGCGGGCGCTGGGAATCACCTCCAGGGAACCCAACCAGTCCTTGAGCGCCACCCAGACCCAGCCGTCGGTCACCTGGGAGACTTCGACCCGCCGGTCCCGGCCGTTGGCCCAGGCCCATTGAAGGACGGCTTTCAACAGGGCTTGTTCGTAGGCCCGGTGGGGCAAGTGGGGATACACGTGGTGATGAAGGAGCCGGGCCCGTCCGTCCTCGACGGCCAGGTAGACGTAACCGATGGGTTGGCCGTTTCGACGGTCCGTCACCTCCCGGATCATGGACGGCCCCTCGGCGATCGCCAAATCGGTTTCCCGGGGCGGCGTGGCGGGCACCGCCAGTCGCGGGGCCGCCCGAGGTTCCAATTCCCGGACCAATTCGTTCGCGGCGACGAGGCCCTTTTCGGCCCGGGCGTGCAAATCCAGAGCGGTTTTATTTTCGGCGTCCCCCCAGCCGACGATTTCCTTCAGCCCCGCGGGCGCGGTGTCGGTCCCCGCCAGGGCGGACTGAAAGCCGGCGGCGGCCCGCTGGGCGGCGAGGAACCCCGGAACCACGTCGTCCATGTCGCGGTAACGCTCGGCCAGGAAAAGTTGGTGCTCCGCCGCTTGAACGGCCGCCCGGGGGGCCGACAAAACCGAGGCCGCGCCGACCGAGGCCCCTGTCCCTCCCTCGGGCCTTGTTCCGCCGATCGGCGGCGCCCGAGGTAAAAGGAGAGGCAGGTCCGCGCGGATTTTCCCGCGGAGGTGAAAGGCCTCGACGAACCACTCCTCGACTTCCCCCGCCCGGGTGGAGCGCCCCTGGCGGTTCGGGGAGCCGGTCAGCCGGTCGAATTCCGGATCGCCGGGCCGCCGGGCGCCGGACCAGGAGAGGTCGTCCGGACGCGGCCACTTTTGCCGCGGGTCGGCGGGCATCGCCTCCAACGAGCCGGGCTCGCAAAGGAACCCGAAGAGATCATAGAGGTGAGGGTTGACCACCGTGTAAACGTGGAAGGGGAAGGGGTTGTCGGGATGGATTTCCCGGGCCTCCGAGGCCAGCTGGAGGAGGACGGATCGAGCGGCGTTGCTCCCCCTCGCCGGCACGACGATGTGGGTCAAGACCAGGGCGTCTTTTCCCCGGAGGAGCCGGAGGTTCCCCAGGAGCTCGCCGTTGGCCGAACGGATGGCGTGGGTCCAGAAAAAGGGCGGGTCCTTCGAGGGGGAAGCCGCGGCCTCGACCGACGGTCGGATCGGCAGGATCTTCACCGGCCGTCGAGCGGCCGAAACCCAAAGGCGGGGGAAGGGCGCCCCGGCGGCGTCGAGGCTCGCCGGCCCGTTAACGCCGCCGGGCGCGGCCGCGCCGAAGGTTCCCCGCGCGTGAAAAAGGTTGATGTAGTCGCCCCGGATCCCCAACCGCGGCCAGCGGCTCTCGAGGATGTTCGCCGGGCCCGTCAGGAAGTCGAAGAGCGGGTGGCCGGGAGTCCGGGCATCGTCCCAGTCCAAGGTGTCGGGATTCAGCGGCAAATCCTTCCGGTCGTAGGGCGCGATCTCCATGGATCCGGGGTCGAAAACATATTGGAGCGCCGCGAACATCCAGGGATTCGAAACGCTGAAAACCTGGAACGGAGTGGGGTTCTCGGGGTGGGACTCCCGCGCCCACCGGGCCAATTCCAAAAGGGCGGCGTAGCCGGCGTTCCGGCCCTTCACGCGCGTCAGAATTTGGGCCAGGGCCAGGGCCCGCCTCCCCGGCCGAACCCACAACAAACCCAACTCCTCGCCCGAGGCGGAAACGATGGCGTGGGTCCAATAGGACCGGTGGGTCACCGGACGGAGGGACACGGTCGGAAGGGCGGCGCCCGCGCGCGCCAGGGCCGCCGCCCGCTTGGCCGCCGCTTCCCAGGGCTTGTCGCCGGACGGCGGTGGGAGCCGAACCAGCCGACCCCCATCGGCCGGGGAGGCGGATTCCGGGGCGAGATCGACCGCCCCGTCGGGCGCGGCCCGCCGGCAACCCCCCCCCCCCCTCCCCCCCCCTCCCCTCCCCCCCCCCCCCCCCCCCCCCCCCCCCCCCCCCCGGGCCCCCCCCCCCCCCCCCCCGCGGCCCCCCCCCCCCCCCCCCCGGCCGCCCCCCCCCCCCCCCCCCGCCCCCCCCCCCCCCCCCCCCCCCCCGCCCCCCCACCCCCCGCCCGCCCCCCCCCCGCCCCCCGCCCCCCCCCCCCCCCCCCCCCCCCCCCCCCCGGGCCCCCCCCCCCCCCCCCCCCCCCCCCGGCCCCGCCGGGGGGGGGGGGCGAAAAAAACACCGGCCGCGGGGGGGGCCGCCCCCCCCCCCCCCCCCCCCCCCCCCCCCCCCCCCCCCCCCCCCCCCCCCCCGGCCCCCCCGCCCCCCCCCCCCCCCCCCCCCCCCCCCCCCCCCCCCCCCCCCCCCCCCCCCCCCCCCCCCCCCCCCCCCCCCCCCCCCCCACCCCCCGGCCTCCCCCCCCCGCCCGGGCCGCCCCCCGGGAACGGGGGGCCCGGGGCCCCCCCCCCCCCGTCCCCCCCCCCCCCCCCCCCCTCCCCCCCCCCCGACAAACCCCGCAAGGCCCCCCCGCCCCCCCCCCCCCCCCCGGCCCCCCGGCCCGAACCCCCCCCCCCCCCCCGCCCCGGCGCCCCGGCCCCCCGCCCCCCCCCCCCCCCCCCCCCCCCCCGCCCCCCCCGCCCCCCCCCCCCCCCCCCCCGCCCTGGCCCCCCCCCCCCCCCCAGCCCACCACCGCCCGGCACCCCCCCCCCCCCCCCCCCCCCCCCCCCCCCCCCCCCGGCCGCAAAGGCCCCCGGGCGGAACGGAAAAAACCTCCCCCCGGGGGGAGGCACCCGCCCCCCCGCCCCCCCCCCCGCCGCGCGCCCCCCCCCCGGGCCCCGGGGGCGCCCCCGCCCCCCCCCCCCGCCCCCCCCCCCCCCCCCCGCGCCCCCCCGGGGGCCCCGGCGCCCCGGCCCGCCCCACCCCGCCCCCCCCGAACACCCCCAAACCCCCCAAAAAACCACAACCCCCCCCCCCGCCCCCCCCCCCCCCCCCCCCCCCCCCCCCCCCCCCCGCCCCGGCCCCCCCCCCCCCCCCCCCCCCCCCCCCCCCCCCCCCGAAGAACCCCCCCCCCGCGCCCCGGCCCCCCCCCCCCCCCCCCCCCCCCCCCCCCCCCCCCCCCCCCCCCCCCCCCCCCCCCCCCCCCCCCCCCCCCCCCCCCCCCCCCCCCCGACCCCCCCCCCGGCCCCCCCCCCCCCCCCCCACCCCCCCCCCCCCCCCCCGGCCCCCCCGCCCCCCCCACCCACCCCGGCCCCACAAAAAAAACCGCCGGGGGCCCGGCCCCCCGGCCGGCGGCCGCCCGCCCCCCCGGCCGGCGAGGACCCCCCCCCCGCCGGGGCCCCCCCGCGACCCCACCGCCCCCCCCCCCCCCGCCCCCCCCCCCCCCGGCGCCCGGCCCCCCCCCCCCCCCCCCCCCCCCCCCCTCCCCCCCCCCGCCCCCCAACGGCCCACCCCCCCGCCCCCCCCCCCCCCCCCCGCCCCCCCCCCCCCCCCCCCCCCCCCCCCCCCCCCCGGCCGGGCGCCCCGCCCCCGCTCCCCCCCCGCGGGCGGCCCGCCCCCCCCCCGCCGGGCGGCGGACCCGGGGGGGGCGGGCCCCCGGGGGGGGGGGGAAAAGGGGGGGGGGGGGGGGGGGGGGGCCGCCCCGGCGGGGGAACCCCAACAACCGGGGGGGGGGGGGGCGGGGCCCCCGGGGGGGGGCGGAAACCCCCCGGGGGCCCGGGGGGGGGGGGGAAAACGGGGGGGGCCGCCGTCGCCCCCGGCGGGGTCGCGGTCGCCTCGACCCTCCGGGAACCGCCTTCCCGGCGGACCGTCATCCGATCGACGCCGACGCCGTCGGCCCGGCGTTCGCCGGACTCCTCGACGATTTCAAGCCCGGCGGCCCCCAGCGCCTGGGACCATTCGTGAATCCCCGCGGGGTCCGCGCCGTCGCGGAGGGCCACGGCGTTGGCCCCGGCGGCCAATCCGGTTTTCAGGGCTTCCGCCCGGGCCCGTTGATCGGGCGAAAGGGCGTCGGGATCGGAGAATAGTTTTTCGGGCGCCAGACCGATCCGGGTGCCGGCGAAAAGTTTTTCCAGGGGCAGGGGGTCCCGGGCAAAGACGTCCAGGGGTTTGCCGTCGATTTTTTCCACCCGGGGGGTGAGGACCACGGTGGCGCACCCCTGGGCGTGAAGGGCGTCCCGAAGGCCCGGGGTGTGAAACCCGCCCGCGACCAACGCCACGGTACCCGCGTTACGTCGGCGGCCTTCGGCCAAGGCGTTGCGCGCCAGAGCGGCGTTTCGTCCCAGGGCGACGCGGCAAAAAGTTTCCATGGGAACCAGGAGTTTACGTAGATCCTCGGAGGACGCGGCCGGAATTCGGGCGCCGGCGGCGGCCAGGCGTTCGGGCAATTGAAGGACGGCCGGGCGCCGGGGCTCGTAGGCGCCCCACTCTTCGGGCGACAGGGCGCCCTCCAACAGCCGCGAGGCGCGTTCCACGTCGGCGGCCATGGCCCAGATCGTCCGCTCCCGATCGGTGGTCGACCAAAGGCGAACCAAGGCCTCTTCGGCCCCGTCCAAGTCGTTCAGGAGTTCGATCCGGTGAATGCCTTCCACGGCGCCGACGTAATCCAGGTAGTCGCGGAAGGCGGGATAGGCGGCGAGGTCGATGGCCGCCCGGGAACACAGCGCCCGGAGGGCGGTGAAAAATTGCGCGTTGGTCAAGCGGCCGGCCCGGTAGGCCACGCCCTGGTTCACCAGGGATTCCAAGGCGGCGGCGTCCAGGGTGCGGGCCAATTTATCCAGGAGCGCCCGCCGGTCCCCCTCGATGCGCGGCTCGTCGAGTCGCTTCTCCCACTCCAGGGCGCGGACGAATTGTTTCAACCGGGGAGGGGTTTCGCCTTTCAACCCGTCAGCGAGGAATCGAGCGTGGTCGGCCAGGCCCCGGGCGCCGGCGCGATACGCCGCCGCGTCCTCGTCGAGCGACTGAAGGCGCGGGGAATAGGCGGCTTTCTTCAGCGCCGCGAGGCTCCCCCGCAAATCCTCCAAAAGGGCCCGGACGGCGGGACGCTGGGAAACGGACGCCCGGGCGGCGTTGACGTTGGCGCGATAGAGCTCGGCGGTCTCCACCCCGACCATCGTCAACGCCCCGGGCGACGTGAGGCCGGCCCATTCGGGGCCGCTCAAATACCCGACGGCGCGAAAATGCTCCGCCGCCGCGGCCAGGGCCGCGGGCGACGGGTGCCGGCGATAAATTGAAAAATCCAAGGGCCCGGAGGCGCCTTCCACCGCGGCCAGGGCCACCCCATGGTCCGAAAGGGCGGACAACAGGCCCCCGATGTTTTTTTGAGCCGCGTCGTCGGTGTGGAGGTCCTGCACCAGGAGGACCAGGGGGGCGCCCGGCCGGCCTTCCGACGCTTCCCGAACGGTGGCGAAGGGAATCACGGCGGAAACGAGGTCGAAGGTCAACGGCAATTTCCGAAGGTCGGCGGCGACGGCGTCGGCGGGAGCCAGGGCGCTTCCCACCGGCGGCAGGGCGGGGAAGGACAAGGGCGCCTGGGCGAGAAGGGCCGCCGGCTTTGGAGCCCGGGCCGAACGGCGGTCCTGCCAGAAACTTTTTTCGGCGGCGTGAACGGCGAAAACGTTGGTGAAAGCGTAAACGGCCGCCAGGAAGGCGGACGCGCATTTCCGCGCGGGAAATCGTCGGGGACGGGGATTTTGCATGGGACGTCTTTAGTATAATGGCGATGACGAAACAGGCGATTAATTTAATGTAAATTAGATGTAACACAAAGGACCCATGAAAACCCGCGAGATTTCGATTCAAGGACAGGTGGTGACCGGCTACGAAATCGACCTGCCCGGAGCGCCCCTGGTGTTGGTGCAGGCCCCCAAGGGCTTTGTGATGTGCGGTTACCTGGACGTGAAATCCGCGGACAAATTCAACACGGCGGCGGCCGTGGTGCGGGGCGTAAAAACCGTCGACGATCTGCTGGCCAAACCCGTGACCGACGTGAGCGCCGCGGGCCAAACCCTGGGCATCGCCCCCGGCGTCACCGGCCGCGACGCCCTTTTAAAGCTCCTCTAACCCCGGCGCACCGGCCCCATGACCTCCCCCTCCGAATTGACCCTGGACCGCCTCGCCCTGGGCGGCGACGCCGTCGGGCGCCGTCCGACCCCCGGCGCCCCGACCCCCGAAGTCGTTTTCGTTCCCTTCGGCGCGCCGGGCGACCGGGTGGTGGTGGGACGGGAGGAAAAACAAAAAACCTTTTCCCGGGCCTGGATTTCGCAGCTCGTCGCGCCGTCGCCGGACCGGACGGAGCCCCGATGCCCGATTTTCTACAAACCGGGGCAAACCCCCTCCACCGCCTGCGGCGGGTGCGACTGGCAACACCTGGCGTACGAAAAGCAAACCGCCGCCAAGCGGAAGCTGTTGGTGGAATCCTTTCAACGGCTGGCCCGCATCGCCCACCCGCCCGTTGAGGAAACGATCGGCGTGGCCGGGGCCGAAGGCCCCTGGCGCTACCGGAACAAAGTGCAAATCCCCTTCGCGCTCGGCCCCGACGGTAAAGTCACCGGCGGGTTCTACGCGCCGGGGTCCCACACCGTGGTCCCCTTCGACGACTGCCTCGTGCAATCGGAGCTGTCCGTCCGGCTGTTCAAAAAAGTCCGGGATTACTTTCGCCACCACCGGGTGTCGGTCTTTAACCCATCGACGGGCGAAGGCTGGCTGCGGCATCTGCTCGTGCGAACCACGGCCACCGGGGAAGCCCTCCTGGCCCTGGTCACCCAATCGGACCCCGTGCCGAGGGACCTGGTGGACATCCTGCGGGACCCGCACCTGGGCCTGACCAGCCTCTACCAAAACATCAACACCCGGCCGGGGAACGCCGTGCTCTCGGGCCGCTGGAACCACCTGGGCGGAAAACCCTATTTGGAAGAGGCGCTCCTGGGCCTGCGCCTGCGGTTGTCGCCGGGAGCTTTTTTCCAGGTGCACCACGCCATGGCGGAACGGCTCTACACCCTGGCGGTTGAAATGGCGGCCCCGACGGCGGAAGACGTTGTTTGGGAGCTCTACGCCGGGATCGGCGCCATGGGCCTTCTGATGGCCCGCAAGGCCAAAACCGTCGTCGCGGTGGAGGAAAACCCCCACGCGGTCCGGGACGGCATCGAAAGCGCCCGGTGGAACGGACTGGACAACATCCATTTCCGCATCGGCCCCTGCGAACAGGTGGTGGCCGGCCTGCGGGAAAACCCCGCGGCCGTGATTTTGGACCCGCCCCGGGCCGGCTGCGACACCCGGGTGCTCAAGGCCGTCATGGCCCGGCGGCCCCGGCGCATCGTCTACGTCTCCTGCGACCCGGCCACCCTGGCCCGGGACGCGCGCTATTTGTCGACAGGCGGCTATCTGCTGAAGCGCTCCGTCCCCGTGGACCTCTTCCCCCAGACCTCCCACATCGAGAGCGTTTCCCTTTTCGAAACCGCCCTGCCGCCCCTGCCGGTCAAAACCGCGCCGGCGGCCGAGGAGCGCCCCCGCTTCGAAGCCGCCCCGCCCAAGAAAAAATTCGGGGGCGGCAAATACGACGGAAAGAAATTCGGCCGGAAAAAGTTCGGCAACAAAAAATTCGGCCCCACCCGCCCCGGCTTCGACGCTCCGGCGGGGGGCGGCGCCCCCCGGAAAAAGTTTTTCAAAAAGCGCTTCGGAAAATAAATCTTCTTTCTTTTTTACTTAAAGCCACGGCAGCGTCGCCGGGGGTTGCCCGCATCAGCACCTCTGGTGCCCCCGGTGTCGGGAGCTCTGCGACCGACCGGCGGCAACCTACTTTTCTTTGGCCGCCCAAAGAAAAGTAGGCAAAAGAAAACCGCCCCCGGCGGCTTCCGCGCGCTTTTTTGAAGGAGCCCGGCGCCGACCGGATCAAAACGGTGGTCGGCACTATCCAGACTTTTATGACCGGGGACTGGATTGCCACCTCCCGGCCCTCTAAGTCCCACGGGCCGGATCAAACAGCACCGTCCGACGGTCTCGTTATTCGGTGCAGTCCCGACTTCGGATTTCATAGTCGGACGGGACAGGCCCGGGCCCGCGATCTTCAAAAAAGCGTGCTCAAAACGCCTCAAGGGGGATTTCAGCTACATTGGCATAGGCAAAATCAGAGGATCACTTCCTTTGGATTTTGGTTATGCCTATGCTGTAGCCTCTGGGTCCCCATAAGGCGATTCGAGCACGACGTTTTGGCCGCAGCGGCGTGGCCCGTTGTGCCGCCGATGGGCCTTTGAGGCGTGGGCGGCAGCCGACAGGGACCGCGCCCGACTAGTTCCGAGTGGGACAGCACCGACGTATCAAAGGCGGGCCGGCCCTTGGCCCCTGAGGGCCACCGGCCAAAACGGCGCGCAGGCCGACCGGGGCGCGTTTTTATCCAGGGCCTTTTTTGCGCGCCAAAAATGGCCCTGGCGGGGTGCGGGGCGCGGAGCCCCGCGACTTTTTTTAAAAAAAGAGAACTCAACAACACCCCCATCCTTACCTTCCCCCTCAAGGGGGGAAGGAAAAATGAGAATAAAATTACGTCGATCATGGAAAAAACGTTGACCGAAAATACCCCCCCTCTCCCCGGTGGTTCCGAAGCCTGGTGGCTCTTGACCCGCGCCCCGGACCTCGGCCGGACGCTCGTCGTCTGCGCCACGGACGAGGCGGCGCAAAACCTCTTTGACGACCACGGGGCCCTGGCCCGCTGGAAATCCCCGGAGGCCCCCTCGGCGGCGCGCCTTTTTTCCGAGGAGGAAGAGGAACGGCTGGCCGCCTTGTCGGCGTGGTCCGGCCCCGACGCCGCCGCGACCCTGTTAATCGCTTCCCGGGAGGGCCTGGCCGTCTCCCTGCCCGCGCCCGCGACCTTCGTCGAAGCCCATCAAAAAGTGTCCCTCGGGGACCGGACCAACCGGGACGAATTTTTCGGCAAGCTGATGGACCAGGGCTACGAACGCGTGGACACCGTTGAAAAAATCGGCGAGGTGGCGGTGCGGGGCGAAGTGATGGATCTCTGGTCCCCCGGGTGGGAGGGGCCCCTGCGGCTCCTGTGGCCCTTCGACCAAATCGAATCCCTCCGGAAAATCGACCTCAACACCCAGCGGTCCACCGACGAAATTCTGGAAGAGTGGGTGCGGCCGGCGCGGATCAAAGACGAGGGGCACACCCTGCTGGATTACCTGAAAGACGGAACGCTCTTTGAATCCCGTCTGCCGCCGGGCGCCTCCCCCGCCCGCTCCGGACGGCGCGTCGTTCACGCGCCCCTGGGATCGACCTCCACCGCCCCCGGGTTCGAACCCGTCCCCCCCTTCGCCGGCCGGACCGACCTGTTGGCCCAAACCGTCGGGACGTGGCTCGCCGACGGGTGGCGCGTTTTGATCTTTTGCCACAACGCCGGCGAACAGGAGCGGGTGGAGGAACTGCTGTTGGAGCAAAACCGCGCCCTGGCCGAGGCCTTTGAAACCCGCCGCGTCGACCTGCCCCTGGGAAACCTGGTCCACGGATTTCTGGACCCGGCCGAAAAGCGGGCGATCCTATCCAACGGGGAAATTTTCGGCCGGACCCGGCGGCGATTGCGACTGCCCAAATTTGTGGGCGGGGCCTCCCTGGGCCAGATCGCGGAGCTTAAAAAAGACGACTACGTGGTTCACGGGGAGTTCGGCATCGGCCGCTACGTGGGCTTGGAACGGAAGAACGCCGGCGGGGTGGAGATGGATTACCTGCGCTTGGAGTACCGAGGCGGCGACCGGGTGTTCGTGCCCCTCTTTGAATTCCGCCAGGTCAAGAAATACGTCGGGGTGGAGGGCAAGCGGCCCAAGCTCTCTTCCCTGGACACGGCCACCTGGGACCGCACCAAAGCCGAGGTGGAAGAAGCCGTGGCCCAACTGGCCAAGGACTTGCTGGCCCGGGCGGCGGCCCGCACCTCCCAACCCGGTTACGCTTTCCCCCCCGACAGCCATATGGAAAAGGAATTCGCGGCGTCCTTTATGTACGAGCTCACCCCCGACCAGGCCCGGGCCATCGAGGAAACCAAGCGCGACATGATGCGGCCCACCCCCATGGACCGGCTGGTCTGCGGCGACGTGGGCTACGGGAAAACGGAAGTGGCCATGCGCGCGGCCTTGAAAGCCGTCTCCGCTGGAAAACAGGTGGCGCTCCTGGTCCCGACCACCATTTTGGCGGAACAGCACGGGCGGAACTTCCGCGACCGCTTCGCCGACTACCCGGTGAGCGTCGCGGTGCTTTCCCGTTTTTCCGCCCCGGCGGACCGCAAGCGCGTGATCCAGGACGTGCGGCGGGGGGTGATCGACATCATCGTGGGCACCCACGCGCTCCTGTCGCCCGAGGTGGTCTTCAAAGATCTCGGACTCCTCATCATCGACGAGGAACACCGCTTCGGCGTGAAACAGAAGGAACGCTTCCTGGCCTTCCGGGACGTGGTGGACGTGCTGGCGCTCTCGGCCACGCCGATTCCCCGGACCATGGGGTCGGCCTTGGGGGGTCTCAAGGCCCTGTCGGTGATCGAGACGCCGCCCGAGGGCCGCCTGCCCATTCAAACCCACGTGGGGCCCTTCAACCGGGAGGTGGTCCTTCCCGCCGTGGAGCAGGAACTGCGCCGGGGCGGGCAAGTGTATTACGTCCACAACCGGGTGGGGTCCATCGAAAAACGCCGGGAATGGCTGGAGAAGACGCTCTCGGAGCACGGGCTCCCGGCCAAAATCGTCATCGCCCATGGGCAAATGACGGGCCCGGCCCTGGAAAAAGTCATGTGGGATTTCCTGCACCGGAAATTCGACATCCTGCTGGCCACCAGCATCATCGAGTCCGGCTTGGACATCCCGACGGTCAACACCCTGATCGTCGAAGAAGCCGAGGATTTCGGGCTGGCCCAGCTCTACCAACTGCGGGGCCGGGTGGGCCGGGAACGCCAACGGGCCTACTGCTACCTGTTCTACTCCTCCGAGGCCACCCTGACCGAGGACGCCCAAAAGAGGTTGTCGGCCTTGAAAGAATTCGCCTCCCTGGGGGCGGGCTTCCGCCTGGCCATGCGGGATTTGGAAATCCGGGGGGCCGGCAATTTGCTGGGGGCCGAGCAGAGCGGGCACTTAAACGCCATCGGCGTCGACCTCTACGGGCAACTGCTGTCGGAGGAGATCGACCGGCAAAAACACGGCGGCGGTCCGTCCAAGGACGGGGCCGTGGAAACCGCCTTGGAGTTGCCCGTGTCGGCCTATCTCTCGGCGGAAGTGCTCCCCTCCGAAGCGGATCGCGTGGTTTTTTACAAACGCCTGCTGGACGCCCGGCCCGGGGACTTGGAAGGCCTGCGGGCGGAGCTGGAAGACCGCTGCGGCCGATTGCCCCCCGAAGCCGACCGGCTTTTCGCCGTCACCCGCCTGCGGCAAAACGCCCAGGCCAAAAACGTGGTGCACATCGGCCTGGTGAACGACGGGCTGGAATTCCGGTTCAAGGAAGGAACGACCCTGGCCGCGGCGAATTTAAGCCGGTTGGTGTCGGCCCACGGGGACCGGTTCCGCTTTTTGCCCCCCACCCGGGACACCCCGCCGGGCATGCGGTTCGAAGCGCCCCTTCCGCCGGATTTGGTGGATTGGTCCACGGCGTTCCTCGACCAACTTTCCCTGGACACCGCGGGGCAAAAAAGTTAGTTTGCCGAAATGCGAAAGCCTCCGTTTTTCTTCGCGGCCGCCGTAATGATCGCCGGAACGGCCTGCCAAAAGAAGGACCCGGTTTTGGCCCGGGTCGGAACCCAGGCGGTCCGGGCGTCCTCCTTTCAGGAGGAGGTGAACGGCGTTCCCTTTTCCAGCCGGGCCTATTTGGGCTCCCCGGCCGGTCGGCGGGAACTGTTGGACCTTTTGATTCGCCGGAAAATCATCCTCCAGGCCGCCCAGGAAAACCCGACGCCGGGGCCGGCCCTCCGCGAACGCCTGGCGGAACTGGAGGAAAGCTACCGGCAGAGCCGGGCGCGTTTGCGCCAAAAATACCTGGAGGAACGGGAACGCCTCTGGGTCTCCCATTACATGGACGGGTTGAAAAATTCCCGGTTGTCGGTCACCGACGACGACGTCCGCCGGTTTTGGGACGCGGAAAGCGAAGTGCGCGCCAGCCACATTTTGGTGAGCGACCGAATTCTGGCGGCCGAATTGAGAAAAAAAATCGCCGCGGGGGAAAAATTCGAGGATTTGGCCCGCGCCCGGTCCGAAGACCCCGGCACGGGTCAAAAGGACGGGGACCTGGGATATCTGATCCGGGGCTCCCTGGTGCCCGAATTTGAAAACGCCCTTTTTCAAATGAAAGCCGGCGAGGTCTCGGACCCCGTCGCCTCCCCCTACGGTTTCCACCTCATTAAACGGATCGGCGACCGGAAATTGTCCGCCGGGCCCCTGGACGACGCCGCCAAAAAGCGGATTCGCGCCGCCCTGGAAAGCCAAAAGTTTCAGCAATGGTTCGACCGCACCCGGGCGCTCTACGCGGTGTCGGTGAACGACGACGCCTTGGACGATCTGGTGGTGTCCACGAAGTCGGCCCGGCCTTAAAAACGGGCCCCCGATCCAAAATGATATAGTTGAAGCATCACTCCCGAGGAGGTTTTCCCTTGAAACGTTTGTCCCTCTGCCTTTTCACGCTGATCGGCCTGACCGGCTTGGCCTTCGCGGCCAAACTCACCAACCGCCCCATCGCCACGGTCAACGGCGAAGCCATTTTGTTGTCCGAATACGAAAAGAACTGGGCCTCCCTCCTGGAGCAGGCGAAAGAAGGCATGCCCGCCGACAAGTTGGACGACGCCTGGAAAAAAAACAACCGGGAGAAGCTGTTGGACCAAATGATCGCGGACCGCGTCCTCCTCCAGGAGGCGAAGAAAAACAAGGTGCGGGTCAATCAACGGGAATTTGAAAACGGCGTCGCCCAGGTCCGGGCCCGGTTTCTGCCCGAGAGAGCCCAAAAGGAACTCCAAGGAATTCTGCGCCGGCAATACGCCGCCCTGGGCGCCGAAGCCAACGAAAGCGCCCTGGATTTCCCCGCCGCCCTCAAAGAGTTGGAAAAGAGCAATCCCGCCGCCGTCAAGGAAGCCAACGCCACCTTCGCCGCCGAGCTGGCCAAAGAGGGCATCGACCAGAAAAAATTTGAAGATCGGATCCGCGACCAGCTTTCCGTCATGGAGCTGTCCAAGGAGGCCGTGCGCGCCCGGGCCAAGCCCCCCACGGAGGAGGAGGCCAAAAAGCTCTTCGATCGAATTCAACTGAAGCTCCAGGGGAAACCCGTGCCCGGTCTGGCGGGCGAAGACGAAAAAGACCTGGACTCCATGGCCAAGTTCTACACCCAGCAAACCGGCGAGCGCGTGCGGGCCCGGCACATCTTGATCAGCGTCCCCAGCGAGAACGGCGCCCCGACGGGATGGGCCACCGCCACCCTGGAGCAGAAATCGGCCGCCCGGAAAAAGATTTTGGACCTTAAAAACCAAATCAAAAAAGGGGCCGATTTCGCGGACCTCGCCACGAAGAACTCCGTTGACAAAGGTTCCGCGGCCAACGGCGGCGACCTGGGCTTTTTCACCCGGGGGCAAATGGTTCCGCCCTTTGAAAAAGCCGCCTTCGCCCTGGGCGTGGGGCAGGTGTCGGACGTGGTGGAATCCCCCTTCGGGCTCCACTTGATCCAGGTGGAGGAAAAAAAGGCGGCCTCCAAGCTTCGATTTGAAGACGCCGAAGACGACATCAAGGAATACTTGTTCCGAGCCGGCCAGCAAAAAGCCCTTCAGGACTACGTGACCGAAATGCGCCAGGGCGCCCAGGTCAAGATCACGCTTCCCACCGCCGACTGATCCCGATGCCGCGGCCATTTTTGGCCATCACGCTCGGCGACCCGGCGGGCATCGGCCCCTTGGTGGGCACCCGGGCGGCCCTGGACCCCGCCCTTCGGCGCCGGTCCCGTCCTCTGCTGGTGGGGGACGCTTGGATTCTTCACCGCCTCCTTCCCCGGGGGGGCCTCACGGTCAACCCCCTCCCCTCCATCGACGATTATCTAGACCGGCCCGGAGTGGCCAACGTGTTGCATGTCCCCCATCCGGAGATTCGAACCCTTCGCCGTGGCGCACCCCAGCGAGTGGGCGGCGAATCCGCCGCCCTTTCCGTTCGGGCCGCGGTGGGATTGGCCCTGGCCGGTCGCGTGGCCGCCGTGGTGACCGGCCCGGCCTCCAAGGAATCCTTTCGATTGGCCGGCCTGCCCCACCCCGGGCACACCGAGATGCTGGCGGCCCTGTGCGGCGTCAAGAAGGTGGAAATGGTCATGGCCGCCGGCCGGCGACGCACGGTGCTCATCACCCGTCACCTCCCATTGAAAAACGTTCCGGCGGCTTTGACGACGAAAAAAATCATCGACGCGGTCCTCCGGGTGGACGCCTGGGGACGAACGTTTCTGGGCCTTCGGGGCGGACCCCGGTGGCTTCTGTGCGGGTTGAACCCCCACGCGGGCGACGGCGGCCTATTGGGCAACGAGGAAATCCGAATCGTGGCGCCCGCCGCCGCGGCCCTTCGGAAAAAAGGCCTACGAATCCTGGGCCCCTGGCCCGCGGACGTGGCCTGGGCCCGGCACGCGGCCGGCGAAAGCGACTTTGTGGCGAGCCTCTATCACGATCAAGGCATGATCCCTTTAAAAACCCTCGACGGCCGGCGGTTGGTCAACATCACGGTCGGCCTCCCTTTTGTGCGGACCTCGCCGGGGCACGGCACCGCTTTCGACGTGGCGGCCGGCCCCCGGGCCGAGGAACGGGCCGACCCCGCGCCGACGTTGGAAGCCGCCCGGGTGGCCCTGGACCTCGCGCGGCGGGGCCTTCGGTGAGAAAGGCCCTGGGGATTTCCCTCCTGGCGCTTTGGGCCGGAACCGCGGCCCGGGCCGAGGACCGCTCCCCCATTTCCGTCGGGCTCTTCGGCCTCACCGCCGTCCCTCTTTCCCCCAGCGAGATCACCGACGGCTACGAAACAGGGTCTTCCTACGGCGCGCGCCTGCGGCACGAAGTGAACGACCGCTGGACCCTGGGCGGCCAGTTCGCCAACCACTCCTTCCGATCGAAAGCCGACGGGCAACGCTCCGTCACCCTCCAATCCGTCGTTTTTGTCGCCCAGCGGCGGTTCTTCGATTCCCGCACCTGGATGCCCTACACCAACGCCACGATCGGCATCAGCCGGAACCGCCGGGACTATTTCTCGAACGTGCGCATCAACAACGGCTTGACCGCCGGTCTGGGCGTGGGCACCCAATGGAATTTCGCCGATTTGGCCGCCGTCAGCTTTGAACTGAGCCTCCGCCACGTGGACAAGGCCTCTCCTTCGGGCAAGGCGGCCAAAATCGCCGACGGCGGCATCCTGGTTTCGTTCTATCTTCCCGAAGGCTGGGTGCCCCTGATTCCCAAGGAGGAACTCTCCCTGGAAGACCTGGAAACCCCCCTGGACACCGCGCCGGGGCAGGTGGACGAGGCCCTCCAAATGCAGGGCGAAATCAACCGGGTCCTCCAGCAAATCGAGGACGGCCAAACGCCGCCCGTCACCTTTGAAGCCGGCAATTCCATCATGCTGACCACCTCCTACGAGGCGTTGGACAACATCGGCGCCATCCTGCGCCGACACCCCGAGATGAAAGTCCGCGTCTACGGGTTCGTCGAGGAAGAATTCGTGGGCGGCGTGGTGCGGGGCGAAACCCTGGCCCTGGCCCGGGCCGAAACCGTGCGCACCTACCTAAACCAGAACTTCCGCCTGTCGGAAGGCACCCTCATCAGCGCGGGCCTGCCGCCCTTGCCGGCCGTCCTTGACGGCCAGGAGCCGCCGCCCCCGCCGCGACACATTTCCTTCGAGGTCCTGCCTTGATCCGCCGCTGAAAAAATCGGATAATCAACTCGTCCTTTTACCCCCCTTTCCAAATCCCAAGGAGGAAGTTATGCGAATCGTCACCCGTGCAACGACATTTTTGAGCGCCGTCCTTTTGGCCCTGGCCTTCGGCTGCGCGAAACCGCCGACCATTGAAATCACCGACGCCGAAAACGCGGTCAATTCCGCCGAACAAGCGGGCGCCCTGGAATACGCCACCGACAATTTCCAAGCCGCCAAAGACGCCCTGAGCGACGCCAAAACCAAAGTCGAAGCCAAAGATTATAAGAACGCCCTGGCCTCCGCCCTGGACGCGAAAGCCAAGGCCGAAGCCGCCCAGGCCGCCGTGGAATCCGGAAAAGCCGCCGCCAAAGCCGAAGCGCAGGCCGGGATCGACGCCATCGGAAAAGAAATTTCCGCCCTGGGCGCGACGGTCAAAAAAGTCAAAGGCGCCGTCGCCAAAGAATTGGCCAGCGCCCAAAGCGCCCTGGAAGCCGATTGGACCAAGGTCCAAGAGGATTTCCTGGCCGCCAACTTCACCCGCGTGAACTCGTCCCTGAAAGCCGTCACGGCCCGGGTGGCCGACCTGAAAGCCAAAGCCGAAGCGGCCGCCAAACCGGCCCCCAAAACCAAAGGCTCCAAAAAGAAATAAGGTTTTCTTAACGCGACAGGCCGGGGCGGGAAACCGCCCCGGCCTGTTTCGTTTTGACACCCCTCGAACCTTAATGGTATAGTCCGTTTCCGTCGTGAAGATCGCCGCGCTGTCCCGCCGTACGCGTCTGACCCTCCCCTTGGCCCTGATGGCCCTGGGGGCGGCTCCCCTGTGGGCGGGTTCAACGGCGGCCGACGCCGCGGAAAATTCCTCGATTTCGGCCCCCCTCGGGCGTTCCGCCGCCATTGAAACCGATTTGGCAGCGGGGCACGCCGTCGCCGCACGGCTGAAATCCCTGGAGTGGGCCCACGCGGAGCCCCGATCGGCCGATGCCTGGACCTGGGTCGGCCGGGCCTATTTGGCCGAGGGCAGGAATCGACGGGCCGTTCGGGCCTTCAACCGGGCGCTCAAATGGTCGCCCCACAACGCCCGGGCCTTCTGGGGCCGGGGACAAGCCTTTGAAAAGCGCGGCCGTTTGGACGAAGCCGCCAACGAATACCGGGCCGCCGTGTTGGCCGATCCCCATCTGGCCGACGCCCAAAGCGCCCTGTCCCGGCTCAAAGACCAAGCGTCGTTGCCGGAATAGCATCGGTTTCGTGCCGTCGCGCGGGGATGTTCGCGACGAAGACTCATTTAAGACCCAAGGTCCGGACGCTGCGCGGGTGGTGGAACTGCCTGAGAGTCTCCGGTGATGTACAGTCTCGATGGCTTACCCACCGCGTGACGCGTGGGCGCGATCGAATGAAAATTTTAAGACCCATGGTCCGGACGCTGCGCGGGTGGTGGAACTGCCTGAGAGTCTCCGGTGATGTACAGTCTCGATGGCTTACCCACCGCCATGAAACGTGGGCGCGATTAAGACCCATTTTAAGACCCATGGTCCGGACGCTGCGCGGGTGGTGGAACTGCCTGAGAGTCTCCGGTGATGTACAGTCTCGATGGCTTACCCACCGCGTGACGCGTGGGCGCGATCGAATTAAAATTTTAAGACCCATGGTCCGGACGCTGCGCGGGTGGTGGAACTGGCAGACACGTAGGTCTCAGAAGCCTATGGCCGAAAGGCTGTGCAGGTTCAAGTCCTGTCCCGCGCAGCGTCCGGATCTGGTTAACCTATGACTCGAATCGCTGAAAACCGCCGGGCCCATCACAAATACGCCATCCTGGACACCTACGACGGCGGGCTGGCCCTCACCGGGCCGGAGGTCAAATCCCTTCGCGCCGGCCAGGTCAATTTATCGGACGGCTTCGGCCGCGTTGAAAACGGCGAAGTGTTCCTTTGGAACGTGCACATTTCCCCCTACAAGCAGGGCTCCCTGCACGTCACCCAGGAACCCACCCGAAAGCGTAAAATCCTCCTTCACCGGGACGAGATTCGCCGTTTGATCGGGAAGATGGCCATCAAAGGCCTCACCCTTGTGCCCCTGGAGCTCTATTTCTCCAAGTCGGGCTTCGCCAAGGTCAAATTGGGCCTGGCCAAGGGCAAAACCGCGCCGGACCAGCGGGAAGACAAAAAACGCAAGGATTTGCAGCGGGAAATGCGTCGGGATTTTTCGGGGCGGCACAGGGTATAATAGCCCGTAAGAATTTCCGGTCCGGCGGCTGTCGGTTGGATTTTCAGCGCCGCTTTAACAATTTACGGAGGGATGGGAGAGCGGTTGAATCCGCCGCACTCGAAATGCGGTAGAGGCGCAAGCTTCTCGTGAGTTCAAATCTCACTCCCTCCGCCATTTTCTTGGCAAAGACAGGCTCCAACTGCGTAGTGCGGTTGGGGTCTTTCTTTTGGGGGGCGGCTCCGCCGCTCTGGCCCGAGTAAACCGCCCCGACCACCGGTCCCGCCGAATCTCCGTCGACAGCGAAGTCCACACCGATGCTCTTTTTGGAATAGCGGACGGTCCCGATCCACTTCCGAACCAAAAGGACTTTCTCGATTCCGGTTTTGCGCGCACATGCTTTTATAAATGCATTTAGGTTTTTTTGCAGTTTTTCAGGCGTCAGATTGTAAACATCTTGTGGCAGTTCGACCTTTTCTGCCCTGGGGTGAGTGGTACGATTCTGGAGGGCAAAAACTAGATTTCTTAAATAGTCGGTGTCCATAGAAATGCGGAGGAGATTGTTATAAACCGACTCGTGCAGCCGCTCGGCGCTGATCTGGCGAGTCGAGCAAGTTCCCCTCCCTCGTTGTTCACCTTCGTGCACCGATAGTAGTAATACCTTCTTCTTCCAGATTTCCCCTCTTTGTTGGTGAAAGTGACGCACATGGTCGAATCGCATTCACCGCATCGGACAATCCCAGCAAACGGCAGATGAGAATGAGTGGCGACATGGAAGCGAGGGCCTTGCTTGATTAGCGCCTGGACGTGCTGGAAAAGTTCCTCTGAAATGATGGGAGCGTGTTGCCCGGGTAGGCCTTTCCCTTGTGGACAACCTTTCCGGTGTAGACCTCCTTCTGAAGGGTGTACCAGATGGCGGAGTCGCAGAATGGCTTTCCTTTCCGAGATAAGATGTTTTCCTTCTTCAGATACTTCATAGCGGCCTGCAAAGACCGGGTCTCCGAATAGGTTTCAAAGATGCGTTTGACCACCACGTCTCGAGGCGGGTCGAGAACAAGAGCTCCGTTTTCCGCCCTATATCCGAAGGGCGGGTGGCCGCCATGATAAAGGCCGCGATGGACACGTTGTATGACCTTATCCTTCACGCGCTCGGAAGCCAACTCGCGCTCGAATTGGGCGAAGGTCAGCATGATGTTGCGCAGGAGGCGGCCGGAAGGCGTCGACGTGTCGAAGCGTTCTGTGACTGAAATGAAAGAGGCTTGGTGGCCCTCAAGGAATTCAATCAACTGGTAAAAGTCCCGGGGGGACCGGGTAAGGCGGTCTATTTTGTAAGTGATAACCAGGTCGATTTCCCCCGCCCGGACATCGCCGACCAGTTGCTGGAGAGCAGGCCGGTTGTATGGCCCCGGATATCCCGGATCCGAGTAGACCTTGAAGACCTCAAAGCCTTCCTGACTGGCCATGAAAGCCCGGATGCGGTCCTCTTGGGCCTCGCAGGAGTTGTATTCCACCTCCGCTTGCATGTCGGTCGAGACGCGGGTATAGATGGCGCAACGTGTCTTTGTGCCTTCATCTGGCTTCATTGTTCCTCCATTGGATAGGGCTATATTTTTTCCGCAGGGCCGGAGGGCGGCCCGAGGAGAGCGCTTAGGCGGGCCTTTGGTTTCCGGGCGCGAAAGTGGTTACAGTATTTGACTGGGTATTTCCCCCTTTCCCCGTCGGGGAGAGGTTGGGAGAGGGGTTCCGGCTGTCCCGCCCCCGTTGGGGGAGGGAGGTAGGGAGGGGGCACCTTCAAAGGTGTGCGCGCGGGGTTGGAATCGAGCAAGTCCTTTTGGTTCGGAAGTGGATCGGGACCGTCCGCTATTCCAAAAAGAGTATCGGTGTGGACTTCGCTTTCGACGGAGATTCTTCAACCACGTTATCGGTCTGCGGGCTCTCGCTTCGGCGTTCATCCGTTCGGGCACAAAGTTGTGCTCCGCCATGCGGAAATACCGCGCGGTCGCGGACACGCACCACCACCGGGTATAGCGGTGACTACTACTTCCCGCGCCTGCTGATCGGACCTGCCGGCAGAGAACCCCAGCGGCTTCGCCGCCGGAACGGAGCTGAACGCTGCGGCTGAATCGCTGACCGGGAAAACCAAAGCTTGGTGCTGCGGTGGGAACGGAGACCGGGGCGGTCGCCGGCCCGCCACAAAAAGCGCGGCGGGCCGCCCCTCCTTGGCTGGTTGCTAGCGGCTGAATCGGCTAGGGTTGGAACGGAAGGGAAACGCTGCGGTTGGCCGCGGCCACAGACCGGCCGCGCTGAGGAACCGCCCTGGCCGCCTTCGGCGGCCACGCTGTCCGGCCGCCGTGTTTATATGCCACGGCCTGGCCGTGGCGGTCCTGGCGCGCGCGGGGTGCCTTTGAATTT